>NZ_LFZP01000075.1:0-8528 GCF_002925705.1 Burkholderia anthinoferrum
TGATGGGCGAGCGTAGGACTTGGCGTAGGTTTGCGCATCGGGCCCCGTCAAATAAGGCGCAGGTACCGCTGCATCATTGGAGTGTGACCAGCAAAGGCCTCGGGCGACAGCGTGGTCATAGATCCGGCGTAAAGTTGTTGCTTGGGTTGCCCGAGTTTACCAGTGGCTTCGGTGTGCAAGCGCGAAGTTGGCCGTTTGGCCGGTTGCTGGAGATCGTAAGCGGCGGCAACTGGCCGGTCGGCGATCAGTTCGCGTCCCCGATCGGGCATCGAAAAACCGGTTTTATCCGGCGCGCGGGCTTTCGTGCGCCCGGCTGGTCCATTCAAACGGGACGTTTGCGTTGACATCAGGTCCAGCGGCGCCCCGTACGCGACTTCGACTCCGTTGAAGGCTGCCGATTCGGCCTGCACCCGACCGGTTTCAGATCAGTTTGGTGCGATTCAATACGACGGCGGCGCAAGAGGGGGCGGCAGCAATGAGCTGATCGTCTTTCAGGTGGGATGGCGCAGCCCGACCCCGGGCCGTTCAACGGTCCGGGGCGGATGGGAGCCTCATAAACCGAATACAGGCGCGCTTCTTCGATGACGCGGGGATAATCGTGAAAACGTTCGTCGGCCGAGCGTCCGCGACGTGATTGTTTCCCGGATCTGTACCGGTGCGTGGAAGCGAGCACAGCCCTTGATACGCGCCTGTTTGCATCAGCGAAAACCAAAAAACAGCCCTTTATCGCTTTTCCTCGAAGAGGACCTCGCCTATGAGTTCACTGACGGAGCTGTACGCAGACGTGGGCGGAAGCACACTGTAGAACGGACGGCAAAGTCGCAAAGGATATGGCCTCCCACCGTTCTACTAATTTTCCGTCCTTTCAGCGGCGGGCCACCGCCGGACGAGATAAGATCTTGTTCGGCTAGCCTACGACGCCATAGCGAAATAGGCTCCGGGCCGTATCAATAATAGTCTCCTCTTGGGCCCGAGGACGCCATCCCAGCAATCGCATAGCCTTGTGGCTGGTGCTCCTGCGAACTGGAGCACTCGTTATCCTTTCCGTCTCCGGCGTTTGGACCTTCGAAGCGAGCTCGCCCAACTTCTCCCTAAGGGTTGCCGCTATATCCAATAGCGTGACGACATCGCCGCTCACAGCGATGAAACGCTGTCCGTTGGCCGCCTCCGCTGTCATGGCACGGATGTGGAGGTCCGCAAGGTCGCGCACGTCGACCATCCCGAAACTGAAGCCAGGCGACGGCGGAACGCCTTCGAGAAGCTGTTTGACGAACGAGATCGATGCGGAGATGTCCGGCCCCAGCACCGGGCCGAAGATCCCCACCGGATTGACGACCGACATCTCTAGCGAGCCGCTCTCCCGGTCGATGAAGTCCCAGGCTGTCCTCTCCGCAATCGTCTTGGATTTGATATAGGGCTGCACGTCCGGTCCGTTCGGGTCGGTCCAGTCTTCCTCATCAAAGACTTTATCGTATCTGGTGTGGCCGTAGCCGATGGCCGCAAAGGACGAGGTTAGGACGACGCGCTTCGCACCGGCGTCTCTCGCGGCGCGCAGGACGCGCAAGGTGCCATCACGCGCCGGCGCAATCAGTTCATCCTCGTTGTCGGGAGCTTGCTGTGGAAATGGCGAAGCCACATGGAGCACATAGTCACATCCGGCCGCCGCTGCAGCCCAGCCATGATCTTCGGTCAGATCGGCCTCGCTGAAGGAAAGCGCCTGATCGGACGCGACACCGCCATCCCGCACCATCTTGCGGACTTCGGCTTCACGGTGAGCGCTCCGTATTGTTGTCCGGACCTGATGACCCTCGTTCAGAAGCTTTGCGACGACGTGGCTGCCGACGAAACCCGACCCGCCTGTAACCAAAATCTTACTCATATCACCACTCTAATGATTTGTTTGAGTGCAATATCGAGCAGTTGTATTAGAATATCAAGTAGGACGAATTTTCTGACCCAGTATGAAAAACCAGACTATAGAGCCTCGCGTCTACGATGAAGACGAGTGCGCCGGGTGCACGGGCCCCGAGCCGATCGATATCCTGCGCTTCCAACGAGCCATTCGCGCCATCACCGGCAAGTGGAAGATCGAGATCGTGTGCATCCTCGTCCAAGGGCCACTCCGGTTTGGCGAATTGCGCCGGCGACTTCCGGGAGTGACGCAACATATGCTGACCGAGCAGTTGCGCGATCTCGCGAACAACGGCATCGTGATCCGCAATGCCTTCGCGGAAATCCCGCCGCGCGTCGAATATGAGCTGTCGCAAGCGGGGATCGACTTGATGCCGACACTGCGGGAGATGCGCGACTGGATGCTCAAATACGAGCATCAATTGGCGGCCTCCTGATCGCTTGCCGTGAGCAAGCATGCCGGGTTCGGAGTCGCACGCCCACCATCATTCGTTGAAGGGGGCGCACAGGACGAGATCGACCACCGAGGGCGCTTTATAACCCGGAATGAACCGCTCGCCGAAGTCCCGTGCGAAGTTGTCGTAGGTGGTCTCCGGGTTCTTTTCGACGATACGGCAAAAGCACTTCGTCATCTTCTGCTTCATTCCCAGCCTCGGGAACTCCGAGACGATCTTCGCTGTCTCGGCTGAGGGTATGACTTGGTGGCGCCAACCGATGACGTCCAGTCCGATCCCGGCAGTACAGAGGGCGACTTCCGGCTCCTTGTACAGGCCGATCGAAGGCGTCGAATTGAGGGCGACGCTGTCCCAGATCAATTGCGCGCGCCGGTCGTCGACGCCGCTCTGCTTCGCGAATATTCGCGCGAGATCCGCCCCTTCCACCTCGAAGCGGCGGGGATCCGCGAAGTGCTCGTTCAACGTGATGTCATGCAGGAGCGTTCCAACCGCGACCACTTCGGCATCGTGCTCGATACCTTCGATTTGCCCCAGCCGCGCCGCGAAAAGCCAGGATCGCACCACGTGGTTGAACAGATAAGGCTCGCATTTTCCTCGCGCATACTCGATCGCGCTGGCCACGAGTGGCGTGTCGGGAATCGATACCCCCGCAAGCATCCGGCTGGACATTTCGGTCATGATTGGCTCCGGTTGTTGGCGAGACGGCGCTTCCTGGCACGACACGCGGCGTGACGCGTCACTTCGGATCCGGAATGGTCAGGACCTTCTCATCGGTATTGACGACGAACACCGCGAGCAGTTTCGACGGTGCCGTATCGCTGGCATTTGCACTGACGCCGTGATGGTCGCCCGGTAATTCCGTGAAGCTCTCGCCGGCCTTGAAGGTTCGAACCGGCCCGCCGTTGATTTGGCTCTTGACCTCGCCTTCCAGAACGGTCGCGTAAATGATTGCCGACTTCGCGTGCGTATGCGCTGGCGAGTAGCCTCCCGGACCATATTCCACGAGGACGCCACGAATACTCTTACCGGGCACGTCGGGAAGTGCATGCTCATAGACCAGCGTGACCTTGGCGTTCTTCGCTCCCGGTACATTGTCGGCAAACGCCGGGGCGGCCTGGGCGGCAGCCAAGAGCAAGGGGAAAAGATAGTGTTTCATGGGCGGCTCCTTGAAGGTTGCGAGCGTCAGGTCGGGCGGTGGGTGCGCAGCCAGTCGTCGAGCGAAATGCGGCCGAGCCTTGCGTCGCCAAGCGGCACGAGGGATGTCTCCATGACCGTGCCGCCGAAATATCTGGCCTGCGGATCGTTTACGACGCTTCGGCTGTCGCCGATCGCGTCGAGATAGCGCGCGATGATCCGGTCAAACGGCGCCCGATCGGGACCCGCAATGTCGAAATGCTGGCCTCGTGGAGCGCGTACCGCCGTTTCCGCCATGATCGCGGCCACGTCGTCTGCTGCTATCGGCTGGAACAGTCCGCGTGGCAGGCGAACGGTCCCATCGGCCGTGCCGGCATCCGCAATTGGGCCGAGGAACTCCATGAACTGAGTGGCGCGCACGATGCTGTAAGGGACGCCAGAGCTTGCGATCAGCTTCTCCTGCGCCACTTTGGCCCGGAAGTATCCGTTGTCGGGCATTCGGTCGGCGCCGACGATCGACAGCGCTACGTGGTGGCGCACTCCTGCCGTGCGCTCGGCCGCGAGCAGATTGCGGCCTGACGTCTCGAAGAACGCAAGCACCGCTTGTGGCTCGAAGGAGGGCGAGTTGGCGACATCGACTACCACCTCCGCGCCGGTGAGAGCTTTCGCAAGTCCCTCGCCGGTGAGGGTATTGACGCCTGTGCTGGGCGATGCGGCAAACACTTCATGGCCCGCTTCGCGCAGGATAGTGACGGTACGCGACCCGATTAGTCCGCTACCACCAATAACGACGATCTTCATACAAATTGTCTCCGTTGAAACGCGAGCAAAAAGCCGACGCACCGGGTGCCGGCTTTGGCAGCTTAGGCCTTCACAAAAGCGAGAAGGTCCGGGTTGATCACATCGGCATGAGTGGTGCACATCCCGTGTGGGAGTTTTTCGTAAACTTTCAGAGTGCCGTGCTTCAGGAGCTTTGCCGACAGAAGCGCGGAATCTGCGATCGGCACGATCTGATCGTCGTCGCCGTGCATGACCAGTGTCGGCACGGCGATAGTCTTCAGGTCTTCCGTGAAATCAGTTTCGGAGAAGGCCTTGATGCCGTCATAGTGTGCCTTGGCACCGCCCATCATCCCCTGTCGCCACCAGTTGTCGATGACGGCCTGGATCGGCCGTGCGTCGGGGCGATTGAAGCTGTAGAAGGGGCCAGACGGTACGTCGACGTAGAATTTGGACCGGTTTGCCGAGAGCGCCTTGCGCATCCCGTCGAAAACCTCAATCGGCAAACCACCGGGGTTGGCCGCAGTCTTCAGCATGATCGGTGGAACCGCTCCGATGATGATCAGCTTGGCGACGCGGCCTTGCGGCTGTCCATACTTGGCGACGTAATGCGTCGCTTCGCCGCCGCCAGTGGAGTGGCCGATATGCACGACGTTCCTGAGTTCGAGATGCTCGACGACCGCCGCTGCGTCGGCCGCATAATGGTCCATGTCATGACCTTCGCTCACCTGTGCCGAGCGCCCGTGCCCGCGTCGGTCGTGCGCAACGACGCGATATCCGTTCTGTAGGAAGAACAGCATCTGCGCGTCCCAGTCGTCCGATGACAGCGGCCAACCATGGTGGAACATGAGGGGCTGGGCGGCTTTCGGGCCCCAGTCCTTATAGAAAATCTCGACGCCGTCGCGGGTGGTGATGGTGGCCATGCTTTGGTTCCTTTCAGAGGTTGGACCATGAGCTGTGATTGATTGCGCTGTGGCTGGCCAACTCGGGAGCAACGCTACCGCTGTCGCGCCAAGCCCGAAGGCAAGCAAGTTGCGCCGGCCGCGATCGGCCGGGTCTTGTGAATCTGTGTCTGTCATCGATCATCCCCAATCCCGCTCATGCTGAGCGACTGTTATTCATTCGGCTTGCTTCGAAGGGCGGGATGATCGTCTTTGCTTAACAGTGATCGCATCGCCATGCGACACGAATTGACGATCAGATTCAGGCTCTGCCCACAAGACCCCATCAGCAAAGTTAGAGCATCTATCGAGCCAAATTCACTCAAATGCCCGTCAGGCAGGGCGAAGTACAGTTATATAGCTGATATATCGAGAAACCTCACTGCGCCCGGTGCTTTGAGCTGCATCTTTGAGTATTTGCTGCGAAGTAGCAAGTAGGATGGTTTTAATGACCTGGTCTGGAGAAGCAGACCGTCGACGGCGTATGAGTGCATCCCGCGTGGTATTGCACAATCGCAAACAGTAGTTTGGCCAGTCACCAAGCAATCATGATCGAGCTGTCGACAGCGCAGATTGCATATGTGCTCGGTGGAGCCGAATCTCGGCCGGTTTGCGAGCGAGAAGATGCGCGGATGGATCGAGAAGACCCTGTGTAAGGGGCGTCGGTAGCTGGGTTTCGCATCGCGCCGTCGACGAACACCCTCATCTGCAGATGCCGAGTGAACGATGCCGATGCGCGGCGGAAAGCGGCCATCGGCAATGTTTGAAGAAGTTGTTGCGTTCGTGCATTGTTCGGGCATTCGGATTGCGGAATCTATCCCAAATGCGGCAGTATGATGCGTGCGCAAAGAAAGGGCCGAAATCGACGATGCGCTTCATGGCATGTCCGACCTATGCGGGGTTGCTGACGTCGTCGTCGGTCGTGGCATCCTCGTGCGACATGCGCGAGATTGACGTTCAGCCGCTATGAGAGCTTTGTGCCGATTCCCTTTCTACTGCGACGCATCCCATTCACTGTCGCGATCAGAACTTAGCTAAAAAATGATCAAGCCTTCCAGACGCCCTGCCAAGCAGACTAGAGCAATCAAGAAGACCATTGTTTTGTTCGCCTTGGGCAACCAGTTGATCGCGGATATGTCGCGTCAATGCCCGTCGCTTGTGCGCGCGACAGTGGGGATATTGCTTGTCGCCAGCGTGCTTTCAGGGTGTGCGCCCCTAACGGCGTCTGCGCCGACGGATCCTCAACAGCAGTTTGCCGCAGAACTTCAAAATGCGAATGCGTTGTATAGCCGGAAAGTGTTGGCATATAAGCCGATGTTCGAGAATCCCGGCGGCTATGGTAGAGCCCAGATACTCGAAGCGTACGAGGCAGTGCTGCAGCAGTACTCTGTCGCGGCAATCGCTTATGCCCGCACCATTTATCCCGAGGCTCGACAGACGCTTCCACTTTCCCTGCAGCCATTGCCAACGCCGTCGGGGCCGGTCACGCTGGCGGTCGTCAATCGCGACTACGAACATGTGCTCGGAATGGACGCTGCGTTGTGGGAGATGAATATGGCGGCAAAATTTGGCCGACCATCCAGGTTGCCGATACCGAAATACACCGGCCCTGTGCTCATCATGCCGCCTGCGCCACCGTTTCCGCCTCTGCAGGATGTTCGCGATCCAAAGTTCGCGCGGCTCGTGACCATGACGAAGAAACTAGACGATGCGCAGAAGGCAGATCTGGCACGAGAGCAAGCCGCGATCGAGCAACAGTATGCCGACCAAGCCGCGTGGAGGGCTCGGCACCCCACGGGGCAGTATGACCACATCGATCCGAGGACCGGACTACCGTATGCGCCTCCGCAACAGGAGACGCAGCGATGGTGCATGATGGGCGGTGGCCGGGTGCCTTGCTGAAACATATCTGTTGGCGGTGTGCGCTTCCCAAATCGTCTATTTCGTTGATCTGGAGAGAATTCGCCGGAAGTAGACGTCCCATTCTAGGGGGCTGCGCCAATCATTGGCAAAGTGGCTAATTTGAGTGGTTAATCAACGTAGATCGTTGAATTTGCAAGTTGCGCCAGGCCTGCAAAGCTGTTGAGGCCGGTTCGACTCGGGCTCGCGCCTCCAGAAAAAGCCCCGCATCGGTGGGGCTTTTCTTTGACTACACTGGTCGTTACGTGACAGGCAGAAACGCGGCGTGACGAGACGATCAGCCTTCGGCGTACCTGACGAACCAAGCGCTGCGCGAGCCAAGCCTATCCTGGAAGCGGGAGGGGGCAATGCATCTGATGCGGAACTACTTCGTCGACTGTATTGTGGACCAGATACCTCGCGATCGATGGACCGCATCGGCACACGTTTCACGGCCGAACGACTGGAAGAAGCCGGCGCCGGTTCCGGTGGTCGTCTTCGCTACTTTCGTGGACTGCTCGACGAGACGAGATGCCGAACGCGCCGCGCTGCAATGGGCACGCGAGTGTGTATTGGCGTCCCCCGACATAATCGAGCAAGCGCTCGCTGGCCGCCGCCAAGTTTGTGAATAAGCGATCGATTGGACCCACCATGCCGATGCTCGACGAATACTCGCATTTGAGGGCTGCGGATGAGCATCTGCGCATCGCTGTGCGCCTCATTTCTGCCCAGGAGGACCGGGTCACGCGCGGAAAGGCTGCGGGCCTCGATACCGAACTGTCCGAGGAATTGCTCTGCACGATGTGCGGGATCCTTAGGAGTTTTGTTGCGCACCGCAATGCGATTTGCCGCGCAATACAGGCCGAGGGGTACTCACCATTTTCGCGATGCGTACGCGGGCCGAGTCTGCCACCAATTCAATCAACCAACGCGTGACGGCGTAGGTCTTGGCGTAAGTTCCTGTATCACACCTTATGGGGTAAGGGGTAGATACTGCTGCATCATCGGGGTGACGGGTGCAGGTGCTGCTGTGGGTTGCGTGCTCATATGACCGGGAAAAGTTGCTTTGGCAGCCCGAGTTTACCAGCGGCCTGAACGGGACTGCTCCAAGTTCGCCGTCGGGCCAGTTGCCGGCGATGGCGAGAGGCTGCAATCGGCCAGGAAGGGACACTCGCCGCGGCAAGCTGAATGGCCGTTGTCGTCGCCATGCCGAACGCCGCATCTAGCAAACGCGTCATATGCCACGTCTGTTGACCTTCGCGCCGGCTGACGCTCGAAGATGCGGGCACGATGCGTCTCCTTTCGTTCGCGCGAAACTAAATTGACGCGAGCAGAATCATGCGCTAACTGTGCGTCACGCCACGAGCAGACAAACAGCAGCGTGTCCCTTAGACTCTTGCCGCAATGACAT
>NZ_LFZP01000021.1:1814-4766 GCF_002925705.1 Burkholderia anthinoferrum
TTGGAATACGGCACAACGCGAGAACTCAACCTGTAACGAGACAGACTCGTTATAGGGTCAAGCGAACAAGTGCATGTGGTGGATGCCTTGGCGATCACAGGCGATGAAGGACGCGGTAGCCTGCGAAAAGCTACGGGGAGCTGGCAAACGAGCTTTGATCCGTAGATGTCCGAATGGGGAAACCCACTCCTTATGGAGTATCCATGGCTGAATACATAGGCCATGCGAAGCGAACGCGGTGAACTGAAACATCTAAGTAACCGCAGGAAAAGAAATCAACCGAGATTCCCAAAGTAGTGGCGAGCGAAATGGGATGAGCCTTGCACTCTTTATTTGTATTGTTAGCCGAACGCTCTGGAAAGTGCGGCCATAGCAGGTGATAGCCCTGTAGGCGAAAACAGTATGAAAGAACTAGGTGTGCGACAAGTAGGGCGGGACACGTGAAATCCTGTCTGAAGATGGGGGGACCATCCTCCAAGGCTAAATACTCGTGATCGACCGATAGTGAACCAGTACCGTGAGGGAAAGGCGAAAAGAACCCCGGGAGGGGAGTGAAATAGATCCTGAAACCGCATGCATACAAACAGTCGGAGCCTCTTCGGGGGTGACGGCGTACCTTTTGTATAATGGGTCAGCGACTTACGTTCAGTAGCAAGCTTAACCGTATAGGGCAGGCGTAGCGAAAGCGAGTCCGAATAGGGCGTTCAGTTGCTGGGCGTAGACCCGAAACCAGGTGATCTATCCATGGCCAGGATGAAGGTGCGGTAACACGTACTGGAGGTCCGAACCCACTAACGTTGAAAAGTTAGGGGATGAGCTGTGGATAGGGGTGAAAGGCTAAACAAACCTGGAAATAGCTGGTTCTCTCCGAAAACTATTTAGGTAGTGCCTCGTGTCTCACCTTCGGGGGTAGAGCACTGTCATGGTTGGGGGGTCTATTGCAGATTACCCCGCCATAGCAAACTCCGAATACCGAAGAGTGCAATCACGGGAGACAGACATCGGGTGCTAACGTCCGGTGTCAAGAGGGAAACAACCCAGACCGCCAGCTAAGGTCCCCAAATATAGCTAAGTGGGAAACGAAGTGGGAAGGCTAAAACAGTCAGGAGGTTGGCTTAGAAGCAGCCACCCTTTAAAGAAAGCGTAATAGCTCACTGATCGAGTCGTCCTGCGCGGAAGATGTAACGGGGCTAAGCTATATACCGAAGCTGCGGATGCGAGCTTGCTCGCATGGTAGGAGAGCGTTCCGTAAGCCTGCGAAGGTGCCTTGTAAAGGGTGCTGGAGGTATCGGAAGTGCGAATGCTGACATGAGTAGCGATAAAGGGGGTGAAAGGCCCCCTCGCCGTAAGCCCAAGGTTTCCTACGCAACGTTCATCGGCGTAGGGTGAGTCGGCCCCTAAGGCGAGGCAGAAATGCGTAGCTGATGGGAAGCAGGTCAATATTCCTGCACCATTGTTAGATGCGATGGGGGGACGGATCGCGGAAGGTTGTCCGGGTGTTGGAAGTCCCGGTCGCTGCATTGGAGAAGGCGCTTAGGCAAATCCGGGCGCGTAATTCAAGGGTGTGGCGCGAGCTCCTTCGGGAGCGAAGCAATTGGAAGTGGTTCCAAGAAAAGCCTCTAAGCTTCAGTCTAACGATGACCGTACCGCAAACCGACACAGGTGGGCGAGATGAGTATTCTAAGGCGCTTGAGAGAACTCGGGAGAAGGAACTCGGCAAATTGGTACCGTAACTTCGGGATAAGGTACGCCCTTGTAGCTTGACTGGCCTGCGCCAGGAGGGTGAAGGGGTTGCAATAAACTGGTGGCTGCGACTGTTTAATAAAAACACAGCACTCTGCAAACACGAAAGTGGACGTATAGGGTGTGACGCCTGCCCGGTGCCGGAAGATTAAATGATGGGGTGCAAGCTCTTGATTGAAGTCCCGGTAAACGGCGGCCGTAACTATAACGGTCCTAAGGTAGCGAAATTCCTTGTCGGGTAAGTTCCGACCTGCACGAATGGCGTAACGATGGCCACACTGTCTCCTCCCGAGACTCAGCGAAGTTGAAGTGTTTGTGATGATGCAATCTACCCGCGGCTAGACGGAAAGACCCCATGAACCTTTACTGTAGCTTTGCATTGGACTTTGAACCGATCTGTGTAGGATAGGTGGGAGGCTATGAAACCGGAACGCTAGTTTCGGTGGAGCCGTCCTTGAAATACCACCCTGGTTTGTTTGAGGTTCTAACCTTGGCCCGTGATCCGGGTCGGGGACAGTGCATGGTAGGCAGTTTGACTGGGGCGGTCTCCTCCCAAAGCGTAACGGAGGAGTACGAAGGTACGCTAGGTACGGTCGGAAATCGTGCTGATAGTGCAATGGCATAAGCGTGCTTAACTGCGAGACCGACAAGTCGAGCAGGTGCGAAAGCAGGTCATAGTGATCCGGTGGTTCTGTATGGAAGGGCCATCGCTCAACGGATAAAAGGTACTCTGGGGATAACAGGCTGATACCGCCCAAGAGTTCATATCGACGGCGGTGTTTGGCACCTCGATGTCGGCTCATCTCATCCTGGGGCTGTAGCCGGTCCCAAGGGTATGGCTGTTCGCCATTTAAAGAGGTACGTGAGCTGGGTTTAAAACGTCGTGAGACAGTTTGGTCCCTATCTGCCGTGGGCGTTGGATATTTGAAGGGGGCTGCTCCTAGTACGAGAGGACCGGAGTGGACGAACCTCTGGTGTACCGGTTGTCACGCCAGTGGCATCGCCGGGTAGCTATGTTCGGAAGAGATAACCGCTGAAAGCATCTAAGCGGGAAACTCGCCTTAAGATGAGATATCCCTGGAGGCTTGACCTCCTTGAAGGGTCGTTCGAGACCAGGACGTTGATAGGTCGGGTGTGTAAGCGCAGTAATGCGTTCAGCTAACCGATACTAATTGCCCGTAAGGCTTGATCCTATAACAAGTCTGCCTT
>NZ_LFZP01000077.1:0-3923 GCF_002925705.1 Burkholderia anthinoferrum
CTGTTCCCGCGCGACACCGTGCAATCGCGCCTGCCGGATCCGGAATGGCTCGAGCGCTGGCTCGACGAGCAGATCCGCTTCGACGGCGAGTGGGAGAAGAAGGTGGTCGAGCGGATCCTGCACAACCTGTCGATCCTGTTCGAGCGCACGTTCGCGACCGCGCAGGAGCTGAACCGCTATCGCCGCGAAGTGACGGCGCGGACGAATGGGGTGCCGGGCAACGCGTAGTGAATCGGTCCTCGCGCGGCACGGCGACCCCCGGCCCCCGGATTCCGGCCGACAGGCGAACCCGATGCACGCTGACCGGCATTGCCGGCCGGCGGGTTATTCGTATCCGGAAATAATCGGCTCATCAGTTTCTTGAACCCGCATGGCAAGCTTGAATGTCGTGTGTTTAGTATTTTTCAATAAACGTTGAATTCCGGATTTAAAAGGCATTTTGTTCGTCCGTTGCGGGCGGTTTGTTTTTTCGCAATCCGGAAAACAAAATGAATAGTCGGCTGATTGAAATTGAATTGTATGCGTCGGGGGCCAGCTTTTCCGGTGTGAAGCAATCGCCGCGGCAGCGGCGGATTTCGCCGGTAAATGCCTGTTTTGGCGAGAGTTTTACCGCTGTTTTTGAGCCTTCCATTCACTTGCATATCGATTTACAAAATCACTACCCGATAATATTTGTGTAAGAAAATATCGATGCAACGAAATTCGATAGATAAATACAAGTGTCACGATTGAAAATAAGAATGGAATGCATCCGTGCTTTCACTATAAAATCGTTTCAGAATCCAAATAGGAGAGACGATTCAGGGAGACGAGCGGCAACTTGCCTGTCGGTGGGTGCAACTTTGAGGCGGCGGTATGGCTAATGTGAGATTGGCAAAGAGATTGAGAAGTTTGCCTTCGCTGGATTTCCTGAGAGGCTTCGAATGCGCGGCGCGCCATTTGAGCTTCACGCGTGCGGGGCAGGAACTGAACGTCACGCAGTCGGCCGTGAGCCGCCAGGTCAAGGCGCTCGAGGAGCAGCTCCGGATCGAGCTCTTTCATCGGCACATTCGTTCGCTGACGTTGACCGACAAGGGGCGCGAGTTGTACGACGCGATCTCGTTCGCGTTGTCCGATCTCGAATCCGTGGTCGGCAAGCTGTCGTCGAGTGTCGGCCAGCGCGCCATCTCGTTGTCGACCACCGTCTCGTTCGCCGCGCTTTGGCTGATTCCGCGTCTCGGTTCGTTCCGCGCAAGCTATCCGGACATCGACGTGCGCGTGTCGGCCACGAGCGAAATCGAAGATCTCAAGCGCAAACGTTTGCATCTGGCCGTGCGCTATGCCGGCCCGTATACGTCGACCGACGATACGGACGTGCTGTTTCGCGAGCGTGTCGTGGCCGTATGCAGCCCGAGCCTGATGACGGCGGCGGGCGACGCCGCGTCGATGAAGCCGGCTGACCTCGACAAGCACGTGCTGCTGCATCTCGACGACCCGCGTGGCGAATGGCCGTGGCACGGGTGGAGCCAATTGCTGAAGGAACTCGGCGTGCCGCGGCTGCGGCCGGCCGGCGCGCTGCACTTCAGCCAGTACGATCAACTGATCCAGGCGGCGGTCGACGGGCACGGCATCGCGATCGGAAGGCGGCCGCTGGTCGACGGGCTGTTGAAGCAGGGGCGGCTCGTCGAGCTGTTCCCGCATTGCACCGTTGCATCGGGCAGCTATGTGCTCGTGCAGAACCCCGATGCGTGCAACGAATTCGATATCGCGGTGCTGACCAACTGGCTGCTCGAACAAGCTTGCCATCCGCTCGTGTCGGAGCACGACACGGCCGGCAGCAACGTGCTGCCGATGTATCGCGTCGGATAGCGCGGCACGGTGAATGCGCGGTGCGCGGCGTCATGCGCAGCCGCGGGAAATTGTGCGATGATGCGCCGCTTCGCGTTCGTCACAGAACGCCGCCATCGCGGCGCCCGTTTCCGGGCTGCCGCCGAGCCCTGACACTCCGGAGACAGCATGCCCGCACAGCGCATTCAAGGCAGTACCCTGCATTACCACGATCATGGCACCGGGTTTCCGGTGCTGCTCGGGCACAGCTATCTGTGGGACGCCACGATGTGGGCGCCGCAGATCGATGCGCTGTCGAGCCGGTATCGTGTGATCGTGCCGGACCTGTGGGGGCACGGCGAATCGGGCGCGCTGCCGCAAGGCACGCACACGCTCGACGACCTCGCCGCGCACGCGAGCGCGCTGCTCGACGCGCTGGACATCGAACAGTGCGCGGTCGTCGGGCTCAGCGTCGGCGGCATGTGGGGCGCGCGGCTCGCATTGCGCGAGCCGCGGCGCGTGCGCTCGCTCGTGATCATGGACGCGTCGCTCGAAGCCGAGCCCGATGCGACGCGCACCCGCTATTTCGCGATGCTCGATGCGATCGAGGCCGCGGGCCGCATCGCGCCGCCGTTGCTCGACGCGATCGTGCCGCTGTTCTTCCGGCCGGACGTCAATCTGGAGGGCCCGGTGCCGGCCGCGTTTCGCCAAGCGCTCGCGAACCTGCCCGCCGACCGGCTGCGGCAATCGATCGCGCCGCTCGGCCGGCTGATTTTCGGCCGGCCCGACACGCTCGCGGCACTCGCCGAACTCGATGCCACGCGCACGCTGCTGATGTGCGGCGCGGGCGACATGGCGCGCCCGCCGTCGGAAACCGTGAAGATGGCGAACGTGATCGGCTGTGCGCACACGCTGGTGCCCGACGCCGGCCATATCTCGAACCTGGAAAATCCCGCGTTCGTCACGCGCGCGCTGCTCGACTGGTTCGACGCGCAGCAACTGCAGGCGAACTGACGATCGCGCGAACGGCGACGCCCGCGCAGGCCGCGCGGCGTCGCATCGATCCGCGTCACGCGCGCTCGCTGACCGGCGTGAACTTGCGATCGCGCACACGCGCTTCGTCGGCCCCGCCGCGCACGAGGCTCAACGCCTCCGCGCGGCTCGCGACGCACGGCCCGGAACCGGGCAGCGGCTGGCGCGCGGTCTCGCGCAGCGCGAGCACCGACACGATGCCGATGAACGACGCGCCCATCAGGTAGTACGCGGGCATCATCAGGTCGCCGGTGCGATCGACGAGCCATGCGGTGACGAGCGGCGTCGTGCCGCCGAACAGCGACACCGACACGTTGAAGCCGATCGCGAGCGCGCCGTAGCGGATCCGCGTCGGGAACAGCGCGGGCAGCGCCGACGGCATCACGCCGGTGAACGTCGACAGCAGGATGCCGTAGATCAGCATCCCGCCAAAGATCGGCAGCAAGCCGCCGGTGCGGATCAGCATCAGCGCCGGCACCGACAGCGCGAGCAGGCCCACGCAGCCGGCCATCATCACCGGCTTGCGGCCGATCTTGTCCGACAGATGCCCGGCGTACAGCGTCATCGGCATCATCAGCACCATCACGAGCAGCACCATGAAGAGCCCGAGCGATTCGCGCACGTGCAGCGTCGCCGACAGGTAGCTCGGCAGATACGACAGCGCCATGTAGTCGGTCACGTTGAAGATCAGCACGAGGCCGACGCATTGCAGCAGCGGCTTCCACTGTTCGACCAGCAGCGTCGCGAAGCGCTGCTTCGGCCGCGCGCGCTCGTCCGCTTCGCGTGCTTCGGCTTCCTTTTTGAATGCCGGCGTTTCCTCGAGCTTGAGCCGCACGTAGAGGCCGACGAGGCCGAGCGGGCCGGCGATGAAGAACGGCACGCGCCAGCCCCACGACAGCAGCGCTTCCTGCGACAGCGTGGCCGTCAACAGCGCGACCGTGGCCGCGCCGAGCGTATAGCCGATCAGCGTGCCGAACTCGAGGAAGCTGCCCATGAAGCCGCGGCGCCTGTCGGTCGAGAACTCGGCGATGAAGGTGGCGGCGCCGCCGTATTCGCCGCCGGTCGAGAAGCCCTGCACGAGGCGG
>NZ_LFZP01000064.1:0-296814 GCF_002925705.1 Burkholderia anthinoferrum
GGCATGCCGGAAATGGTCGCCGTCTTCTCGAGCGCCGCGGGCGGCGCGAACTGACGGGTTTCGTGAAGAACCGATTCGATCTTGGACAAGCGTGTCTCCATGCGTTCGTGTGATTCCTGCTGCGCTCGTGAAAACGCAACATGCATGCCAGTTGCGCGACCGGGGCGCGACTGCGGCGCAAGCCGCGGCAGCCGGGCGGGTGGCGCCCGATCCGATCGGCCCTGCGGTGTTGCGAATGACGGCGCGAGGCGGCGCGGCGTTCAGAAATGCAGCAAGTCGTGTTGCAGTCCTGAGCAGTGGATGGGCGAGCCGGCAGGCGGTCGCCCCGGCAAGGCCGTGTCAGGCGAGCAGTGAACGCAGCGCCGGCGCGTGCCGGAATTGCCGGATGCGTTCGAGCGCCGCTACCTCGAGCTGGCGGACGCGCTCGGCCGACAGGTTCAGTTGCCGGCCGATCTCGCGCAGCGAATACTCGTTGTCGACATCGATGCCGTACCTCAGGCGGAGAATCCACGCTTCGCGTGCGGGGAGGCGGTCGATCAGCGCGGCGACCGCCGTGCGCAACTGACCGGCGCTCGCCGCTTCTTCGGGCGTCGGCGCGTCGGGGTCGATCGTGACGTCGCACAGCGTCAGGTCGTGATCGGGCGAAACCGGCAAATCGGCGGAGATCGGCTCGCGCACGATGCTCATCAGCTCGCGCACCTTGTCGACCGGCAGCCGCATCTGCATGGAGAGCACCCGCGCGTCGGCGACGTCGCCGGTCCGTTGCCGGTGGATTCGCGCGAGCCGCGACAGCTTGTTGAGCGTATCGACGGTATGCGCGGGTACGCGTATCGTGCGCCCCAGATCGGCGAGCGCATGCGTGATCGCCTGCCGGATCCACCATGTCGCATACGTCGAGAATTTGAAGCCGCGCCGGTGGTCGTAGCGATCGACGGCCTTCATCAGGCCGATATTGCCTTCCTGGATCAGATCGGGGAACGGCAGGCCGCGATCGGCATAGCGCTTGGCGACCGACACGACGAGCCGTAGATTGCTCTGGAACAGCTTCGTTCTCGCAGGTTGCATCGCGCGCTCGATACGCGAGAGCCGCGCATCGAGCGCAATCGCGATGTCGAGCGGCAGCGGAGACTCGGCGGCCAGGCGCGCGAGCGCGGTGCGCGCGTCGATCAACGCCGGCGCGTGGCGGGCGAGGGCGGTCGCGCAATCGGGGTGCGCGGCGCTGTATGCGTGTAGCCACGCGCGTACGTCGTCGCACCGCGTGAATAGATCGTGGCGCGCGGATTCGACGCGTATGCCCGCGGCGGCCAGCGTGTCGACGAGCCGTTTTTCGAATGTGCGCGCTTGCGTCGCGCGCTCGCGGTTCGTCTGTCCGATGCGTTCGATCGCGCGCGAGGTGAAGCGGATGCTGCCGGTCAACGCGCCAGCGTCGCGCAGCAGCGCGCGGTAAGTCGCCGACTCGAAACCGTCCGCTCGCAATGCGTGCTGCATCGCCGATGCCAACGCACCGGCACGCTCGAGCGCCCCGACGACCGTATCGCGCCACGCCGGGCTGTCGAGGGAAAGACCGGCGTCGTCGTCGGGCACGGGCGGTGCCATGATCGGCTCGTCGGACGACATCGTCGCCGCATTCGCGGGCGGCTCGGCTTCACCGGCGAACCCCGTCACGTAAGCCGACGCCGCCACCTTGCCGGCGCGGATGTCATCCGCGATCGCCGCGACGACGGCCAGTGCCGCCGGATCGTGGCTCAATGCGTCGACGCATGTGGCGCGGCCGCTTTCCAGACGAAGCGCGAGCGCGATTTCCTCGTCGCGTTCGAGCAACGGCGTCGCGCTCATTTCCCGCAGATAGAGCCGGACCGGGTCGTTGGTCCGGCCCGCGAGCAGGTCGTCGGCCGCGAGCGGCGTCGACGCGTCGGCCAGCGTCGACGCGACTTCCGTCACCTGCGAAAAATGGCCGTCGAGCGTCCACGCGGTGCGCGCGCCGGCATGCTCGCGTACGTCGATGCCGAACTCGCGCAGCATCGACGCCGCTGCGTCGAAATCCGCGCCGTCGGCCGCATCGTCGGGTAGCGCGTCGGCGATTTCACCGTGCGTCACGTAGCCGCGATCGATGCCCAGCGCGATCAGCGCATGCAGATGCGCGGCGCGATCGGGGGCCGCGCCGCGACCCGCCACGCCGTCGCGCTCGCGAGCGGGCCCGGCGTCAGGCGAGCTTTGCATAGACGTTGCACCAGCCTTCGGCGGCAACCGTCTTGCCCGCGAACATCGGGCACGTACCGAAGGATTCGCCCGCGGCAGCCTTGTAGAAGCGGCAGTTCGAACACGTCTGGCCAGCCTGATACTTCGGGAACTTGCCTGCGTCGACGGCGGCCGCCTTGGCGCGGTAGCCGAGCGTCTTCGCCGTCGCATCGTTTTCGTCGACGGGCGGGGCGGCCGCGAATGCACGGGGGCCGGCCGCGAGCGCGGCGCACAGGCCGGCGGCCTGAACGAAGAAGGTTCTGCGATGACGGGAGATCATGATGGGATCCTGAATGAAATGAAAAGAAAAAGTCCGGTTCGCGCGCCGGGCAAACTGCCCGGCGCGGCGGTCGATCGAAACGAAGGTGGGCAGGCGGATTACTTGCGCGGCCCGGCGATGAGCGGCGCCTTCGATGCGTTGGCGATCTCGGCGGTCAGCTTGCTCTTCGACGCGTCGTAGCCGTTCGAGTAAAGCAGGAACGCCATCAGGTCCTCGTACTCCTGTGCGGTCATCTTGCCGGGGCGATCGGCCGGCATGTTGCTCGACATGTACAGGAAGATGCCGCCGACCGTGATATGCGACTTGCCCTCGGGCGCGAACGATTCTCCGCTCAGCGCGGGCGCGGTATTGCCCTCGAGCTGATCGCCGTGGCATTTCGCGCACGCATCGCCGTAGAGCTTCTTGCCGTGCTGCACCTGCACCTGATCGAACGACGGGACGCCGCCGCCTTCGCTCGTCGACACCTTGATGAAGCCGCTCCTTGCCGGCCGCTGTGCGGACGCGATCGCGCCGTCGAGAAACCGGCCGGGCACGCGCGTGGCGGCTTGCGCGATGTCGTCGGGCAGCGTCCAGCCGCGCGTGAGCGACGCGAGACGACCGTTGCCGCTCATCTGCGACAGCGTGGCGTCGATGCGCTTTTGCAGTGCGTCCTTGCCCGGCCCGAACGCGAACGACAGTTGCCAGTCGGAGTACGGCGACGACGTCGCCGCGACCTGGAACCGTTGTTTCGGATGGGCTCGCTCGTACGCGACGACGCTCGGATACCAGACGATCGCGCGCTGTGCACGGCCCGCGGCGAGCGCGCCGATCGTTTTCTCGCTGGTGTTCTCGAGGTCGAAGCGGGCGTTGGTCTGCTGCGCGGCGATCAGTTGCGACGGGCTGCCGTACGTGGCCGCGATCGTTTCCTTGGCGCCGGTCGGCGCTGGCGCGTCGCGCAGCGACACGCTGACGTAGCCGGAGCGCAGATAGCCCTGCGAGAACGTCATCCTGGATCCCGACGCATCGGCGATCGCCGAACGCGGGAAGCCGGCGATCACGTCGCAGTCGCGTTCGAGCGATTTCGTCAGCTCGCTGGCGGAGATGCCGTCGTCGTCGCCGTTGTCGTCCACGCCGTGTTTGTTGAAGGTCGCGGCGATGCCCGCGGCGCGGAACACTTCGCGCGCAACGGAGCGGTCGAGCGCGGTGGTCGGGCTGCCGGGCAGCGTGCAGACGCGCACGCCGGCCGACGCGGCTGCCGGTGTCAGCGCCACGCCCACGGCGAGCAGACTGGCGACGGTAACGGAAGTGAGGCGAGTATTCATGATCGTATGTCCGGTTGAAGCAGGTGGGACGTCGCGCCCGCATCGGGCGCATGCGGGCGCGACTCGGGCGTGGCGCGTGTTCAGTTCAGCGCGAACACGTACAGCGTGCCGCCGCGCGGAACGTCCTTCGCGATGTCGGCCATCGGGCCGCCCCAGATCGGGTTCGCGCCGCCATAGCCGGCGAGCACGGCGACATATTCCTTGCCGTCGACTTCGTACACCGACGGTTGGGAAATGATGCCGCTCGCCAGTTGCGGGCTTTCCCACAGCACCTTGCCGGTCGCCGTATCCAACGCGTACAGGTGGCCGTCGAGCGAGCCGCTGAACGCGAGGCCGCTCGCCGTGGTCGCGACGCCGCCGTTCCACGGCTTCTTCGACCAGTGGCTCCACAGCTTCTTGCCGGTGTTCACGTCGATGGCCGTCAGTTCGCCGTAGCCTTCGCTGCCCGGTTCGGGCTTGATCTCGAAGCCTTCGCCGAGATACGGCAGGCCTTCCATGTAGCTGACCGACTTGCCGGTCAGGCTCATGCACGCATGCAGCGCGGGCACGACCGCGATGTTGCGTTCCTGGTCGTACGAGATCGACCACCAGTTCTTGCCGCCGAGGAAGCTCGGGCACGTCTCGATCGTCGTGCCGGCCTTCGGGAACTTCGATGCGTCCTGGATCGGCTTGCCGTCGGCCGTGTAGCCGGTGACCGACAGCGCCTTCACGAACGGCGTCGCGTAGATCAGCTTGCCGGTCGTGCGGTCGATCGCATGGAAGAAGCCGTTGCGGTCCGCGTGGATGATCGCGTCGTAGTCCTTGCCCTTGTACTTGATGTCCGCGAGGACGGCCGCGTTCACGCCGTCGTAGTCCCACGTGTCGTTGTTCGTGTACTGGTAGTGCCACTTCAGGTTGCCGCTCTTCGCATCGAGCGCGAGCAGCGAATCGGAATACAGGTTGTCGCCGGGGCGCAGCGCGGCGAGCCACGGGCCGGGGTTGCCGACGCCCCAGTACAGCGTGCGGGACGCGGCGTCGTACGTGCCGGTGAGCCACGCGGCGCCGCCGCCATGGCTTTGCATGCCGTCGGGCCAGGTTTCCGCGCCCTTTTCGCCGGCGGCGGGGATCGTGTAGCGTTTCCAGACCTGCGAGCCGTCCTCCGGATTCAGCGCGGCGATGTAGCCGCGAATGCCGTATTCGCCGCCGGACGTGCCGACGACGATCGCGCCGTCGATCGCGAGCGGCGCGAGCGAGAACGCGTAGCCGAGGCCCGGCTCGAACATCTGCTTCTTCCACACGAGATTGCCGGTCTGCGCGTCGAGCGCCGCGACTTCGCCGTTCAGCATCGCGATATAGACGTTCTTGCCGTACAGCGCGACGCCGCGGTTCACTACGTCGCAGCACGCGGTCTTGAACGAGGCCGCGCCGAGTTTCGGCTCGTATTTCCACAGCTGCTTGCCGGTCTTCGCATCGAACGCGTAGACGTTGTCCTTCGGCGTCGTCACGAACAGATAGTTGCCGTTGACGATCGGCGTGGCCTCGAAGCCCTGCTTCAGGTCGGCGGGGAACTTGTACGCCCACACCTGCTTGAGATCCTTCGCGTTCGACGTGTCGATCTGCTTGAGCGGCGAGTGCGAGCGGCCGTCGTAGGTGCGGTAGTAGGTCAGCCAGCCCGGATCGCCGTGCGCATCGGTCAGGCGCTGGTAGGTCACGGCCGGGTAGTCCGCGGCCGCTTCGACGAGGCCGGGGTTCAGCGCGACGGCCGCCGCCGCCGCGATGCCGATCGTCGCCAGCCGGCTCGCTGAAGCCGAGAGTTTCTTCATGGTTGTCTCCTGAGTCATTGTGGTCGCACCGCCGCGAACGATTCGTCGCGCCGGCACGGTTGGGGTTTCCGGGCCGAGTGCACTGTCCGTTACGCAAGTCGCATGCCATCGGTGTCGCATGCCGGTATGACGCGGCATACCGGCGTATCGCAGGGGAAGCACGCACGGGCGGTTCGCGCTATCGCGTCGACGCAGGTGTTGCATTCAGGTACACCGTCGCGCGCGAAGTGTTGCCAAACATGACAGGTGGCGCAGCCCGCGCAACAGCGGCGAGTCGGTCGCCCACATTGGGTACCGACGCGATGTGCGGCGCAGCGCGCGCCACGCGTGCTCGCGGCGCTGGCACGGTTCTCGCACGCCGGCTTCGCGACAACCCGTCGCCGCGCGATGCCTCGCACGCGCCGGCGGAACATGAATGCGGAGACAACGTAGATGATCAGGAGACCAAAGGCCGCCGCGCGCGACGCCGCGACGCGGCGCGGCCGGCGTGCGCGATGCGTCGGCACGGCCCTCGGCGCGCTCGCGCTGGTCGGCTTGCCGGCCGGCAGCGTGAGCGCGCAGCCGCAGGCGGCCGGGGCCGCGCTCGAGCCGGACGTCGTGCTGCCCGCGGTGGTCGTCGTCGGCACCACGCCGCTGCTCGGGATCGGCACGCCGCTGTCGAAGGTGCCGGCGAACGTGCAGACGGTGCGTGCGGCGGAACTCGACGCGCAGCACCGCGCGACGCTCGCCGATTTCTTCGCGGCGAACCTGCCGAGCGTGACGATCTCGGATGCGCAGGGCAACCCGTATCAGACGGACGTCAACTATCGCGGCTTCACCGCGTCGCCGCTGCTCGGCACGCCGCAGGGGCTGTCGGTGTTCGTCGACGGCGTGCGCGTGAACGAGCCGTTCGGCGACGTCGTGAACTGGGACATCCTGCCCATGCAGGCGATCGACCGCGTGCAATTGATTCCGGGCTCCAACCCGGTGTACGGGCTCAACACGCTCGGCGGTGCGCTCGCGATCACGACGAAGGACGGCAGGTCGAACCCGGGCGGCGAAGCGGAGGTGTCGGGCGGTGCGTGGGGCCGCAAGAGCGCCAGCGTCGAGCAGGGCGGCACGATCGGCCCGAACCTCGACTACTACGCGACCGCGAACGTCGCGAACGACGGCGGCTGGGCCGACCATAACGCGAGCCGCGTGCGGCAGGCGTTCGGCAAGCTGCGCTACACCGATGCGGACACGACGCTGTCGATCGCGGCGGGCGGCGCCGACAACACGCTGTCCGGCTCCCAGACGATCCCGCGCTCGTTCCTCGACAACCGCAAGCAGGCGTATACGTATCCGGACCGGAACCGCAACAGCGCCGGCTACCTGACGCTGTCGGGCGACCGCTTCTTCGGGGAAAACGTCGAATTGAGCGGCAACGCGTACTACCGGCACCTGCGCAACACGAACACGAGCAGCAACAACAATACGGATTACGGATCGGTGGACGAGGACGGTACGGTCGACACGGTGCAGGGCAGCAACGCGCAATCGACGATCGTCACCGACAGCTACGGCGGCAGCGTGCAGCTCACGCTGCTCGGCAAGCTCGGCGGGATGGCGAACCGGCTGGTCGCGGGCGTCTCGGCCGATGTCGCGAACTCGAGCTACGTCGCGTCGTCGCAGGACGCGTCTTTCACCGATGCGCGCGCGGCGCTCGGCATCGGCGATTTCGTGCAGCAGACGCGCGCCAAGACGCGCAACACGAATTTCGGCGTGTACCTGAGCGACGCGCTGTCGCTGACGCCGCACTGGACGCTCACGCTGTCGGGCCGCTACGACTGGTCGAAAGCGCAGATCGGCGACGAGAGCGGCGTGCAGCCGCTGCTCGACGGCAACCATGTGTTCTCGCGCTTCAACCCGGCGGTCGGGCTCAACTGGAACCCGGTTCCGGGTTTTACCGCGTATGCGACGTACAACGAAGGCATGCGTTCGCCGACCGCCATCGAGCTCGCGTGCGCGGACCCGGCGGCGCCGTGTTCGCTGCCGAACGACTTCATCGCCGACCCGGCGCTCAAACCCGTGATCTCGAGGACGTTCGAGGCCGGCGTGCGCGGGCGCATCGGCGCCGCGACGACCTGGAGCGCCGCGGCCTATCGCACGACATTGACCGATGACATCCAGTTCATCAGCAGCCCGGCCAGCGCGCAGGGCTATTTCCGCAACGTCGGCGATACGCGGCGGCAGGGTATCGAGCTCGCCGGCCGCACGCGGCTCGGCTCGCTCGGTGTCGGGCTGTCGTACAGCCATGTCGATGCGACCTACCGTTCGTCGTGGACGGAACACAGCCCGGCGAATTCGGCGGCCGACGCGAACGGCAACGTGACGGTCAAGCCGGGCGACCGCATCCCCGG
The DNA here is from genome assembly GCF_002925705.1 of Burkholderia anthinoferrum. Lineage (NCBI taxonomy): Bacteria > Pseudomonadati > Pseudomonadota > Betaproteobacteria > Burkholderiales > Burkholderiaceae > Burkholderia > Burkholderia anthinoferrum. Next base: position 8,003 of record NZ_LFZP01000064.1, read on the forward strand.
CATTCCCGCGCATACGGTGAAGTTGCGGCTCGACTATGCGGCAACGCCTGCATGGGACATCGGCACAAACGTCACGTGGCGCAGCGGCGTGTACGCGCGCGGCGACGAGAACAATGGCGACGTGAACGGCAGGATCGCGGGCTACGTGCTCGTCGATCTCGACATGCGTTACCGGGTCACGAAGCGGTTCGAGGTGTTCGCGAGCGTGACGAACCTGCTCGACAAGCGCTACGCGAGCTTCGGCGTACTCGGCCAGAATTTCTTCAACGGACCGAACCACACGTTTGACGGCGCCAACCCGGTGAACGAACCGTTCGTCGGGCCGGGCGCACCGCGCGGCGCGTGGGTCGGCGCGCGTTATGCGTGGGATTGAGCGTGTCGCCGCGTCATGGCACCAACGCGCGCGGGCCGTCACGTGAACGGCGCTGTCGCGAACAGTGCGTTCACCGCGCGTGCGATGCTGCGCGCCAGCGCCGGGTCGCTTGCCAGATGCCCGGCCTTCACGCATTCGATTCGCGCTTCGGGCACGGCTCGCGCGAGGCGCTCGACGTTGCCGACCGGGCAAACGGGATCGTGTATCCCGTGCGCGGCGAACAGCGGCACGTGGGCCCGTGCGGCCCGTCGCGCGAGCGCGAGCACGCGGCGCTCGCCGAGCCAGCAATCGTGTTGCAGGTAGTGCGCCTGGATCCGGTATTTGTCGATCAGCCGGCGGACGGTCTCGTTCGAACGGATCGCGCGCATGGGCGAGCGGCGCGTGCGTGCCGATGCGAGGATCGCGCTTTCGTATGCGTGCCACGCGAGCGCCACCGCGCGCTGCCGGGCCGCGCTCGCGCCGTGGCGCAATCGCTGCGCGCAGCGCGACAGCAGGCGATCCGGCCGGCCACCCCCGGCCGCTGCATTGAGGCGCCGCCATTCGCGCGGGGCACGCGTGCGGGACGTCATGAAGAGCCCGCGGACTTCGCGGCGCGACGTCAGGAACAGGCCGCGCAGCACGACGCCCGTCACCCGTTCCGGATGCGTGCCCGCATACGCGAGTGCGAGCGCGGCGCCCCACGATCCGCCGACGACGCCCCAGCGTGTCACGCCGAGCTGTTCGCGCACCGCCTCGAGATCCGCGATCAGCCGCGCGGTGTCGTTGTGACGCGTGCCGCCGCGCGGTGTCGACGCGCCCGCGCCGCGCTGGTCGACGAGCACGACGCGCACGCGGGTAAGGTCGAACAGCCGCAGGATGCCGGCCTGGCTGCCGCTGCCGGGGCCGCCGTGCAGCACGACGACCGGATGGCCGCGCGCGGCGCCGGCCACGGTGAAGGCGATCGATTGCGCATCGCGGCGCAGGCGTCGGCGAACGGGCGTGGGCGGCGGCGCCGGCGTGTCGGGCAAGACCCGCATGGCGGGCGGCGGCGTGGATCGAATCGGGCGACGCGTCATGTCGATAGGGTTCGGGCGGAATCGGGAGGCGTAATCGTCGGCGGCCGGACGGTCGCCCGGCCTGCCCTGCGACAAAGCGAGAAGCGCGCCAGCCGCGAAGATCCGGATTCGCACGGGTAGTCACGCGCCGGGAAATCGCGGTATCACGCAGACAGGCCGTCGCGCGACGCGACGCGCGCCACCGCGCCCGGGCGATTCATTACATCCTCCTTTCGATCGGGTTGCGCGGCGCCAGCGTGGCCCGATGCTTGCTTGCAATGACGGCAAAGAGTCCGGCAGTTGACCGGAAGGATCCCCCGGAGGAGACAATGCGCGATGACGTAGAGCAGGCGGCCGGGACACGGGCCGCGCATCCCGCTGGCTGGCCCGCACCGTCGATCCAGAAGGCCCATGAGCGCTCGGAGACGTTCGGCCTGCAGGTATCGGCACGCCCCGATTACGACGTGCTGTCGAACGCGGCGCTGGTGCTCAAGCGCGAGCAGAGCCGGGTGCTGTGCGTGCACGCGATGCCGGTGATGGAAACGCTGCACGAGCAGATCGTCAATACGCAGAGCATGATCGTGCTGACCGACGCGGAAGGGCTGATCCTGCATTCGATCGGCGACGACGATTTCCTGCGCCGCGCGGAGAAGGTCGCGCTGCGCCCGGGCGCGAACTGGGCGGAGAACCGGCAGGGCACCAACGCGATCGGCACGGCGCTGGCCGAGCTGTGCCCGATGGTCGTCCACGGCGACCAGCACTTCCTGGCCGCGAACCGCTTCCTGACCTGTTCGAGCGTGCCGATCCTCGATCCGTACGGCGACGCGATCGGCGTGCTCGACGTGACGGGCGACCACCGCAGCTATCACCAGCACACGATGGCGCTCGCGAAGATGTCGGTGCAGATGATCGAGAATCACCTGTTTACGACGACCTTTCAGGAAACGCTGCAGGTGTCGTTCCATGGCCGCCCCGAATTTCTCGGCACGCTGATGGAGGGGATCGTCGCGTTCACCGCCGACGGCCGCTTCCTGTCGGCCAATCGCAGCGCGCAGTTCCAGCTCGGCATGCCGCTCGCCGCGCTGCGCGCGCACACGCTGTCGTCGCTGTTCGACATCACCAGTGCGCAACTGATCGACCGCATGCGCGCGAGCACCGACCGGCACCTGATGCTCAATCTCGGCAACGGCGCGGTGGTGTGCGCGCGCGTGCACTTTCGCCGCGCGACGCTCGCCGAAGGCAGCCGGCCGACGGACGTCCACGATGCGGGGGCGCCGGCCGCGCGCGCGAACGCGGCGCCCGCGCCGGCGGCGGGCACGTCGGCCGGCCTGTCGCGGCTCAACTATCTCGACACCGGCGACGCGCAGGTCGCCAGCGTGATCGCGAAGGTGCGCAAGGTGATCGGCAAGGACATCCCGATCCTGATCACGGGCGAGACCGGCACCGGCAAGGAACTGCTCGCGCAGGCGATCCACAACGACTCGCCGCGCCGCGACGCGCCGTTCGTCGCGGTCAACTGCGCGTCGATTCCGGAGACGCTGATCGAGTCCGAACTGTTCGGCTACGAGGAGGGCGCGTTTACCGGCGCGCGCCGCAAGGGGGCGATCGGCAAGCTGCTGCAGGCGAACGGCGGCACGCTGTTCCTCGACGAGATCGGCGACATGCCGTATCCGCTGCAAGTGCGGCTGCTGCGCGTGCTGCAGGAGCGTCTCGTCAACCCGCTCGGCTCGACGAAGACGATCCCCGTGGACATCGCGATCATCTGCGCGACGCATCGCGATTTGCGCGACATGATCGCGCAGAACCGTTTCCGCGAGGATCTCTACTACCGGCTGAACGGCCTCGTGGTGCGCCTGCCGCCGTTGCGCGACCGCACGGATCTCGCGGTCGTCGTGCAGAAGATGCTGCAGCGCGAAGCGTTCGCGGGCCCGGGCCGGCCGCCGCTGTCGGTCGCGCCGGACGTGATGGAGCTGTTCGTGCGCTGCACGTGGCCGGGCAACTTCCGCCAGCTCGGCAACCTGCTGCGCACGGCGGCCGCGATGGTCGACGACGACGGCGAAATCCGGCGCGAGCACCTGCCGGACGACTTCTTCGACGACCTGCGGCGCGGCGATGTGCAGGTCGTCTCCGAGGCGTGCGCGTCGCCCGCCGCGCCCGCCCGGCCTGCCGCGGCGGGAGGCGGGCCCTGCGGCGTGGACGCCTTCCCGCCCGCCGACACGCGTCTGCAGGATGTCGCGGCATCCGCGATCGCGGCCGCGCTGGCCCGTCACGGCGGCAATGTGTCCGCCGCCGCGCGCGCGCTCGGCGTGTCGCGCAACACGATCTACCGGAAGATGCCCGCGGCCGACGCGGCGCGGCACCCGTCTGACGAAAGCTGATACGCGAGCCACGGCGCACCGGCCGGTGCGCCGGGTGCGCAACGTGTCACAGCCGGTGTGTCAAGTTGCAACACCGGTGTTCAACGATTCAACACCTGTCACCGCCCGGGCGCCTCGCGCCGTCCGGCCGGCCGGGCGCATTCGCGCGAATCGTGTCGGCCATTCGTAAGGATTGCGTCCCGATGCCCGGATGACGGCCGTATGCCGGTGCGTGGCGGTGAAGGCAACGCATCGGCACGCTCCTTGCTGAAGAGGAAGCGACCGCTCGATCACCGCGGTTGTTCGACTCACGCAGCAACACATCGACTCATCGATTCATCAACTCAACAGGAGACACACCATGCAGTGGACGACACCGTCATACACCGACCTGCGCTTCGGCTTCGAAATCACGATGTACATCGCCAACCGCTGATCGCCGCGCGTGCCGCCCGTTTCGCCGTGGTCGGCGCGGGCGGCCTCGGGAGCTGACGCCCATGAAGATCAAGATACTCGGCTCGGGAGCCGGCGGCGGCCTGCCGCAATGGAACTGCAATTGCGCGAACTGCCGCCGTGCGCGTAGCGGAAGCGGCCATGTGGTGCCGCGCACGCAATCGTCGATCGCGGTCAGCGAAGACGGCATCGACTGGGTTCTCGTCAATGCGTCGCCCGACATTCTTTCGCAGTTGCGCGCGGATCCGGACCTGCAACCGGCGCGCGCGATCCGCGACAGCGGCATCGCCGCCGTCGTGCTGTGCGACGCGCAGATCGATCACGTGACGGGCCTGCTGATGCTGCGCGAGCGCTCGACGCCGCTGCCGCTGTACGCGAGCGCGCCGGTGCTCGACGACCTGTCGACCGGCTTGCCGCTCGTGCCCCTGCTCGGCCATTACTGCGGCGTCGCCGCGCACACGATCGTGCCCGGCGAGCCATTCGAAGTGCCCGCGGCGCGCGGGATCCGTTTCACCGCGATCGCCGTCGACAGCAAGCCGCCGCCTTATTCGCCGCGGCGTGCGTCGGCCGCGCCCGGCGACAACATCGCGCTGTCGATCGAGGACGTCGCGAGCGGGCGGCGCGCGTTCTATGCGCCGGGGCTCGCGTCGGTCACCGACGACGTGCGCGCGGCCATGGACGGCGCCGATCTCGTGCTGGTGGACGGCACGTTCTGGACCGGGACCGAGATGATCGATCTTGGCCTGTCGGGCAAGCACGCGGCCGACATGGGGCATCTCGCGCAGTGCGCGGAACACGGGCGGCCCGGCATGATCGACTGGCTCGACCGGCTGCCCGCGCGCACGCGCAAGGTGCTCACGCACATCAACAACACGAACCCGATTCTCGATCCGCATTCCGTCGAGCATGCGCACCTGCGCGCGCACGGCATCGACGTCGCGCACGACGGCATGCAATTCCAGGTCTGACGATGAACGCACCGATCCCCGCTACGGCGTTGCACGCGACGCCCTGGACCGCGACCGAATTCGAGGCGCGCCTGCGTGCGCTCGAATCGCGCTATCACATCCATCACCCGTTCAACCGGCGGCTCAACAGCGGCGCCTGTTCGCCCACGCAGATCCGCGGCTGGGTCGCGAACCGCTTCTATTACCAGATCTGCATTCCGCTCAAGGATGCGGCGATCCTGTCGAACTGTCCCGACCGCGAGACGCGGCGCCGCTGGATCCAGCGGCTGATCGACCACGACGGGCAGGGCGACAACGAAGGCGGCATCGAGGCGTGGGTGCGGCTCGGCGAGGCATGCGGTCTGACGCGCGACGAGCTATGGTCGCTCGAACACGTGCTGCCCGGCGTGCGTTTCGCGGTGGATGCGTACGTGAACTTCGCGCGGCGCGCGCCGTGGCAGGAAGCCGTGTGCTCGTCGCTGACCGAGATGTTCGCGCCGCAGATCCATCTCGACCGGCTCGCGGGCTGGCCGTCGCATTACCCGTGGATCGAGCCGGCCGGGCTGCATTATTTCCGCAGCCGCGTGCCGCTCGCGCAGCGCGACGTCGAGCACGGGCTCGCGGTCACGTTGGAGCATTTCACGACACCGGACGCGCAGCAGCGCGCGCTCGGCATCCTGCAATTCAAGCTCGACATCCTGTGGTCGATGCTCGACGCCGTCGAAAAGGCCTATCCGCTATGAACGCGATCGAAGCCGCCAGCGGCGTGCCGCTGCGCCCCTGCCTCAGGGGCATGTACCGCCTCCAATGGGAGGCGGCCCAGGATGCGTACGTGCTCCTCTATCCGGAGGGCATGGTCAAGCTCAATCCGAGCGCGGGGGAGATACTCGCGCGCTGCGACGGCACGCGCGAACTGGACGACATCATCGGCGAGCTCGAGCGCCTGTTCATGCAATCCGATCTCGCGACCGACGTCTACCGCTTTCTCGATCATGCGCGACTGCGCGGCTGGCTCGACTGACATGGCGCCCGACACTTCCCGTCCGTCCGCGCCGCTGTGGCTGCTCGCGGAACTCACGTACCGCTGCCCGCTGCATTGCGCGTTCTGCTACAACCCGGTCGATTTCGCGACGCACGGCGCGGAACTGGACACCGACGCGTGGCGCACGGTCATCAGCGACGCGCGCGCGCTCGGCGCCGCGCAAATCGGCTTCTCGGGCGGCGAGCCGCTGCAGCGCGGCGACCTCGAGACGCTCGTCGCGCATGCGCGCGGGCTCGGCTTCTATACGAACCTGATCACGTCGGGCATCGGGCTGAACGTCGCGCGCATCGAGCGGCTCAAGGCCGCCGGGCTCGATCATATTCAGTTGTCGCTGCAGGATTCGACGCGCGAGCTGAACGACTTCCTGACCAGCACGCGTACGTTCGAACTGAAACGCGACGTGGCGCGGCTGATCAAGGCGCACGGCTACCCGATGGTGCTCAACTGCGTGCTGCATCGCTACAACCTGCCGCACGTGGGGCAGATCATCGAGATGGCGCTCGATCTCGGCGCCGATTACCTGGAGCTCGCGAACACGCAGTATTACGGCTGGGCTATGCTCAATCGCGATCAACTGATGCCGACCGTCGAGCAGGTGCGCGAGGCCGAGGACACGGTCAACCGCTATCGCAAGCTGATCGGCGAGCGCTGCAAGATCCTGTTCGTCGTGCCCGACTATTTCGAGCGCCGCCCGAAAGCGTGCATGAACGGCTGGGGCTCGGTGTTTCTCGGTGTCGCGCCGGACGGCACCGCGCTGCCGTGCCATGCCGCGCGGTCGCTGCCGGGGCTCGCGTTGCCGAACGTGCGCGACCGGTCGCTGCGGGAAATCTGGTACGACAGCGACGCGTTTAACGCGTTTCGCGGCGACGACTGGATGCGCGAGCCGTGCCGCACGTGCGACGAGCGGCATACGGATCACGGCGGCTGCCGGTGTCAGGCCTACCTGCTGGCCGGCGATCCGAAGGAGGCCGATCCGGTGTGCGCGAAGTCCACCCATCACGGCCAGGTCGAACAGGCCGTGCAGTTCGCGCGACGTCGCGCGCCGATCGCCGAACAGCCGTTGGTGTTTCGCAGCAAGGAGAATTCGCTCGCGCAATGCGACGCGGCGTGCGAGCGCTGAGGCGCGCGGTCAGGACGAAGGCAGCGGCGCGCGACGCGGTGCTCGCGCGCCGCCGCGCCGCGCGGGGAGAAAACGGCGCACCGCCGCCGCCGATGCGGGCGCGCGTACCCACCGCATTCAATCTCGATGAATGGCCGCGCACGCGCGCGCCATCACCCGTCATCCGCCTTCGCCTGCAAATCCTTCAGCCCCTGAATCACGACCAGCAGCGCGCGCCCGTGCTCGTCCGACCCGTCCCACGCGTCGACGATCGCGTCGCGCAGCAGGTCGTTGTACCGACGGCGCGACGGCTCCGTATCGACACCATAGAAACTGCATAGCTTATTGAATGGCGCGCTGCGGCGCAGCCGGCGCCCGTTCGACAACCGAAGGCGCGACACGGTAGGCTGGCTGACCCCGGAAAGCCGCGCGATTTCGCTGGACGAGCGTGTATCCGCCATCAGGCGGCGCAACAGGTCTTGAACGGGAAAATCTTGGTCCGGGGCTTCCATGCGATGCATTATACCTATACAGTTACGGCTGTTGAATGGGCTTGCTGTCAGCAGCGAGGCTGTATCCCGAGAAAGTTGATGACACTGAAACACCTCCCTCCCACGTTCTGCTGGACCAAGATCGGCACCGAGTCCGGCGAGGAGCTGCCGACCGTCGTACTCCGCAAGGAATGGGAGCGCCGGCTCGGAGGCGGGCGTTTTCTGTGGGGCATCAACCAGCCGCTCGGCAACAGCGCGCAAGTCGCCGCGCATCGCACCGGTTCGCTGCTCGCACTGTTCTCGCCGGTCGCGTCGCGTCCGCGCGCGGGCGAGCGCAAGGACGCATTGCTGTGGAATGCGTGGGTCGACGCAGGCGGGCAGGTGCGGCCGTTGCCGCCGCATACGTTCATCGCCAGCCGCTCGACGCTGCCGTCCGGCCGGCGTCGTGAGCAGCACTACGCGCTCGTGTGCGCGTCGTCCACGGCGCTGACGGTCGGCACGCAGTTGCGCGTGTTTCCCGATCACCTGCGCAGCGTGAGCACCGGCAAGCCGCTGGGCGCCGCACAGGGGGCGGCCGTGGTCGACTGCGTCGGGCGTGCGAAGGAACAGACGGGCAAGAGCTATCCGCTCGCGCTGTCGGTCGAGCTCGAAGCGCCGTATTTCGTGCGGCTGGCGCAGCCGTGCGTGCTGAAGGCGCGCGATCTCGCGGAAGTGAACAAGGCCACGCGCGCGGGCGATTTCGATCGCTTCGTCGAGCTGGTCGCGCGCTTGCGCGGCCGTTCGCCGACGGACGCCGTGCGCGGCGTCACGCGCGATCTGTTCGACGTGCCGCCGCTCGAAACGGCGGCCGCGTATGTGGCGCCCACGCATGTCGCGCGCATGCGCCACCGGCCGGCGGTCGAGCATCCGCGCGATCTTACCGGCGATCTGTTCGACCTGTCGCCGGGCGAGGCGGCCGCGTTCGCGGGGCTGGCGCATCCGCGCATCGGGCGCGCGTGACGACCCACGCGAAGCCGTTCGCGCAAGAATTTGTTGCAATCTCGCCGTAGCGGATCGGCGAGCGCGGCGCGACAATCGGCACGAAGCGCGCGGCGCGGCGGCCGATGCGTCGACATGCGACGGGTCGTGGTTCACGCCGCCGACATGCGTACCACGCACACTGGGCGTCGGCGTGCTTCACACTGCAATCCTGAGGGAGGAGTGTCGATGTCGACCCATATCCGTTCGCGGGAAGCGCGGGCCGCACAACGCTTCGTCGAAGCGACGCGCAACGTCGATCAGGCGTTTCGCGCCGTGCGCGGCGAAAGCGACGACGACGGCTCGTCGGCCCACTATGCACGCGCGATGTCGCGTCTCGATCGCGCGCTCGACGAGCTGGCGCGTGCACAGGAATTCTTCGATCGCGTCGTCGGCGCGGATACCGCGCACGGCAACTGACGGCTTCGTCGTTTCTCTTTTTCGCGCGTCGTGCGACGCGCGTTCATCTTCCTGCCGGGCGCGTTGCGCGGCATGCCGGTTCGTCACCCCGTTTCGATTCTCGACGTCAGGCCTTGCGGCCTTCGGCCGGATAGCCGCCTTGAGCGGTTGCCGTGCGTCGGCCCGCACGGGTCATGTCCGGTGCGGACGGCGCGGATGGCGCGGCGCGAGACGCGTAGCCGCGATGCTGGAACGAGGTCGCGAAGAACCGCATCTGGTAGCGGATCGCATTCGCCCAGTAATCCCACGTATGGCCGCCCGGGCGCTCCGCATAGTCGTGCGGCACGCCGAGCGCGACGAGCCGTTCGTGCAGCGTGCGGTTCGAGTCGACGAAGGCATCGTCGCGGCCGCAATCGATCGTCAGGTCGAGATGCGCGCGCACGAATGCCCGCGCGTTTTCGACGATCACGTTGCGGTTCCAGAACGACGGATGGCGGCCGGGATCGCCGAACACGTGGTCGATGCCCGGCTCGTTCGCGCAGCAGCGCGGGTCGACCGCGCCGCTGATGCTGCCGACCGCGCCGAACGTGTCGGGCCGGTCGAGCGCGATGCGCAGCGCGCCGAAGCCGCCCATGCTGAGCCCGGTGATCGCGCGTGCGTGCTGTGCCGCGATCGTGCGGAAATGCAGGTCGACATAGGACACGACTTCATCGCCGACGAAGGTTTCGTAGCGGCTGCCCGAATCGAACGGGCTGTCGATGTACCAGCTTTCGTGTCCGCCGTCGGGCATCACGAGAATCACGCGGTAGCGGTCGGCGAGCGCGGCGATGTGCGTGTTCGACGTCCAGTCGGTATGGTCGCCGCCCGAGCCGTGCAGCAGATAGACGACGGGATAGCGTTCGCCGTGGTGGTCGCGCGCGTAATCGTCGGGCAGCACGATGGTGGCCTTCAGCGTTTCGCTCATCGCGGCGCTCGGAATCGCGACGACCCGCGCATGAAATGCGAAGGCAGGGCTCGTGACGGCGAGCAGCAGGAGCAGCCAGAAGGTACGTGCCAGGTTCATCGATCCTCGCATGTGTCGATCCAGTCCGGCCGGATGCCGGGAAAACCCTGTTCCGGCGACTCTAGCAACCGTGCCTTTCAACCATATTTCGGCGAATCCTACGGGTTGTCAGGCGGACGGCTCGCATACGATGCGTGCGATGGCGGCGCGAAACGCGTCAGGCCGCTCGGCCGCGATCAGGTGCCCGCAGCCGGCGATGGTGTCGAAGCCGGCGCAGCGGGCGAGCGCGTGGGCGGGCACGTGCCAGCCCGCGCGCGAGCGTTCGCCGGCGATCAGCCAGACGGGATGACGCTCGAACACCTGCGCGAGCGCCGGCAGGTAGCCCGCCGCGCCCGTCGTCTCGACCACCGATCGGCCCATCGCGCGCAGCGTCGATGCCGGCTGATGCGCAAGCCAGCGGCGTGCGTCGGCGAGCTGGCCCGGCGACGGGTCGTCGATCGCGCCGCGCAGCCAGTCGAGCGGGGCCGCGCGCAGGCCGTCGAGCATCGCATCGGCTTCGTCGGGCGTCATGCGGCCGACCGAGGCCGACCAGAACGCATCGGCGAGCATGAAATTGCCTTCGACGTTGACGATGCGCCGCACGCGTTCGGGGTGCGCGTGCGCGAACAGCATGGCGATCGCGCCGCCGACCGAATGGCCGACGACGTCGACCGGCTCCATGCCGAAGTGCGTATCGACGGTGTGCCGCACGTGCTCGACCTGCGCGGCAAGCGAGATCGCGTCGGGCGGCGTGGTGCGATGCGCGCCGTAGCCGAGCAGGTCGGGGCAGAGGTGCGGGCCGCTCCAGCCGCGCACGTCGAACGTGCCGATGAAGCCGTGAATGAAGACGACGGGCGTAGGCGTGATCATGCGCCGTGTGCTGAAGGCAGGGGCGGCAATTCGAGCTCGGCGAGCAGTTCGTCGAGTTCGAGCATGTGCGTGCGGTCGTGGTCGAGCAACTCGCGCACGAGTTCGTCGAGCGACATGCGGCGGATGCCGTCGCGCAGCCCGCAGCGCGCGAGTTGCGACGGTTCCAGCGCGGCCGCGGCGACGCACAGCGCGGCACGGCCGCTGCGGAACGCCGCGACGGCGAGATCGAGCGGCTGCGCGAGATAGTCGCGTTGCGCGGCCAGCGCGGTGCCGTCGACGGATTCGATCGCGGGAAGCTCGGCCGTGCGTACGGCGTCGATACGCGCGGCGAACACCGCATCGAGATCGCGCAGATGGCACGCATGTTCGACGAGCGAGAAGCCGGTGCCGGCCGGGCGGCGGGTGGCCAGCGCCGCCGGCACATGCGCCGCGCAGGCGGCCAGCCGGGCCGGCATGCGGGCCAGCGCGGCGACGACGTCGGCGAACGGCAGCCGTTGCGGGTGCGCGCTGAACACCGCGCCATAACTGAACAGCGCACCGCCGAGCCGCCCGCGCGCCTGCACGACCTCATGGCCGCGGCGACGCATGACGTCGGCGACCATCGCGCCGCAGAACTGGCGGGCCGTCGTGTCGGCTTCGACTTCGGGGAATTTGCGCGCGATCTCGTCCTGGATCGCGCCGATCGCGGCGACGCCGACGCGCGACAGCGCCGCGAACTCGAGATAGCGTTCGGGCTGCTCGATCAGCGCTTCGAGCTGCGCGCCGAGTGCGGTCAAGCGGAAACGGTCGAAACGGGAATGCATGTCGGAAGCCCGTCTAGTAACGTAACAAAACGATACGTTACTAGACGGGCTTCCGTCAACCGGCTCATTTGGGCGCATGTGGGCGGCGCCCGCACCGCCCGTATGCCCGGTTCAGGGCTTCTGCCGCGTCGATTTCCGCGATGATGGCCGCTTACGGCTTCTGCAGCCCGGGAGTGAATGCGGGGCTGAAATCCTCGGCCTCGAACAGCGGGCGGATCTCGATGTCGGAGTCGCCGGGCATCGGGTTCGGGCAGCGCTTCACCCACTCGACGGCCTCTTCCATCGATTTCACGCGCCAGAGCCAGTAGCCGGCGACGAGCTCCTTCGTTTCGGCGAACGGGCCGTCGATGACCGTGCGGTTCTTGCCGGAAAAGTGCACGCGCTTGCCGCGGCTGCTCGGGCGCAACCCGTCGGCGGCGAGCAGGATGCCGGCTTTCATCAGTTCCTCGTTGAAGCGGCCCATTTCTGCCATGCATTCGGTGTCGGGCATCCGGTCGGATTCGGAATCGGCGGTGGCTTTGACGATGACCATGACGCGCATTGTCTTATCTCCTTGAAAGGGAACGAGGGTGTCTGCCGGCCGGAGGCGGGCAAACGCAGGGTTACGACAACACGACGCGCGGCGACGACGCGAATCGACATCGCGGGAAAAAGTTTTCATCCGCGATGGAAGCGGCGATGCCGGCCGCCGCTCTTGCCGCGGGCGGCACGCGCACCGGGCACGCTGTGGATCCGGTCGGCAAGCGCGCTGCGCGCCGTGGCAGCGACGCTTGAACGGGTTGCTTTCGGTTTCTCGCGGTGCCTTCCAGCGGGACAGTCTTGTCCTCGGCGTCCGGAACAGCGCGCCTTTCGCCCGTGCCCTTGTTTGGAAAGTTCGGCAGTGAGGCCGGTGCAGGCCCGTTGCGGGCATGCACGGGCACGAGCGCGCGCGGCGGCGCATACCACGGTCACGGAGCGCCTCGGCAAAGCTGGTATGCTGGTCCGCACCACGTTCATGCGGAGGGCGCCATGGCTGTCAAGGAAGTTTCGAAGAAGAAGTACCTGAAAATCCTGAACAAACGCCTGCGTGCGGAGCCGGCGGCCCCGGCCGGCGCATCGTTCGTGTTTTTCCCGCTCGGTGCGAAGGCGAAGCATGCGACGGGCGTCGTGTCCGGCGACGCACGCAGCAAGCGCGAGCTGGCCGTGATGGCCGCGGTCCAGCGCAAGGCGGCCGAAGAGTTCGTCGTCTCGGGCGCCTGACCGGCCCGGCCGGGCACGGCGCCGAACACCCGCCCGGCCCGAAACGGGCCGAGAGCCCGCGCGACGATCAGGACGCCTTGTCCGCCGCCGCCGCCGGATACCGGTTGCCGCCGCCGGCTTCGTCGCCTGCCGCCAGTTGTTCCAATGCGAGGCCCTTCGTCTCGATCCCGAGCGTCCACACGGCGATTGCCGCCGCGACGAACGACAGCGCGCCGAGCGTGAACACGCCGCCCTGGCCGAACACCGGCAGCACGACACCGACCACGTAAGGTCCGATCAGCGAGCCGATGCGGCCGATCGCCGACGCGAAGCCCGACCCCGTCGCGCGTGCGCCGGTGCCGTACAGCTCGGGCGTGTACGTGTACAGCGCCGCCCACATCCCGAACAGGAAGAACTGCATCGCGAGGCCCGTGCCGATCAGCAGCGTCGTGCTGCCGCCGTACAGCGCGCTCTGGCCGTACGCATACGCCATCGCGCCGCCGCCGATCAACGACGCGATGCAGGTCGGCTTGCGTCCCCAGCGTTCGACGAGCCACGCGGCGCACAGGAAGCCCGGCACGCCGCCGAGCGAGATCAGCACCGTGTAGAACACCGATTTCGTGACTTCGAAGCCGGCCTGCTGCAGCAGCGCGCCGAGCCATGACGTGAGGCCGTAGAAGCCGAGCAGCGCGAAGAACCACAGCAGCCACACCATCACCGTGCGGCGACGGTACACGCCGCTCCAGATCTCGCGCAGCGCGCCGCGCCCGCGTGCGGCGGCGGGCTCGGCGAGCCGCGACGGCGGCGGCAGCGTCGTGACGCCGGCCGAGCGCATCACCTTCGCCTCGATCGTCTGCATCACCGCGTCGGCTTGCGCGTGCCGGCCCGCATGCTCGAGCCAGCGCGGCGATTCGGGCACGATGCGGCGCACGACCAGCACGAACACGGCCGGAATCGCGAGCAGCGCGAACACGGTGCGCCAGCCGAACTGCGGCAGCACGAAGTACGCGACGATGCCGGCCGTGATGAAGCCGAGCGGCCAGAAGCCGTCCATCAGCGCGATCAGGCGGCCGCGCTTCTCGGTCGGCACGAATTCGGACAGCAGCGTCTGCGCGACCGGAAACTCCATTCCCATCCCGATGCCGAGCAGCACGCGATAGACGATCAGCGCGTCGACGCTCTGCGCGGTCGAGCACAGGTACGACGCGGCGCCCCACAGCACCATGCTCCACTGGAACACGGGCCGGCGGCCGAACCGGTCGGCGAGCAGGCCGGCCACGGCCGCGCCGAGCACCATCCCGAAGAAGCTCGCGCTCGCGACGAGGCCGGCGGCGGCCGTCGACAGCCCGAACTCCTTGCGGATCGAGCCCAGCACGAACGTCATCGTGCCGAGGTCGACCGAGTCGAAGAAGAACGCGATCGCGATGATGAAGAAGATGCGCTTGTGATAGCCGGAGAACGGCAGGCGTTCGAGCCGGGCGGCGGCGGAGGCGGGAGCGGTGGTGGCGGGCATGGCGTCCTCTGAAATGAAAAAGGGGCCGCGCAGCGCATGCTCGAGGCCCCGATGCTTCACGTTCAGTAGACGCGACCACAAACTGCCGCATCAGAGGAAAAGCGCCGCCCGCTTGCCGAAATGCGTCATCGGCGGGCGGCGCGCGCGACGCACGCGTGCGTCAGTTCTTCAGCTTGTACCCGGTGCGGAACATCCACGCGACGACCGCGAGGAGGATCACGAGGAACAGCGCGGTCGCGGCGAGGCTGATCCACACGTGCACGTCGGCGATCCCGTAGAACGACCAGCGGAAACCGCTGATCAGGTAGACGATCGGGTTGAACAGCGTGACGACGCGCCACGCGGGCGGCAGCATGTCGACCGAGTAGAAGCTGCCGCCGAGGAACGTGAGCGGCGTGATGATCAGGAGCGGCACGAGCTGCAGCTTCTCGAAGCTGTCGGCCCAGATGCCGATCACGAAGCCGAACAGGCTGAAGGTGACGGCCGTCAGCACGAGGAACAGCACCATCCAGACCGGATGCAGGATGTGCAGCGGCACGAACAGGCCGGCCGTGGCGAGGATGATCACGCCGAGCAGGATCGACTTCGACGCGGCCGCGCCGACGTACGCGATCACGATCTCCCAGTACGAAACGGGCGCGGACAGGATCTCGTAGATCGTGCCGGTGAAGCGCGGGAAGTAGATGCCGAACGACGCGTTCGAGATGCTCTGCGACAGCAGCGACAGCATCACGAGGCCCGGCACGATGAACGATCCGTAGCCGATGCCGTTCACGTCGCTGATGCGCGAGCCGATCGCGGAGCCGAACACGACGAAATACAGCGACGTCGAGATCACCGGCGCGATGATGCTCTGCATCAGCGTGCGGCGCGTGCGGGCCATTTCTGCGCGGTAGATCGCGCGGATTCCATGCCAGTTCATGCGTCAGGCTCCTTGCACGCCGTTGCGGCGGTTGTCGATCAGGCTGACAAAAATGTCCTCGAGCGAGCTCTGCGTCGTATGCAGGTCGCGAAAGCCGATGCCGGCCGAGCCGAGCGCGTTGATGAGCTTAGCGATGCTCGCGTCGTCACGCTGCGAATCGTACGTATAGACGAGCGCGGCGCCGTCTTCCGCGCGCTCGAGCCCGAACGGCGCGAGCGCCGGCGGCACCTCCGCGAGCGGGTGCTCGAGCTGCACGGTGAGCTGCTTCTTGCCGAGCTTGCGCATCAGCTCGCGCTTTTCCTCGACGAGCACGAGCTCGCCGCCGAGGATGATGCCGATCCGGTCGGCCATCTCCTCGGCTTCCTCGATGTAGTGCGTGGTCAGCAGGATCGTCACGCCGCTTTCGCGCAGCGAATCGACGAGCTTCCACATGTCGCGGCGCAGCTCGACGTCGACGCCGGCCGTCGGTTCGTCGAGGAACAGGATGCGCGGCTCGTGCGACAGCGCCTTCGCGATCATCACGCGGCGCTTCATGCCGCCCGACAGCGTCATCAGCTTGTTGTCACGCTTGTCCCACAGCGACAGCGCCTTCAGCGTCTTCTCGATGTACGCGGGATCGGGCGCCTTGCCGAACAGGCCGCGGCTGAACGACACGGTGGCCCAGACGCTTTCGAACGCGTCGGTGGTCAGCTCCTGCGGCACGAGGCCGATCATTTCGCGGGCCGCGCGGTATTGATCGCGGATGTCGTGGCCGCCGACCGTCACGCGGCCTTCGGTCGGCGTGACGATGCCGCAGATCGAGCCGATCAGCGTCGTCTTGCCGGCGCCGTTCGGCCCGAGCAGCGCGAAGATCTCGCCGGGGCGGATGTCGAGGGTCACGTGCTTCAGCGCCTGGAAGCCGGACGCGTAAGTCTTGGAGAGGTCGGAGACGGAAAGGATCGGTTGCATGCTCACGGATGGCACGGCCGCCCGGTGCGACGGCGGGCGCCGCGCGTGCCCGGCGCCGCCGCCGCTGCGCAGCGGCCGGGACCGGGAACGGCATGGCGAACGGGCGTCATGTCGAACGGCAGGGTGGTGCGGGATCGCGGGACCGCCATATTAGCAATCGGCACATCGAAATGCATTCTGATGGAAAAGTCGGGCAGCGGCGGTGCCGGATTTGCGTGGATTACGTGCGGATTTCCCAATGATTCGATGTTTTAGTTGAAAGATGCGAACAATCGGGGTTCTTTTCCGTGTATCGGGCCGCGCCCGGCGTGGCTGCCCGACATGCCGACCGACTGTGCTGCCTGCCGGCCCTCGCGCCGTACCGGGACGGCACATGCGGCGCTCGCGATAATGCGTTCCTTTCATCGTGATAGGGAGCGGCGCGCATGTCCTTGGTCGATTTCAAATCCGTGGCGGACGCACAGGCCGCCGCATGGAAATCCACGATCGTCGGCGAAGTGGGGCCGGCCCGGATCAAGGTATTGCGCATGGATGCGCAGCCTTACCAAGCGGAAGTGCACGACTACAACGAGGGGCTGCTGGTGCTCGACGGCACGCTGATGCTCGAGGTCGACGGAGAAACGGTCGTGGTCGGGGCCGGACAGATGTACCTCGCGCACGCCGGCACGCGCCACGCGGTGCTGCCCGGCAGCCACGGCACGCTCGCGATCATCGACGTGTGAGTTGCGCCGCAGCATGCGTGCGTGCCGCCCAGGGCCGGCCGGCTTGGCTCGGCGAGGATTGGCGGCTGCCGTTCAAACGCGCGTTCCACGGGCCGGGTATTTGTCTGAGCAAATAAAATGAAGGCCGTTTGAAAATCTGTTAAATACCGTACAAACGCTAGGATTGCGCGGGTTCATTCGTTTGGAACTCTGCATCCATTTACTTGTGGGAATGGTCCGATCATAGTCTCGACGAACGACGCATCACGATAACGAATCAAGCGTACGTATGGAGACCACATCATGAGACGCCTATCCGCCGGGCCAGCCGGACTGCCGTTTCCCGATTTTTCGCCGAATGCAGGCGCGCCGCGGATCGCGTGCCTGCATCGTCGCCTCGCCGTGTAGCGGCAAAGCCGCAGCGGCCAAGCCACTTTCCGTTTCGATCGTTCCGACGGCGCCGTGCCGCATGACGGCGCCGCGGGAGCGCGCTTGTCCGCCGCCGCGGCGTGTGCCGCATGTGCGTGAACGGCATCGCGGCGGCGATGCGCGCACCATCATGCGCCGCGCGTCCGTGCGGCGGCGCGATACCAACCGGCGGGCCATGCAGCCCGGCCGGACGAGACTTGTCGTACCTGAAAAGGAGGGGTTGATGATTTGCATTCCTGAATGGCGGAAGGCGATCCTGTCGTGTGCGGTGCTGGCGCTGCCGTTCGTCGCCGGTTGCGGCGGCGGCGACGATCCGGGGCCGATCACCGTGCCGCAGTGCTCGGGCAGCGCATGCGGGCCGAGCGGCGCCGACACGACGCCGCCCGTCGTGACGAAGCTGTGTCCGGACGCGCTCGACTACACGACGACGTACACGGGCGGCGCCGGCAGCGGCGAGTACGTGAAGGTGAAGTTCGACACGACGAAGCTCACCTATCAGATGCAGTTCATCGAATCGTCGGTGCCGACCTCGGCAGGGCAAGTCAACGACACGCGCGCGGGCCTGACGATCAGCGGCGCGTTCCACCATCCGACCAATCTTCCGACGGCCGAGCAGAACCGCTGCGCGTTCGTGCTCGACAGCGGCGCGACGAGCGACGGCGCGTATGCGGTGACGATCAACCGTGCGGATCCGCCGATGCTGTTCGTGGGCAACGGCGTGGTGGGCGGCGGGATTCCGGGGGCGACGATCGCGTTCCCGGGCATCGAGATCGTACCGGGTCTGTTCCTCGGCACCGTGCCGTCGCGCACGTTCGACTTCTATCCGTTCATCGGCTTCGTCGAAACGGAAACCGACTTCTCGAAGGTCGCGGGGAACTACAACGAGGTCGGCATTCATCTGTCGCCGCTCGGCGGCAATGGCCAGAGCTCGAGCGGTCCGGTCGGCTGGGAGCCGGACGTCGTCAACTGGAACCAGACGCTCAATGCGGACGGCTCATGCACGATTACCCAGGGCAGCGACTACTCGTGCCAGACGACCGGGTCGCCGTGGGTGCTGCGCAAGAACGCGGACGGGTCGGCCGACAACGTGTTCGTGAGCAACGCGGTCCCGGACCAGTTCGGCACGCTCGTGTATCCGGTCGCGGGGCAGGGCGCATCGCTCGTGATTGCGCCGAGTCAGGCGAAAGGCATCATGATCGTCGGCAAGCTGAACGGCGTACGCGTGCCGATCGTGATTCGTGTCGGCTACACGCACGTCGATCCGACCAACCTGCTCGCGTCGGTCGCGGATGCCGAGGTCGGGATCTCGATGCTGTCGTCGGCCAGCGCGATCGCGGCGAATTCGCTGAAGGGCGGCTACATCGGCGCGACCAGCGCATCGGCATGCGGCATCGTGACCTCCAACGGGCAGCCGAACGCGATCGCGCTGGCGCGGCCGAGCTTCGATCCGGCCATCCCGCATCCGGACCTTCCTGGTGCGTTCGTCAACGGCGTGTTCATGTCGGAAGCCGGAAGCTGCAACGACGGTACCGCCGTGTCGACGCTGGCCGCGAACTATACGTCCACGCTGTTCCAGGGCAATACCGCGGCGTTCATCGATCCGCAGACGTCGTCGGTCACCTCGCAGTTCGCGCTGGACTATGCGCAGGCCACGCCCGGCAAGATCAAGGTGACCGCCACGCAGGACTTCAACGCGAAGGGCGCGAACGGCAACGTGGCGATCTTCAGCAAGGGCGACACGGGCTGGCTCGTGACGGCCGGAAACGTCTACGCGATGGTCGTCAACAACAACAAGGTCAATCCGTTCTTCACGGTCGGCGCGTTCGTCCAGTAACCCCGCATTGAACACGTAGCACCGGCGGCGCACGCGTCGCCGCCGGCGAATCGAATTTCAAGAGGATTCCTATGAATGTGAAACAGTGGATGGCCGCGGCGTCGCTCGCGCCCGTGCTGGCCGCATGCGGCGGAGACGGCGACCCGCCGCCGGCGCCGGTGGTCCGGCTGTGCCCGCAGACGATCGACTACAACACGGTGTTCGTCGGCGGCTCGGGGTCGGGCGAGCTCGTGAAAGTACAGCTCGACACGACGAAGATGACGTACCGGATGACCTACCTCGCATCGCCGGTGCCGATCACCACGGGTACCGTGCAGCCGACGCGGGACACCGCACCGGCGAACGTGGTCGACGGCACGCTGGCCGACGAGACGGGGCTGCCGACGGTGAAGCTGAACCAGTGCACGTTCCGGATGCAGAACGCGAGCCTCGACCCGAGCCGGCCCGCGCGGCTGTTCCTCGGCGAAGGCGTGCTGGGCGGCGCGATCCCCGGCGCGACGATCCAGTTCGACGGCGTGATCGGCGTCGGCAAGATTCCGAAGACGACGTTTCCGTACTACCCGTTCATCAGCTTCTCGTCGCTGGAAACCGATCTGACGAAGATCGCCGGCACGTACAACCAGCTCGGCTATCACCAGGTGCCGTCGCAGAACTTCCAACCGGTGGCGCTCGACCAGACGGTGACGATCAACGCGGACGGCAGCTATACGGAAACCGACAACTTCGGCAAGAAGAACGGCGGGCAGCCGCTTGCGTCGAGCGCGACCGTGAACCAGCCGTTCACGCTGCGCCCCGATGCGCCGGCGTTCCAGTCGTTGAACTACCAGCCGCAGATTCCGCCGACGCTCGCCGCGCTCGATCCGGCGAAGGCCGGCAAGGGGATCCTGATCGTCGGCAAGCTGCGCAACCAGCTCGTGCCGATCTTCATCCGCACCGGCGCCGCGAACGCGGACCTCACGCAGGGCCCGCCGAGCGCGGACGACGAATCGGGCATCTCGTTCCTGAGCCCGCGGACGGCGATCGCGCAGGGTTCGCAGGACGGCGAGTACACGGGCGTGGACAGCGCGTTCAACTACCGCGCGACCGCGCTCGTCGGTGCGCAGGCGACGCTGCTCGATCCGTTCAACGCGTCGCAGGCCGCGCTCACGCGCGCGCTGAACCTCGACTACACGCAGAAGGTGCCGGGCGTCGTGACGACCGTGCATGCGGACGCGGCGTCGGGGCCGGCGACCGGCAAGTTCGTGTTCACCGGCGGCGTGTTCGGGTTCCTCGACATGGCCGATACGCGCAACCCGTACTTCACGGTCGGCGCGTTCGTGCAGTGACCGCGTGTGGATGGAGACATGGCGGCGCCGCGCGCGACTACGCGGCGCCCCGACGGAACGAGGGGGAGACTTCATGAAGAAGCTGATTGTCGCGGGTGTCGTCGCAGGCGCGTCGACGCTCGCATCGGCCCAGCAGGCGGGCGACAACGTCGCGACGCTGGGCTGGCTGCACATCATGCCGCAGGATTCGACCAACGGGCTCACGACGAATCTCGCGAACATGCCGATCAACGGGCCGCTGCGTCTGCCCGGTTCGTTCACGTCGCCCGGCACGAGCCTGACGGTCAACAACGCCGATACGGTCGGCCTCACGCTCACGCACTTCTTCACCGACCACATCGCGGTGACGTCGGTGCTCGGCGTGCCGCCCGAGTTCACGCTGACGGGCCACGGCGTGATCAAGCCGCCGGGCCCGGCCGGCGCGCTCGGCAACGTCGACATGGACAAGTCGGCGAACCAGCCGGCCGTGAAGAATGCGCGGCAGTGGAGCCCGACGATCATCCTGCAGTACTACTTCAATTCGCCGACGGCGAGGTTTCGCCCGTTCGTCGGGATCGGCGTGGCCTACAGCTGGTTCAGCAACATCGAACTGAACGGCAACTTCGCGAAGGACATCAACGAGAACCTCGGCAGCGTGCTCGCGGCCGGCGCCGGCAAGCCGGGCGCGACGTCGGTGGAGGGCAAGGCGTCGTCGTCGTTCACGCCGGTCTACAACGTCGGCGCGAGCTACGCGATCGACAAGCACTGGGGACTCACGGCGACGCTGACGTACATGCCGCTGAAGACGTACTCGTCGCTCGTGATCAAGGCGGCCGACGGCTCGACGCTCGCGACCACGCGCACGCGGTTGAAGGCCGACCCGTTGATCACGTTCGTCGGGATTTCCTACAAGTTCTGAGCCGACCGGCGCGCATGACGCGTGCCGGCGGCTTCCTGTGACCAACCGGCCGGATCGTTCCGGCCGGAAGGTCGCGTTCCTGGCGGCGTGCCGCCATTTGTGAAGAGAGGGGGCAGTTCAAATGAGCATTCGCAAAATCGTATCGCTTGTTGCTGCAGTGGCTTTCACCGCGGTTTCGGCCGCGCCTGCTTTCGCCGTCACCGTGTCGCGCGCCGACGGCCAACCGATGAATCCGAACGGCGAGCCGTTCTCGGCGACGGGGCTCACGAACCTCAGCAAGGGATCGATTACCGCATCCTGCAATGCGACGTTCAACGGCACCATCACGTCGACCGGTATCGTCAACATCACCTCGACGACGTTCACGGGCGGCGCGACGTGCGGCCTGATCAGCGGCAGCGCGAGCAGCACGTCGCCGTGGACGGGGCAGGCCGACAGCACGACGCAACTGTCGATCAACAACGTGAAGGTGAACGTCACGCTGCTCGGCACGTGCGGGCCGAGCAAGGTCGTGATGGCGTGGAGCGACGCGAACTCGTCGCTGACGTTCAACAACGCCACGCTGACGCCGGACTGCACGGTGGGCGGCACGATCCTGACGTCGCCGAAGTTCCACGTGCAGTAAGCGGCGCGCGACCGAAGCGGGGACCCGCCGCGCGGGAGGGCCGTGCGTGAGGATCGGGCGGTTCGCACGCGGGTTGTCGCTTTCGCTTCCTCGATGTATTCGCGTCGTCGCGCTTATCCGCGTGACGACCGGTTGGCCGCCCGTGTCGAGATCCGGCACGGGCGGACCTGCAGGGCAGGCGTGACGCACCGCGCCTCCCGATTCGATTGAAACGAGACTATTCCAATTGGCCGGAACCATGCTTACCGATCCAGCAAAGTATGGCGGTGCCCACGGCGCGACGCCCGACCGGCTGCGCACGGCCGCGTGGCTGCAGTACCTGATCGACCATCTCGACACGGCGGCCTGCGCGATGACCGCGAGCGACGCCGGCGACCCGGCCGTCGTCGCGTCGCACGCGCGACGTGCGGGAACTGGCGCGAGCCTCTCCCGCGAAGCGACCGCGGTCCTGCACCGGCTCGTCCCGTGGATCGCGACCGATGGCGGCGGCTGCGCATGCGACCCGGCCGATCCGTTCGGCGCGTGCTCGCACGTGCCTTCCGTCCGACAACTCGCCGAAGCCGAACGTCGCTGCCCGGGCTCGCGTGCCGTATTCGACACCGCGCACGGCCTGATCGATGCCTGCGCATTCGACGATCCTGACGTCGGCTGGGCCGCGCTCGAACGGATTGCCGATGGCGTCGAATGCAGCGGCGAAGACGCGGGCGCACGCCTCGCGAGCGAACCCGACGGGCAGCGCGAGACACCCAATGCGAAGAACCTGAGAGACAGGCTCGCCGCGGTCGTGGCAACGAGCACGGAAGCACCGACTCGTCCCGGCGCCGTCATCGACGCGATCGTGCTGCGCGCATGCGGCCCGCGCGACGACGCGGCGCGCATCGACGAGATGGCCGCATTCGCGATGTTTTCGGCAGAACTTGCCGCGGGCAACGGCGTTTCGGTTCAGGCGTACGGCGGCCGGCACAACCTCGTCGCGCGGGCGATCCGCACGCACCGCGCCGATCTTGCGTCGGTGGACGGGCTGTTCGCCGCGCTATCCGTGTGCCGGCTCGATCGACTGACAGGCGCCGGCAGTTTCTGGGCCTACTACCTGCTGGCGGGCGTCATGATCGCCGCGCCGGATACGGTGCGGGAAATCGGCCGCGGCTTCCATGGCGACACCTGGCAGGAATGGCTTGATCACGTGCTCGCGTGGCCGGCGGTCAGCCGCTTCGGGCCGAAGGACGATGCGGCATTCGAGCGCCTGCGCGACGCGATGAGCCTGACGTCGCGCAGGAACCCGATCGTGCGTGCGAAACGGATGCGAGGCGTTTCCGTAGCCCGGGCAGGCGGCGCAAGCGGGAAGACGCAATGAAACGCGGCTCGGGGCGAGAACGCCGCGAGCCGCGGGGGAGGGTATCGCGGCGCCCGGTGCGGGCGCTGGATCGATCAGACGGTCTCGGGTTGCCGCACGGCCTTCGCGACATTGCGCGCCGGTGCGCCGTTCGCGACGAAGTACGGCACGTCGACCCGCGCGAGCGGCGTGCGGCCGCGGATCTTGTCGGCGATCTTCTCGGCGATCATGATCGTCGGGGCGTTCAGGTTGCCGGTCGTGATGATCGGCATGATCGACGCATCGACGACGCGCAGCCCGTCGAGCCCGTGCACGCGGCCTTCTTCATCGACCACCGCCATGTCGTCGTAACCCATCTTGCACGAGCACGACGGATGGAACGCGGTTTCCGCGCGGGCGCGCACGAATGCGTCGAGTTCCTTGTCGCTCTTGCAGTCGGCGCCCGGGTTCAGCTCGCGGCCGCGATAGCGGTCGAGCGCGGGCTGCCGCATGATCTCGCGCGTCGCGCGGATCGCATCGCGGAACTCGCGCCAGTCGAGCGCTTCGGCCATGTAGTTGAACAGGATGCTCGGGTGATCGTTCGGGTCGCGCGAGCGCAGCTTCACGCGGCCGCGGCTCGGCGAGCGCATCGAGCCGACGTGCGCCTGGAAGCCGTGCATCTCGATCGCGTTCGAGCCGTTGTAGTTGATCGCCACCGGCAGGAAGTGATACTGGATGTTCGGCCACGGGTCGTCGTCGCGCGTGCGGATGAAGCCGCCCGCCTCGAAGTGGTTGCTCGCGCCGAGGCCCGTGCCGTTCAGCATCCATTCGAGGCCGATCTTCGGCTGGTTCCACCATTTGAGCGCCGGGTACAGCGAGACCGGCTCCTTGCACTCGTACTGGATGTACATCTCCAGGTGGTCCTGCAGATTCTGGCCGACGCCGGGCAGATCGAGCACGACGGGAATGTCGAGTTCCTTCAGCCATGCGCCGGGGCCGACGCCCGAGCGCTGCAGCAGTTGCGGCGACGCGATCGCGCCGCTGCACACGAGCACTTCGCGGCGCGCATGCACGGTCGCGCGCTCGGTGCCGCGCAGGTACGTGACGCCCGACGCGCGCTTGCCGTCGAACAGGATGCGGTCGGCGAGCGCATGCGTGACGATCTCGAGGTTCGGCCGCATCTTCGCCTGGTCGAGGTAGCCGCGTGCGGTGCTCGCGCGGCGGCCCTTCGGCGTGACGGTGCGGTCCATCGGCCCGAAGCCTTCCTGCTGATAGCCGTTCAGGTCGTCGGTGCGCGGATAGCCGGCCTGAACGCCCGCGTCGACCATCGCTTCGAACAGCGGGTTCACGCCCGGCTTGCTGGTCGTGACCGACACGGGGCCGCTGCCGCCGTGATAGTCGTTCGGGCCGACGTCGCGCGTCTCGGCTTTCTTGAAGTACGGCAGGCAGTCGAGATACGTCCAGTTCTCGAGGCCCTTGTGTGTCGACCAGTTGTCGTAGTCGAGCGCGTTGCCGCGGATGTAGCACATCCCGTTGATCAGCGACGAGCCGCCGAGCCCCTTGCCGCGGCCGCATTCCATCCGGCGGTTGTCCATGTGCGGCTCGGGATCGGTCTCGTATGCCCAGTTGTAGCGGCGGCCCTGCAGCGGGTAGGCGAGGGCGGCCGGCATCTGCGTGCGGAAGTCGAAGCGGTAGTCGGGGCCGCCCGCTTCGAGCAGCAGCACCGTGACGTTCGGATCTTCCGTCAGGCGCGTCGCGAGCACGTTGCCCGCGGAACCTGCGCCGCAGATGATGTAGTCGTATTCGCGTGTCGTCATGACGGCTCTCCTTGTATTAGAACACCGGGTTGTAGCGGCCGAGCTCGACCTGCACCGACTTGATTCGAGTGTAGTGCTCGAGCGTCGTGATGCCGTTCTCGCGTCCGACACCCGATTGCTTGTATCCGCCAACCGGCATCTCGGCCGGCGATTCGCCCCACGTGTTGATCCAGCAGATGCCCGCTTCGAGGCGATGGATCGTGCGGTGCGCGCGCGACAGGTTCTCGGTCACGACACCGGCCGCGAGGCCATAGTGCGTGTCGTTGGCACGGGCGATCACTTCGTCCTCCGATTCGAAATCGAGGATGCTCATCACCGGCCCGAAAATCTCTTCGCGCACGATCTTCATGTCGTCGCGGCAGTCGCCGAACACGGTCGGCGCGACGTACTGGCCGTTCGCGAAGTGGCCATCGGTCAGACGCGTGCCGCCCGCGAGCAGCTTCGCGCCTTCTGCCTTGCCGCTTTCGATGAAGCCGAGCACCTTGTCGAGCTGCGCGGCCGACACGAGCGGGCCGAAGTTGGTGTCGGCGTCGGTCGGCTTGCCGACGCGGATGCGCTTCACGCGTTCGAGCACCTTCTGCGTGAACGCGTCCTTGATCGAGCGGTGCACGAACACGCGCGTGCCGTTCGTGCAGACCTGGCCCGAGCTGAAGAAGTTGGCGGTTACCGCGATGTCGGCCGCGCGGTCGAGGTCCGCATCGTCGAACACGATCAGCGGCGACTTGCCGCCGAGCTCCATCGTCACTTCCTTCAGCGACGATGCGCCGGCGAGCGACATCACCTTCTTGCCGGTTTCGACGCCGCCGGTGAACGACACCTTCGCGATGTCCGGGTGGCCGGTGAGCAGCGCGCCGACCGAGCCGTCGCCCTGCACGACGTTGAACACGCCGGCCGGCACGCCGGCTTCCGTATAGATTTCCGCGAGCTTCAGCGCGGTCAGCGGCGTGACTTCGCTGGGCTTGAACACCATCGCGTTGCCGGCCGCGAGCGCGGGCGCCGTCTTCCAGCACGCGATCTGGATCGGGTAGTTCCATGCGCCGATGCCCGCGCACACGCCGAGCGGTTCGCGGCGCGTGTACACGAACGACTCGGCGCGCAGCGGCACCTGCAGCCCTTCGATCGCGGTCGCGAGGCCCGCGTAGTACTCGATCACGTCGGCGCCGGTGACGATGTCGACCGCGAGCGTCTCGCCGATCGGCTTGCCGGTGTCGCGCGTTTCGATCGCCGCGAGCTCGTCGTTGCGCTCGCGCAGCAGGTCGACCGCGCGGCGCAGGATGCGCGAGCGCTGCATCGCGGTCATCGCCGCCCATTCGCGCTGGCCTTCCCGCGCGGACGCAACGGCGCGGTCGACGTCGGCCGCGCTCGCCTGCTGCACCTGCGCGAGCAGCTCGCCGGTGGCCGGGTCGAAGGTGTCGAAAGTCTTGCCGCTGGTGGCGTCGACGTAACCGCCGCCGATGTAGAGGCGCTGCAAACCGTATACGGACATGAGGATCTCCTGGTAGGCGACTGCGTGGCGCGTCAGTCGGACGCGAGCAGCAGGTCGATGTAATCGTGGGCGAGCTTCAACGTGGCTCGGGTGTCGATCGGGCCGCCGGCAAGCGCGCCGCGCAGCCACAGGCCGTCGATCAGCGCGGCGAGGCCGCTGGCGGCTTCGCGCGCTTTCGTGCGCGGCAATGCCTTGGCGAATTCGGCGCACAGGTTCGAATGGAGGCGCCGCGTGTTGACGTGCTGCAGCCGCTTGAGCATCGGGTCGTGCATGCTCTGCGACCAGAACGCGAGCCATGTCTTCATCACCGGCGCGCTGACCTGCGTGTCGTCGAAGTTCGCGGCGACGACGGCACGCAACCGGGAACGCGGGTCCTTGCGTGCGGCGGCGCGGCGGCGCGTGGTGGCCGACCACAGGTCGCGCAGCACGTGCCGCATCGTCGCTTCGAGCAGGCCGTCCTTGTCGCCGAAGTAATGGCTGACGATGCCCGTCGAGATGTTCGCGCGTTGCGCGACCGATGCGAGCGTCGTGCCGGGCAGGCCCGCTTCGTCGATCGAGCGCAGCGTGGCATCGATCAACTGGGCGCGGCGTATCTCCCGCATTCCGACTTTCGGCATCGCGACTCCCCTTCGCCCGGACGGGCCGTTGATGGAAGTCGAGAGCTTAGCGGTTTTTTATTGATTGTTCAATCAACAAAAAATCGGGGCTGAACGGCGGGCCCTGTTCCAAACGGAACGACTCGTCACGCCCGGAGCCATGTGCGGATGCGGAAAAACGCATTGAAAGAAGGTTAATTAAATTTGAATCTGTTTAAAACGCGCTGTGAAAAAATGATGCAATGCGGAGGACCGTTTCTGCGCTCGATTTCATTACAAGGCGAAAGAATGTCGAGGTCTGTAATATTATTCACGATGTGAAATTGCCAAATCGGATTGTGAATGCGTGCGGTTTTGTGAAAGCCGTTTGAATTCGGCGATTTAAACTCAATAAGTAGTTGAAAAATAAGTACAAATGTCAATTTTTCGACGCCAGGAAGCGTTGCGCGCAAACGATTGCGATCGTCCTCGGATGGATTCCGCATACCATAGAAATCGATAAATCAATTTGAATTCGGCGTATTTCATGGCCGAGTAGAGGGATTTTTGGAATGACTTGAGTGGGCAATGTCGACCGTATTAGTATGGCGCCGCACCACGAGGAATGAATGGCGCCGCGCGCGATTGCCGCGGTGCGTCGGCAATCGCGCGCGTCGATCGATCGCGCACGGACCCGGCGCCGGCCATTGTGCACCTGCAGCATGCCGCGACGTCGAGACGCCGCACTCACCGGAGAACGACGATGCCGACCGAAAAACACGTGGTCCCGCTGCCGAACGGTCTGAAGGTCTACGTCGAACGGAACGTGTTCGACCCGGCCTTCGACACGGCGATGCTCGTCAACGGCGCGCTCGCGACGACCGCGTCGTTCGGCCAGACCGTCCAGTATCTCGGCGAGCGGATGAACACAATCTGCTTCGATTTGCCGTATGCGGGGCAGTCGCGGCAGCACAACCCCGGCTGCTCCATCCTGACCAAGGACGACGAAGCCGCGATCCTCCAGTACCTGGTCGAGCGCTTCGCGCCGGCGTTCCTCGTGTCGGTGTCGTGGGGCGGCGTCGCGTCGCTGTTCGCGCTCGCGCGCGGCTGCCCGAGCGTGCGGCGCGCGGCGATCTGTTCGTTCTCGCCATTCCTGAACGACGCGATGGTGGACTACGTGACGCGCGCCCGCGACCACATCGCGGCCGGCGAGAACCTGAAGGCCGCGCAGTTGCTGAACGACACCGTCGGCCGCTATCTGCCGCGCATCATGAAGCTGTACAACTACCGGTATCTCACGCGCTTGCCGCGCGACGAGCAGGACCAGGTCGCGTTCCACGTCGACCAGATCCTGTCGCTGCAGCCCGAGCGCTATTTCAGCGAGTTCGCGAACATCGGCTGCGAGCTGCTGTTCCTGAACGGCGAGCGCGACGAATACACGACGCCGGCCGACGTGCGGCAACTCGGCGCGCACGTGGCGCGCGCGCGGTTCGCGACGGTGCCGGACGCGGGCCACTTCCTCGACATCGAAGGCCGGGCGCAGCGCGAATCCACCCGTACCGCGCTGCTCGAGTTCTTCTGCGGCGAGCCATCTGCCGCGGCCGGGGTCGCACGTGCCGCCGCGCACGCGTGCGTGCCCGCGCCGATGCATGCGCTTTCGTCGTGACGCCATCCGTCGTGCAGCGGGCGCGTCCCGCGCATCCGAATTCCCATCCCAACGAGGCAGGCCAGCCGTGAATATCGTTCAGACCATCGCCATCGTCGTTCCGTGGGCCGCGTGGCTCGCGTACTGGATCGCCACGTCGCAGGGCGTCAAGACGACCGTGCGCAAGGAGGCGTCGCGCTCGCGCACGCTGCAGTCGATTCCGCTGATCGTCGGCGGCGCGTTGATCATCCTGCCCGATCCGTCGTGGCAGGCGCTCGCGCCCGACTGGCAGCGCTTCGGGCTGCAGGCGCAGTGCGGGCTCGCGGTGCTGGTGGCCGGCCTGCTGTTTTCGGTATGGGCGCGGCTGCACCTCGGCACGAACTGGAGCGTGTCGGTCACGCTGAAGGAAAACCACGAACTCGTCCGTACGGGGCCGTATGCGCTCGTGCGTCACCCGATCTATACCGGCTGCCTGATCGCGCTGGTCGGCGCCGCGTTGATCGGCGGCGAATGGCGCGGCGCGATCGGCGTGCTGCTGGTGTTCGCGTCGCTCGCGTACAAGGTGCGCGTCGAGGAGAGCTGGCTGACCGGGCATTTCGGGCCGGCCTATACGCAGTACCGCCGCGAGGTCGCGGCGCTGATCCCCGGCTTCTACTGACCCCGCGAGGCGCGCGATGGCGAAGATGATCGTGACCGCGATCGGTTCGGCGGGCGACGTGCATCCGCTGCTCGGCATCGCGCGCACGCTCGCCGCGCGCGGCCACGAGGTCGTGTTCTGCACGCATGCGCCGTTCGAGGCGGCCGTGCGCCGCTGCGGCTTCGCGTTCGTGCCGGTCGGCACCGCGGCCGACTATGACGCGGCGATGGCGAACCCGGCGCTGTGGGATCCGCGGACGTCGTTCCGCACGCTGTGGCAGGTGATCGCGCCGACGCTGCGCCCGCATTACGACACGCTGCGCGCGCTGACCGATGCCGACACGGTGCTGGTCGGCACGCTGTGGGCGTTCTCCGCGCGCTTCATGCAGGAGCTGCACGGCACGCCGTACGTGTCGGTGCAGGTGTCGCCGTCGACGCTGCTGTCCGCGCATGCACCGCCGACCCACCCGCGCCTGACGATACCCGCGCGCTGGCCGTTGCCGGTGAAGTCGGCGCTGATGACGCTGATCGAGCGCCAGGTGCTGGACCGCGTGTGCGGCCCGGCGCTCGACGCGGTGCGCCGCGGGCTCGGGCTGGCGCCCGCGCGCCGCGTGCTCGGCCGCTGGCTGCATTCGACCGACGGCGTGCTGTGTCTGTTTCCCGGCTGGTTCGCGCCGCCGCAGCCCGACTGGCCGTCGAATCATCTGCAAAGCGGTTTTCCGCTGTTCAACGATATCGCGACACCCGACGACGATGTGGCACTCGATGCGTTTCTCGCGGCCGGCGAAGCCCCGGTCGTGTTCACGGCCGGTTCGACGCTCGTCGATCATGCGGCCTATGCGCGCGCGGTGGCGCACGCGCTGCGCGCGACCGGCGCGCGCGGCATCCTGCTGACGCCGCACGATGCGGCGCAGGACGGCGACCGGCTGCTCGTGCGCCGCTTCGTGCCGATGCGCACGCTGCTGCCGCGTTGCCGCGCGCTCGTGCATCACGGCGGGATCGGCACGGCGGCGCTCGCGTGCGAAGCCGGCATCGTGCAGGTCGTCACGCCGTTCGCGCACGATCAGTTCGACAACGCGCAACGCGTCGTCGCGAACGGCTGCGGCGTGCGTGTCGACGGCCCGCTCGACGGCGCGCGGCTCGGCGCGGCGCTCGCGCGCGTGCTCGACGAACCCGCGTTCGCGGTGCATGCGGAGCGCACGCGTGCGCTGCTCGCGGCCGCGCCGGACGGCTGCGGCGCGGCCGCCGATTTCATCGAACGGTTCGTGCCGAAGCGCGGACGAGCGGCCGCGCGGGCCGATGTCGCGGTGGCCGGCGCATGAGCGCCGCGTCGCCGCTTCACGACGGGGCCGCCGCGCCGCCGGCGTTCGACGTGCCGCCCGCGCCGGCCGCGCAGCCGGTGCGCGGCATCCGGCTCGCGCTGCTGACGTTCGCGCTGTCGCTCGCGACGTTCATCGAAGTGCTCGACTCGACCGTGACGAACGTCGCGGTGCCGGCGATCTCCGGCAGTCTCGGCGTATCGAACAGCCAGGGCACGTGGGTGATCAGCTCGTATTCGGTCGCGGCCGCGATCGCCGTGCCGCTCACCGGCTGGCTCGCACGCCGCGTTGGCGAACTGCGGCTGTTCGTCGGCGCGGTGCTGCTGTTCACGCTGACGTCGCTGATGTGCGGGCTCGCGCGCGACCTGCACGTGCTCGTGATCTGCCGCGCGCTGCAGGGGCTGTGTTCGGGGCCGATGGTGCCGCTGTCGCAGACGATCCTGCTGCGCACCTTTCCTCCGGCCAAACGTACGATCGCGCTCGCACTATGGGCGATGACGGTGCTGCTCGCGCCGATCTTCGGGCCGGTGGTCGGCGGCTGGATCGTCGACAACTTTTCGTGGCCGTGGATCTTCCTGATCAACTTGCCGATCGGGCTGTTCTCGTTCGCGGTGTGCACCGCGATGCTGCGCCCCGACGCGCAGCGCGGCGCGGCCGGCCCGATCGACGTGCCGGGCATCGTGCTGCTCGTGATCGGCGTCGGCTCGCTGCAGGCGATGCTCGATCTCGGCCACGACCGCGGCTGGTTCGATTCGCCGCTGATCGTCACGCTCGCGGTGGTCGCGGCGCTTGCGATCGTGTCGCTGCTGATCTGGGAAGCGGGCGAAGCGCATCCGGTGGTCGACCTGAGCCTGTTTCGCGACCGCACGTTCTCGTTTTGCGTGCTGATCATCTCGCTCGGCATGATGAGCTTCTCCGTGGTCGGCGTGGTGTTTCCGCTGTGGATGCAGGCCGTGATGGGCTACAACGCGTTTCATGCGGGGCTCGCGACCGCGTCGCTCGGCGTGCTCGCGCTCGTATTCTCGATCCTCGTCGGGCTGCGTGCGCACCGTTTCGACGCACGCGTGCTCGCGACGTTCGGCTTTCTCGTGTTCGCGGCCGTGCTCGCGTGGGACGCGCATTTCACGCTGAAGATGACGTTCGCGCAGATCGCAGCACCCGGGCTGATCCAGGGGATCGGGCTGCCGTGCTTCTTCATTCCGCTGACCGCCGCGACGCTGTCGCGCATTCCGGACGACCGGCTCGCCGCCGCGTCGAGCCTGTCGAATTTCCTGCGCACGCTGTCGGCCGCGTTCGGCACCGCGATGAGCGTGACGCTGTGGGACAACCGCGCGACCTATCACTACGACGTCGTGTCCCAATCGGTCACGCATGCGTCGGCGAACACGCAACGCTTCGTGCATGCGCTGAACGCGATGGGCGTGGACGGCGTGCGCGAGCTGACGACGCTGCATCACGTCGTGATGCAGCAGGCCTACATGATGGCGACCAACGACATGTTCTGGATGGCGAGCATGACGTGTCTCGCGCTCGCCGCGATGATGTGGCTGACGCGGCCGAAACGCGGCGCGGCCGCATCGTTCGGACATTGAGAAGAGACCATGACGACACTCGGTGCACTCGTGATCCTGTATCACCCCAGCGACGCACAGCTCGACGCGCTGCGCGCGTGGCGGCACGCGTGCGATGCGCTGCTCGTCGTCGACAACACGCCGCAGGCCGATGCACGGGTGCGCGACCTGTGCGCGCGTGAAGGCATCGCGCTGCTGCATCACGGCAATCGCGGCGGCATCGCGGGCGCGTACAACGCGGGGCTCGCGGCGCTGTTTCGCGACCGCGTCGATGCGGTCGCGCTGTTCGACCAGGATTCGTCGGTGCCGGCCGCGTATTTCCCGACGATGCGCGAGGTCTGCGCGGGGCTTGGCGGGCGCGCGTTCCTCGCCGGCCCGCGCATCTTCGACGAGAACGCGCGCAGCTTCCTGCCGGAACTCGCGACGAACGGCATCGGCCTGCGCCGCCTGCGCATCGAACCGGGCGCGCCGATGCAGCGCTGCGCGTTCCTGATTTCGTCGGGCTGCGTCGTGTCGCGCGATGCGTTCGACGTGCTTGGCCGCTTCGACGAGACGCTGTTCATCGATCACGTCGATACCGAATACAGCTTCCGCGCGCTGTCGCGCAACGTGCCGCTCTATGTCGTGCCGTCGCTGGTGCTGTCGCACCGGATCGGCGCGAAACGGCGGCATGCGATCGGCCCTTTCGAAATGACGTCGATGAACCATTCGTGGCAACGGCGCTACTACAGCGCGCGCAATGCGGTGCAGCTCGGGATGCAGTACGGGCTGCGTTTTCCGGTGGCGCTCGTGCCGAACCTGCTGACCGTGTGGCAGGTGGTGCAGATCGCGCTCGTCGAGCGCGACAAGCGCGCGAAGCTGGCCGGCATCCTGTTCGGCGTCGCGGACGGCCTGTTCGGCCGGCTCGGCCCGCTCGAGCGCACGCGGCCGCGTCTGGCCGCGCGGGCGCAGCGCGTTCGGCAGGGGTGACGATGCGTCGGATGAAGCAAGCGGCGCGTTCGCCGCGTGGCGTGAAGGGCGGCGCGATGATCGCGGCCGCCGCGGCATTGCTCGCGTTGAGCGGATGCGTGCCGTCGGGCTTTCTGCCGTCGCTGTCGCTGCGCGCGCCGGCCGACGATGCGCTCGTGCATACCGCCGGCCCCGGCCCAAACGGCGCGTGGCCGGCGCCCGACTGGGTGAAGCAGCTACAGGATCCGCAGCTCGACGACCTGGTGGCCGAGGCGTCGCGGAACAGTCCCGATGTGCAGGTTGCACAGGCGCGGTTGCGCATCGCGCAGGCACAGCTTCAGCAGTTCGATTCGCTGACCGGGCTGACGGGCACGGCCGGCGCGACGATCAGCCGCGCGCGGATGCCGAAGCCCGGCGACATCGCGGACGTGACGGCCGGCGGCTATCGCGTGCCGGTGCAGATTTTCGGCGATCCGAACGTGTCGCCGTCGTCGATCTTCGTCGGACTGAACTACCAGCTCGACCTGTGGGGCAAGAACCGCGCGGCGACGAAGAGCCTGATGTCGTTGCGCGACGCCGCCGGCGTCGAGGCCGAACAGGTGCGGCTCACGCTGGCCGTCGCGATCGTCACCGTGTATTGCCAGCTCGATCAGGCGTACGCGGTGCGCGACCTGTTGCAGCAGAAGCTGAAGATCAGCCAGCGCGTGACGGCCGTGCTGCGCGAGCGCACCGCGCGTGGCCTCGACAATGCGTACGACGCGAGCGACGCGGCGATCAAGCGCAGCCGCGTGCTCGAACAGATCGCGCTGAACGACGAGCAGATCAAGCTCGCGCAACTGCAACTCGGCGTGCTGTCGGGCCGCGGCCCGGAGCGCGGGCTCGCGCTGCAGCGGCCGCGCGTGGGCGCGTTCGCGGGCGGCGCGCTGCCCGCCCGGCTGCCGGCCGATCTGCTCGGCCGCCGGCCCGACATCGTCGCCGCGCGGCTGCGGGTCGAGGCCGCGTTCGCGAACGCCGATTCGACGCGCGCGCAGTTCTATCCGGATGTGAACCTCGTCGCGCTCGGCGGCGTGTTCGCGCTGACGCCCGCGTCGCTGTTCTCGCGCGATTCGCTCGCCGGCTCCGTCGGCCCCGCGATCTCGCTGCCGATCTTCGATCGCGGCCGGCTGAAGGCGAAGCTCGGCGCGGACGTCGCGCAGGCCGACGTCGCGATCGGGCTGTACAACAAGACCGTCGACGACGCGCTCGGGCAGGTCGCGCAACTCGTCACGTCGCTGCAGACGTCGCAGACGCTCGTCGCGCAGCAGCAGGATGCGGTCGCGGCCGCGCAGAAGATCGTGCAGATCGCGGCGGACCGGCATCGGCGCGGCGTGCTGATGCAGAAGGACGTCGATGTCGCGGATCTCACGCTGATCGACGAGCGCGCGCAGATGATCGCGTTGCTCGGCAAGCAGCGGACGCTGCGCGTCGGGCTGATCGGCGCGCTGGGCGGCGGGTTCGATGCGGACGCAACGGTCGTGCAGGCGCGAGCGCCGGCCGTGCAGCGGGCGCGCAGCGGGGCGGCGGCCGGACGCGGCGCGCCGGCCGCCGTGGCCGCGAACCGGGCAGCGGTAGCCGGCCCGTCGAACGACTCGCCCGCGCGGAGCGCCACGGTTTCACCGGCCGCCGCCACGACGAGGGCCGTGTCCACGCCTGAATCCGCACGACGCGACGACACCGCGCGCCCGTCCACGGTCGGCGCGACCCACTCCGACCCGACGCCGCGTGGCACCCCCGTTCTTGCAGGTACGGCCTCGGCGAGCCCGATGCCGGGCCCGGCGCCGATGCCCGCGATTCCCGTGTTCCAGCACGATCGTCTGATCGTCACGCAAAGCGACTGATGAACTGATGCACCACGACAACCTTCATTCCGCCGCGCCGCCGGCCGCGGTGAACGACCCGGCCCTCGATGCACGCCGCGCGACGCGCCGCAAGCGCTTCACCGTGTTCCTCGCGATCGTGCTGCTGGCCGCGATCGCGTGGGTCGCGTACTGGCTGTCGAGCGCCCGCTATGACGAAGACACCGACGACGCGTACGTCGCGGGCAGCATCGTGCAGGTCGCCGCGCAGATTCCGGGCACCGTGACCGACGTGCAGGTCGCCGATACGCAGGCCGTGCGCGCGGGGCAGACGCTCGTGAAGCTCGACGACACCGAGGCGTCCGTCGCGTTCGCGCAGGCGAAGGCGCAGCTCGCACAGGCGGTGCGGCAGGTCGCGAACGCGAAGATCTCGAACACGATGTACGTCGAGGCCGTGAATGCGCGCCGCGCCGACCTGTCGCTGGCGCAGCGCGCGCTGGCCGCGCGTTCGGGCGCCTCGGTCGAAATCGTCGCGCCCGAAGAACTGGCGCGGGCCCGCGCGGCGGTGGCCGGCGCGCAGGCGAACCTCGCGGCCGCGCAGGCGCAGCTCGACGCGGCGCGCGCGCTCGGCAGCAAGCTTCCCGTCGACGAAAGCCCGGCCGTCGTGCAGGCGGCCGCGCAATTCAAGCTCGCGTACCGGAACCTGAAGCGCACGACGATCGTCGCGCCGGTCGACGGCACGATCGGGCAGCGCTCGGTGCAGGTCGGCCAGCAGGTCGGGCCCGGTGTGCCGCTGATGTCGATCGTGCAGCTCGACCGGCTGTGGGTCGAGGCGAATTTCAAGGAAGGGCAGATTCGCCACATGCGCGTCGGGCAGCCGGTCGAGGTCGTGTCGGATCTCTACGGCTCGCGCGTCGCCTATCGCGGCCGCGTACAGGGCTTCTCGGCGGGCACGGGCAGCGCGTTCTCGATGCTGCCGTCGCAGAACGCGGCCGGCAACTGGATCAAGGTCGTGCAGCGCGTGCCGGTCGTGATCGCGCTCGATCCGCGCGACCTCGCCGCGCATCCGCTGCGCGTCGGGCTGTCGATGCGCGCGACGGTCGACACGCACGACCGCAACGGCCACGCGCTCGACAGCGAGCCGCCGACGCCGGCCGTCAGCACGCGCGTGCACGACGGCGTCGCGAGCGATGCGGAGGCCGCCGCCGCCGCGATCATCCGCGAGAATCAGCGCGGGTAGCGCCCGCCGTCGCGGCGGCGGCCGGCCGCGAGGGTTGGTCCGACCCCGGTGCGTTTCGCACCCGGAGCGTCCCCGTCGTTTCCCGCCCGACTTTCGTATTTCCGCCATCGATGTCGGCGCCGATCAAACGCGTGTCGCGTTTGAGACATCGGCGCCCCTGCCTCCCGGACTACTCTCGAACAGCACGTTGCGTGTGCGCCGCATGAGCCGGCGCGCCGCCGCGCCATCCAACGAGACATGGAGACAATACGATGAGCAGCAATCGAGGTGTCGTCTATCTTGGGCCGGGCAAGGTCGAAGTCCAGAAAATCGATTATCCGAAGATGGTCGACCCGACCGGCCGCGCGATCGGCCACGGCGTGATCCTGAAGGTGGTCAGCACGAACATCTGCGGCTCCGACCAGCACATGGTGCGTGGCCGCACGACCGCGCCGATCGGCCTCGTGCTCGGTCACGAGATCACCGGCGAAGTGGTCGAAGTGGGCCGCGACGTCGAGACGCTGAAGATCGGCGATCTCGTGTCGGTGCCGTTCAACGTCGCGTGCGGCCGCTGCGCGATGTGCAAGGACACGCATACGGGCGTGTGCCTGAACGTGAACCCGTCGCGTGCGGGCGGCGCGTACGGCTACGTCGACATGGGCGGCTGGATCGGCGGCCAGGCCGAATACGTGCTCGTGCCGTATGCCGATTTCAACCTGCTGAAATTCCCGGATCGCGATCAGGCGATGGCGAAGATCCGCGATCTGACCTGCCTGTCCGACATTCTGCCGACCGGTTATCACGGTGCGGTGAGCGCGGGCGTGAAGCCCGGTTCGACGGTCTATATCGCGGGCGCGGGCCCGGTCGGCATGGCGGCGGCCGCATCGGCGCGCCTGCTCGGCGCGGCCGTGACGATCGTCGGCGACATGAATGCGGAACGGCTCGCGCACGCACGGGCGATGGGGTTCGAGACGGTCGACCTGTCGAAGGACGCGTCGCTCGGCGAGCAGATCGAGCAGATCCTCGGCGTGCCCGAGATCGACTGCGCGGTCGATTGCGTCGGCTTCGAGGCGCACGGCCACGGTTCGTCGGGCCATTCGGAGGAAGCGCCCGCGACGGTGCTGAACTCGCTGATGGAGATCACGCGCCCGGCCGGCGCGATCGGCATCCCGGGCCTGTACGTGACGGACGATCCGGGCGCGAAGGACAAGGCTGCGCAGCATGGCAGCCTGAGCATCCGCTTCGGCCTCGGCTGGGCGAAGTCGCATTCGTTCTTCACGGGCCAGACGCCGGTGCTCAAGTACAACCGCAACCTGATGCAGGCGATCCTGTTCGACCGGCTGCCGATCGCGAAGATCGTCAACGTCGAAGTGATTTCGCTCGACCAGGCGCCGGAAGGCTACAAGAAGTTCGACGGCGGCGCGCCGCGCAAATTCGTGATCGATCCGCACGGGTTGCTGGCGGCGTGATGCGCTGGCGTTCGACACGCGACGCGTGACGCGAGAACGGGCGGCTCCGGAAACGGGCCGCCCGTTTTTCGTTGCGGGAGCGAAGGGCAGCGCAACGCGGCGACCGGCGACCCCCGATCGTGCGGCGTCGCGGCGATCGTCGTCGCGCGCTGACGAACCGTTCATTACCGTGCGGCCGGATTCGCGCGCACACGCACAGGTCACGAACGCCGTTGTATGAAGAGCGGCCGGGAAAAGCGAATCGTCGCGCGCGGGCCCGGGCCACGCTCAGTGGCCGCGATAGAGCTTCGCGATTTCGGCGTGGCTGGCCGCGACGCGACGTGCACGCCCGGTGTGCGCGCTGACGCGGCGGATCGCGCGCGTGCGATGGGCGGTGTCGCGGTTGCCTTTCCAGTCGGCTCCGCGGATTGCGCCGGCGCGCGTCCGGTCAGGTACGCGCAACGATGGCGCGGCCTGCGCAACCGCCATCGGGCGAGCGGGTTTGACGGCGACCGGGGCACCCTGTTGCGGATCGGCCGCCACTTGCGTTGCATCAGGCGAATGGAACGGGTAGACGGGTGCGGGCAAGACCGGCAGGAACGGATCGTTCGACGCGGGCAACCCGGTTTCGGTCGCGACGGCGGCCGGCGTACCGGACCCGCGACAAACGAGATCGGCCTTGCAGGTCTGGTCGACCGTCACGTAGCCGCCGACGAGCAGTACGACCGTGAGGATGCTCAGGATCGGCGCGCTCGACGCGCGCGGCCGCTGGAAAGCCGCGTTGCGCAGCGCGCGGGCGACGCGCGACGACCACGTGTGGAACGACCGCGGCGCGTGCGCGGCGTGTGCGTCGGCCGGTCGGCGATCGATCGGCTCGAACGGCCCGTTCCATTGACCGCAGACGGGGCAGTGCTCGAGTGCGCGGAACGCGACGAAGCCGCATTCGCGGCAGCGGCAGCACGTCGCGTGCCGCGATTCGGCGCGCGCATTCAGCACGGCACGCCACGCATCGCGCGCGCGGACGCTTCGATTGGGCAGGACGCGCATCGTCAGCAACCGATGAACGCTATCGTCGGGCTGCACATCGACGGTCGTTCGCATGCGGCGTTCATGAGATTCTCCATAACATCGGACGCTTGGAACCCGTTCGTCCGCGGCTGCCTTCCGCTTCATTGTTTGTCGCTCGCGCGCGAAACGCAAGGCGCTTCTCGCGCGTCGCGTGCCGCTCGTTTCGTGCTAACTGCCGTGCCGCTGTCGCGCCGCGAGCGTGCCGAGCGTCTCCAGTGCGCGCTCGACGGCCGGCGTCCACGGCCGCCCGTAGTTGAGTCGCACATAGCGGCGAAAGCCGCCGGTCGCGGAGAAGAGCGGCCCGGGCGCGATGCTGACGCCGCTTTCCATCGCATCGCCGAACAGGTGCATCGCATCCACGTGCGGCGGCAACTCGATCCACAGGAAATACCCGCCGCGCGGCGCGAACACTTCGGTGTCCGCCGGAAAATACGCGCGCACGGCCGACAACATTTGCGCCTGGTGCGCGGCGAGATTGCGCCGCAGCTTGCGCAGGAACCGGTCGTATGCGCCGTCGCGCAGGTAGCTCGAAATCGCCATCTGCGCGGGGACGTCGGCGGCCGGCGCGCTCGCGCCTTTGGCCTGCCGGATCTGCCCCACGAAGCGACCGGCCGCGACCCAGCCGATCCGGAAGCCGGGCGCGAGGCACTTCGAGAACGACCCGCAATGCAGGACGAGCCCGTTATCGTCGTACAGTTTCGCGGGGCGTGTGGGCGCCGTGCCGAACTGCAGTTCGCCATACACGTCGTCCTCGATCAGCGGCACGCCGCGCGACGCGAGCAGGTCGATCAGAGCGCGCTTGCGCTCGTCGGTCAGCGTCGCGCCGGTGGGATTGTGGAGCGACGTCATGAACCAGCACGCGCGCACCGGATGCGTATCGAGCGCCTCGGCGAGCGCGTCGAGGTCGAGGCCCGTGCGCGGGTCGACCGGAATCTCGACGGCCTTCAGGTGCAGGCACTGGACGGCCTGCAACACCGCGTGGAATGCCGGCCGCTCGATCGCGACGATGTCGCCCGGACGTGTCAGCGCCTGCAGACTGAGCGTCAGCGCTTCGATCGCCCCCGTCGTGATGACGATTTCCTCCAGCGGCAGCGACGCACCCGCGTTCAGGTAGCGCAACGCGATCTGGCGGCGCAGCGGGTCGTAGCCGGGCGGCAGGCCCTCCAGCAGTTTCGTGCGATCCATGTGGCGGGCGGCCGACGCCACGTGACGCCACAGGCTGCTCATCGGAAACAGCGAATAGCTCGCGAATGCCGAGCCGAGCGGCACGATGTCGTCGCACTTGAGCGAATCGAGCAGGCGGGGCAGCGCGTCATCGTCGTCGGCTTGCACGGCGGCCGGCTTGCGCGGCGGATCGCGGCCGAACCGTACGTGCTTGTCCGCGAGATTCGCGACGAAATAGCCGGAGCGCGCCCGCGCGACGATCAGGCCCTCGCTTTCCAGCGCGTAGTACGCACGAAACACCGTGGACGGGCTCACGCGATACGCGCGGCATGCCGCGCGCACGGTAGGGATGCGCGCGCCGGCCGCCAGGTCGCCGCGCCGGATGGCGTCGGCGATCGTCTTTGCCAGCACCGCATAGCGCTTCATGCGTGCCCTCCGGCCGTTGGACCTCGATGACAAAGAGTAGTACGGCAGCCGTCACGTGCAAGCGCGCCCCATATCGCTGATCCGCATGTTTTGTGAGCGCTCTGATCCTGTTCTTTCGTCTGACAAGCGGGCATCCTCTCGCAAGCTTTGTTCCCGCTGTCCGACCGATACGGAATTCACGCTGCCCGACCGCGAATCCGTGACGCCCGCGCGTGTCGCGCGAGTCCTTTTCTGCGGCGTCCTTACCTTACCCGAAAGCATCCAGCGTGAAACTGAAGACCCTCGTCGCCGGCCTCGTGGCCGGCATCGCCCTCAACCTGTTCGGCGGCGTCGCAGCCGCAGCCTGCGTCAACAATCCCGCCGCCCAGCCGAACGCGACGTTCCCCGCCGCGCTCACCGGAAAGCTCGTCTATCACAGCTACGTCAAGTACGGCGACGGCACGAGCCAGCTTTTCCTCTACGACTTCTCGGCCCATACGCTGACGCAGCTCAGCAAAAGCGCGTGGGGCATCACCGATCCGATGAACGGCGTGTTCAGCCCTGACGGCAAGTGGCTCGCGTTCATGGGCATCAGCAACGGCGCATGGAACGTGTTCATGCTGCAGCTCGGCACGGGCACGCCGCCCGTCAACATGACGCACAGCACGGGCGCCACGCGCAACGAGGATCCGAAGTTCAGCACGGACGGCAAGACGCTCGTGTTCAAGCAGAACGGCGACGTCAAGCAGGCGACGCTGTCGTACACGAGCGCGGGCCCGGTGTTCACGTCGGTGGTGAGCCTGACGAACGCACCGGCCGGCGCCGAGTACTCGATGCCGTTCCTCGCGCCGGACGCGAGCGCCGTGTACTACGCGACCGGCACCGGCGCGAACATGGGGCTGATGAAGCGCACGCTCGCGACCGGCGCGACCGCCGTGTCCGATCGTCCGGCCGGGCTGCAGACGTACTACCCGACCGTGCGTGCGGACGGCATGGTGTACTACGCACGCTGGAAGGACAGCGGCGGGGCCGACCAGATCTATGCGAAGACGGCCGACCCGGCCTCGACGCCGAGCGCGCTCGCGCTCAACGACTGCATGAGCAACAACTCGGATCCGGCGCCGGTCAGCGGTACGAACTACCTGTTCTTCTCGTCGACGACGGCGGGCGGCTATCAGCTGTACGTCGGCGACGTGACGACCGGGCAGCGCTGGAGCCTGTCGCAGTT
Organism: Burkholderia anthinoferrum; assembly: GCF_002925705.1. NCBI lineage: Bacteria > Pseudomonadati > Pseudomonadota > Betaproteobacteria > Burkholderiales > Burkholderiaceae > Burkholderia > Burkholderia anthinoferrum. Next base: position 50,019 of record NZ_LFZP01000064.1, read on the forward strand.
CGGCGTGAATGCCGACGCGACGAAGGCGAAGCTCGGCGCGAACTACTACGGCGGCCCGGCCGTTACACGCACGCTGCTGTCGCAAGGGCGGCCGGCCGCGGCGTCGGCGAGCTACAACGCGTCGCTCACGCCGGACAAGGCCTTCGACGGCAACACGACGAGCACGCGCTGGGATTCACCCGAAGGCGCCGGCGTCGATCCGCAATGGATCTCGGTCGATCTCGGCGCGACGAAGGCGATCAGCAGCATCGATCTGTACTGGGATGCGGGTGCGCTCGTCTACCAGATCCAGACGTCGAACGACAACGCGAACTGGACGACGATCTACTCGACGAGCAACGGCGTGTCGTACGGGCATGTGACGCTGCCGAACCTGAAGGCGCAGGGCCGCTACGTGCGGATGCTCGGCACGAAGCGGGCGACGCAGTGGGGGTATTCGCTCGATGAAATGCAGGTGTGGGGATCGTAAGCGCAAACGGAAAGCGGCCTTCGAGGCCGCTTTTTTCTTCAGGTACTGCCTGCTTCACGCATGCAGCACATGCGCCGGAAACGCAGGCCCCGCACTCGCCGCACCCTGCGCGAGCGGCGCCACCTGCTTGCGGCGCTCACGCGTCGGCGCGACGCCGAACGCGTCACGGTAGCTCTTGCTGAAGTGGCATGCCGACTGGAAGCCGCACGCCATCGTGATGTGCATGATCGACATGTCGGTCTGCAGCAGCAACTCGCGCGCCCGGCGCAGCCGCAGCGTCAGGTAGTAGTGCGTCGGCGTCATCCCGAGGTGCTCGCGGAAGAGGCGCTGCAACTGCCGCTGCGACATGTTCGCGAGCCGCGCGAGCTCCTCGCGCGACAGCGGCTCCTCGATGTTGTTCTCCATCAGCGAGATCACTTCGAACAGCGACTTGTTCGCCGAGCCCAGGCGCGCGACGAGCGGCATGCGCTGTTGTGCGCTCGTATCGCGCACGTGTTCGACGATGAACTGCTCGGCGATCTGCGTGACGCGTGCGGTGCCCACGCGCGCGGCGATCAGGTTCAGCATCATGTCGAGCGGCGCGACACCGCCCGTGCACGTGATGCGGTCGCGGTCGATCACGAACAGTTCCTTCAGGAAGCGCGTGTCCGGAAACTCTTCCTTCAGCGCCGACATGTTCTCCCAGTGGATCGCGCACGCGTAGCCAGCGAGCAGCCCCGATTTCGCGAGCGCATAGGTGCCCGTGCACAGGCTGCCGAGCGGGATGCCGGAGCGCGCGAAGCGGCGCAGTGTCGACAGATGGGCGGGCGTGGTCGCGCGCTGCACGTCGACGCCGCCGCACACGAACACGATGTCGGGTTGTCCCGCGCACTCGGCCGGGCCCGTGTCGACCGTCAGGCCGTTGCTCGCCGTGACCGGTCCGCCGTCCGGGCTGATCACCGACCAGCGATAGAGCGGCTGGCCGCTCAGGTAGTTCGCCATCCGAAGCACCTCGATCGCATTGGTGAACGCGATCATCGTGAAGTTCGGTAAAGGCATGAACGCGAAGTGGGACAGCGACGCTGTGCGGTCGGGCGACATGGGGAGCGTTCCTTGAATCTCTAATAGCTTTTGGCCCGGGGCACGAATCGGGCTGCGGTATTGTGTGAGCGAGTGCAACAAGCGTGCCATACGGCTAAACCCTAGCTCCATACGTTGTCTGGGCATCGGCGCGTTGCTGCACTGCACCGTATCCGGGAGACGGCGCACTCGAACGTGCGGCAAACGCACTGCCGGTGTGCGTGTCGATAGGTGAACGTCCAATGCCGTTTCGAGCGGCCGTACCGAAAAGCACGACCGGTCACTTGTATAAAACGGACGCGCATGGCGGAAAAGGCAAAGAACGCGTCTAAATTCATCAATCCGCCGAAAATCCGAACGACAAGAATAGAGCCGTCGGCAGCCTTGCACTGGACGAGCGGCAAACCCAGGCACGGCGGGCCCTGAGCTTCGGTTGCAGCCCTTTATTCTTCGTCACGGACGCACTATGTCGAACACCCAGCCTTTCTTCTCGCAGCCCCTTGCCGAGCGCGACGCGCCGGTGCGCAGCGCCATCCTGAAGGAACTCGAGCGTCAGCAGTCGCAGGTCGAGCTGATCGCGTCGGAAAACATCGTGTCGCGCGCCGTGCTCGAGGCGCAGGGCTCGGTACTGACCAACAAGTACGCGGAAGGCTATCCCGGCAAGCGCTACTACGGCGGCTGCGAATTCGCCGATGAGGTCGAGGCGCTCGCGATCGAACGCGTGAAGCAGATCTTCAACGCCGGCTACGCGAACGTGCAGCCGCACTCGGGCGCGCAGGCGAACGGCTCGGTGATGCTCGCGCTGGCCAAGCCGGGCGACACGGTGCTCGGCATGTCGCTGGATGCCGGCGGCCACCTGACGCACGGCGCGAAGCCGGCACTGTCGGGCAAGTGGTTCAACGCGGTCCAGTACGGCGTGAACCGCGACACGCTGCGCATCGACTACGATCAGGTCGAGGCGCTTGCCCACGAGCACAAGCCGAACCTCATCATCGCCGGCTTCTCGGCGTACCCGCGCGCGCTCGACTTCGCACGCTTTCGCGCGATCGCCGACAGCGTCGGCGCGAAGCTGATGGTCGACATGGCGCACATCGCGGGCGTGATCGCCGCGGGTCGCCACGCGAACCCGGTCGAGCACGCGCACGTCGTCACGTCGACCACCCACAAGACGCTGCGCGGCCCGCGCGGCGGCTTCGTGCTGACCAACGACGAGGAGATCGCGAAGAAGATCAACTCGGCCGTGTTCCCCGGTCTGCAGGGCGGCCCGCTGATGCACGTGATCGCCGGCAAGGCCGTCGCGTTCGGCGAAGTGCTGCATGCGGATTTCAAGACCTACATCGACAACGTGCTCGCGAACGCGCAGGCGCTCGGCGAAGTGCTGAAGGCCGGCGGCGTCGATCTCGTCACGGGCGGCACCGACAACCATCTGCTGCTGGTGGACCTGCGCCCGAAGGGCCTGAAGGGTGCGCCGGTCGAGCAGGCGCTGGAACGCGCGGGTATCACCTGCAACAAGAACGGCATCCCGTTCGACACCGAGAAGCCGACCGTCACGTCGGGCATTCGCCTCGGCACGCCGGCCGGCACGACGCGCGGTTTCGGCCTCGCGGAGTTCCGCGAGATCGGCCGCCTGATCCTCGAAGTGTTCGACGCGCTGCGGGCGAACCCCGAGGGCGACCCGGCAACCGAGCAGCGCGTGCGCCGCGAGATCTTCGCGCTCTGCGAGCGCTTCCCGATCTACTGATCGACCCCACAAGAACAGTCACACGAGCGAGAGCAGATATGAGCACGCTGCATCAGGACAGCATCATCATCGACGGACTGAACATCTCGAAGTTCGAGAAGCCGGTGTTCGAGGACATGCGCAAGGGTGGTATCACGGCCGCGAACTGCACGGTGTCGGTGTGGGAGAACTTCACCAAGACCGTCGACAACATCGGCGTGATGAAGAAGAAGATCCGCGACAACGGCGAGCTGCTGACGCTCGTGCGCACGACGGACGACATCTTCCGCGCGAAGAAGGAAGGCAAGACGGGGATCATCCTCGGCTTCCAGAACGCGCATGCGTTCGAGGACAACCTCGGCTACATCGAGGCGTTCGCCGACATGGGCGTGCGCGTCGTGCAGCTTTGCTACAACACGCAGAACCTCGTCGGCACCGGCTGCTACGAGCGCGACGGCGGGCTGTCGGATTTCGGCCGCGAAGTGATCACCGAGATGAACCGCGTCGGCATCATGGTCGACCTGTCGCATGTAGGCGGCAACACGTCGTCGGAAGCGATCGCGTTCTCGAAGAAGCCGGTGTGCTACTCGCACTGCCTGCCGTCGGGCCTGAAGGAGCATCCGCGCAACAAGAGCGACGCGCAACTGAAGGAGATCGCCGATGCGGGCGGCTTCGTCGGCGTGACGATGTTCGCGCCGTTCCTGAAGCGCGGCATCGAAGCGAACATCGACGACTACATCGAGGCGATCGACTACGTCGTGAACCTGATCGGCGAGGACGCGGTCGGCATCGGCACGGACTTCACGCAGGATTTCGCGAAGGAGTTCTTCGACATGCTCACGCATGACAAGGGCCGCTATCGCCAACTGACGAACTTCGGCAAGGTGATCAACCCGGACGGCATCCGCACGATCGGCGAATTCCCGAACCTGACCGCCGCGATGGAACGTCACGGCTGGAAGGAGTCGCGCATCCGCAAGATCATGGGCGAGAACTGGGTACGCGTGTTCAAGGACGTGTGGGGCGCGTAAGCGCCCGCCGAGCCGAACCGCTCCCTTCGTTTCAACATAAAAAAATCGGGACGTGCCAGCGCTTGCCGCGCGGGCACGCGGACGATGTCGCGCCTGCGCGCCGAGCCGCGCGGCCACTTTCCTCACGGAGTCACCACGATGCAACCGCAACTGCCGATCAACGTCGATCCCGATACCGGCGTCTGGACCACCGACGCGCTGCCGATGCTGTACGTGCCGCGCCACTTCTTCACGAACAACCACGTCGCCGTCGAGGAAGCGCTCGGCGTCGAAGCGTATGCCGAGATCCTCTACAAGGCCGGCTACAAGTCGGCTTACCACTGGTGCGACAAGGAAGCCAAGCAGCACGGCATCACCGGCATGGCCGTGTTCGAGCATTACCTGAAGCGCCTGTCGCAACGCGGCTGGGGGCTGTTCTCGATCATCGAGGCAGATCCGGCGAGCGCACGCGCGAAGATCGAGCTGCGCCACTCGTCGTTCGTGCTCCAGCAGCCGGGCAAGGAAGGCAAGCTCTGCTACATGTTCGCGGGCTGGTTCGCGGGCGCGATGGACTGGGTCAACGACACGACGCCGGAAGGCAAGCATGCGCCGCGCGCGCAATCGAAGGAAGTGCAGTGCGCGGCCGAGCATCACGACCACTGCGTCTTCGAAGTGTCGCCGATCGCGCACTGATGCATTGATTCACTGAAGCAGAACAACACCCGCAACACGAGACATTCGAACGCCAGAGGTCGCCAGCGATGCGTTATCCCCACCTGTTCAAACCCATGCAGCTGAACCAGCTGACGCTGCGCAACCGGATCGTCAGCACCGCGCACGCGGAGGTGTATGCCGAGCCGGGCGGCCTGCCGGGCGACCGCTATATCCGCTACTACGAAGAAAAGGCGAAGGGTGGCGTCGGCCTGGCCATCTGCGGCGGCTCGAGCCCGGTGTCGATCGACAGCCCGCAAGGCTGGTGGAAATCGGTGAACCTGTCGACCGACAAGATCATCGATCCGCTCACGCGCCTGGCCGACACGATGCACAAGCACGGCGCGAAGATCATGATCCAGGCGACGCACATGGGCCGCCGCTCGTCGTTTCACGGCGAGCACTGGCCGCACCTGATGTCGCCGTCGGGCGTGCGCGAACCCGTGCACCGCGGCAACGCGAAGATCATCGAGATCGAGGAAATCCGCCGCATCATCGGCGATTTCGCGGCGGCCGCGAAGCGCGTGAAGGCGGCCGGCATGGACGGCATCGAAATCTCCGCCGCGCACCAGCACCTGATCGACCAGTTCTGGAGCAAGCGTTCGAACCATCGCACCGACGAATGGGGCGGCAGCCTCGAAAACCGCCTGCGCTTCGGTATCGAAGTGCTGACGGCCGTGCGCGAGGCGGTCGGCAAGGATTTCTGCGTCGGCCTGCGCATGTGCGGCGACGAATTCCACGAGGACGGCCTCGATCACGAAGCGCTGAAGGAAATCGCGCAGGCAATGTCCGAGACGGGCCTGATCGACTACCTGAGCGTGGTGGGCTCGGGCGGCGACACGCACAACACGATTGCCAACTGCATGCCGCCGATGGCGCTGCCGCCGGAGCCGTTCGTGCACCTCGCGGCCGGCATCAAGTCGGTCGTGAAGATTCCGGTGATGCACGCGCAGAGCATTCGCGACGCGGGGCAGGCCGAGCGCCTGCTCGCGAACGGGATGATCGACCTGGTCGGCATGACGCGCGCGCAGATCGCCGATCCGCACATGGTGATCAAGATCCGCGACGGCCGCGAGGACGAAATCAAGCAGTGCGTCGGCGCGAACTATTGCATCGACCGCCAGTACAACGGGCTCGACGTGCTGTGCATCCAGAACGCGGCGACGTCGCGCGAAGCGACGATGCCGCACATCATCGAGAAGTCGCGCGGCCCGAAGCGCAAGGTCGTGGTGGTCGGCGCGGGCCCGGCGGGCCTCGAGGCCGCGCGTGTCGCGAAGCTGCGCGGCCACGACGTCGTGCTGTTCGAGAAGAACACGGAAGTGGGCGGCCAGGTGATGATCGCCGCGAAGGCGCCGCAGCGCGAGCAGATGTCGGGGATCATCCGCTGGTTCGACATGGAAACGAAGCGCCTGGGCGTCGACCGGCGTCTCGGCGTGGCCGCCGACGAGAAGATGATCATGGCCGAGAAGCCGGACATCGTCGTGCTTGCCACCGGCGGTTCGAGCTTCACGTGGCAGGTGCCGGCGTGGGGCGTGGCCGAAGGCCTTGCCGTGAGCTCGTGGGACATCCTGACCGGCAAGGTCGAGCCGAAGCAGAACGTGCTGCTGTTCGACGGCGTGAGCACGCATGCGGGCGCCGGCGTGGCCGACTTCATGGCGAGCCGCGGCTCGAAGGTCGAGGTGGTGACGCCGGACGTGAAGGTCGCCGACGATTGCGGCGGCACGACGTTCCCGATCTTCTATCGCCGCCTGTACGCGTTCGGCGTGATCCCGACGCCGAACACGATGCTCGATCGCGTCTATGAAGAGAACGGCAAGATGATCGCCGTGCTGCGCAACGAGTACACGGAAGAACTGGAAGAGCGCGCGGTCGACCAGGTGGTGATCGAGAACGGCTCGTCGCCGAACGACGAGCTGTACTGGAAGCTCAAGCCGGAATCGGTGAACCGCGGCCAGATCGATCCGCACACGCTGTTCGCGGCCGAGCCGCAGCCGTGCCTGTCGGAAGAACTCGGCAACGGCCGTTTCCTGCTGTTCCGTGTCGGCGACTGCATCTCGATGCACAACGTCCACGGTGCGATCTACGACTCGCTGCGTCTCGTGAAGGATTTCTAAAAGATGAATCCGTCCTTCCTCATTACCGCCTTGTTGTGGCTGTCGGTGGCGGGGCTCGCGTTCGCGGTCGCGAAGCGCTCGTCCTACTGGCGTCTGGGCCGCGCCACCGCGCCCGGCGCGTTTGGCGTCGCGAACCTGTTCGCGATTCCGAAGCGTTATTTCGTCGACCTGCACCACGTGGTCGCCCGCGATCCGTACATCGCGAAGACCCACGTCGCGACCGCCGGCGGCGCGATCGGCGCGCTCGCGCTGGTGTTCGTCAACTACGGCCTCGCGATCTACTCGCCGTGGCTCGACAAGCTGATCTTCCTCGCGGCGCTCGCGATGCTGGTGGGCGCGGTGTTCGTGTGGCGTCGCCGCGCGGCGAAGAACGTGCCGGCGCGCCTGTCGCGCGGCCCGTGGAATACGCTGCCCTGGCTGCTCGGTTCGTTCGCGCTCGGCCTCGTGCTGTTCATGCTGGTGCCCACCGGCGCGATGTCGGGTGCGTTCGCGGTGCTCTGCGCGCTGCTGATCGGCATCGGGGCGTTCACGATGACGGTCGGCGCGGCGAAAGGCGGCCCGATGAAGCATGCGATCGCCGGCCTGCTGCACCTCGCGTTCCACCCGCGCCAGGAGCGTTTCGCGGCCACCCGCGAATCGTTCACCGGCAACGGCACGGCCACGCCGCCGACCGCGCTGAAGCTGCCGGACATCGACCATCAGGAGTACGGCGTCGCGAAGCCGGTCGAATTCCGCTGGAACCAGTTGCTGAGCTTCGACGCATGCGTGCAGTGCGGCAAGTGCGAAGCCGCATGCCCCGCGTTCGCGTCGGGCCAGCCGCTGAACCCGAAGAAGCTGATCCAGGATCTCGTCGTCGGGATGGCCGGCGGTACCGATGCGGCGTACGCGGGCAGCCCGACGCCGGGCCTGCCTGTCGGCCAGCATCGCGGCGAGCCGAACGGCCCGATCGTGTCGGGCCTGATCGAGGAACAGACGCTGTGGTCGTGCACCACCTGCCGCGCGTGCGTGCAGGAATGCCCGATGCTGATCGAACACGTCGACGCGATCGTCGACATGCGCCGCAACCGCACGCTCGTGCACGGCACGGTGCCGGGCAAGGGCCAGGAAGTACTCGCGAACCTGCGCGAGACGGGCACGATGGGCGGCTACGACACGGCCGCGCGCTACGACTGGTCGGTCGACCTGAGCGCACCCGTCGCGCAGCCTGGCAAGCCGGTGGACGTGCTGTTCGTCGCGGGTGAAGGCGCGTTCGACATGCGCTACCAGCGCACGCTGCGTGCGTTCGTGAAGGTGCTGAACAAGGCGGGCGTCGATTATGCGGTGCTCGGCCCGACCGAGACCGACACGGGTGACGTCGCGCGCCGGCTCGGCGACGAAGCGACGTTCCAGCAGATGGCGAAGCGCCTGATCGGCACGCTCGGCTCGCTGTCGTACAAACAGATCGTGACGGCCGACCCGCACGTGATGCACAGCCTGCGCAACGAATACCGTGCGCTCGGGCTGCGCGTGATGGTCAAGCATCACACGACGTATCTGGCCGAACTGGCCGACAGCGGCAAGATCGCGCCGAAGGCGGTCGAGGCGCTGCAGGAGAAGCGCACCACGTATCACGACCCGTGCTACCTCGGCCGCTACAACGGCGAGACGGAAGCACCGCGCAAGCTGCTGAAGACGATCGGCATCCAGGTCGTCGAGATGGAGCGCAACGGCATGCGCGGCCGCTGCTGCGGCGGTGGCGGCGGCGCGCCGCTCACCGACATCCCCGGCAAGCAGCGCATCCCGGACATCCGCATCGCCGACGCACGCACGATCGGCGCGGACGTGGTCGCGGTTGCGTGCCCGAACTGCACGGCCATGCTCGAAGGCGTCGTGGGCCCGCGCCCCGACGTGCTCGACGTCGCCGAACTCGTCGCCGCCTCGCTGGAGTGAATCGATGAATACGATCAAACGAATCGATCCGCGCCGGCCGTTCATCATCACGGCCGCCGGCCTGAAGCGCATCACGCTCGGCGAGGAAGGCAGCGCCGATGCGAACGCCGCGCAGTGGTCCGCGCACGGTCATGGCGCCGCGGCGGCGAAGCCGCGCCGTGCGCTGCAGGATCCGAAGCACGTGATGCTGGTGGTCGCCCATGGCGAACGCGGCGCGCTCGACGACCATTCGCGGCAGGCGATCGCCGCCGCGGCCGTGCTCGCCGATGCGCAGACCGAAGTCGCGCTGCTCGCGTTCGGCGAACTCAAGGACGACGTGGCCGAACTGGGTGTCGACAAGCTGCTCGAGTTGACCGGCTTCGATCGCCGCGCGTTCGACCCCGAAAGCGAACTGCAAGCATTGCAGGCCTGTGTGGCCGCGCTCGCCCCGAAGCATGTGTTCGTGCCCGACAACGCGACCGGTGACGGCGATCTCGGCCGCCGTTACGCGGCGGCGGCCGGCGCGAGCGTCGCGACCCACGTCGTCGAGATCGACGCGAAGCACGTGGGCGCGTACGCGCAGGCCGGGCGCGCGTTCGCGACCCGTGCGCTGCCCGACGTGATCCTGCTCGCGCAGAACGCGGTGGAGGCGAAGCTGCCATTCGTCGGCGCCGGCGAACGCGTGGCTGCCGATTTCATCCGCCCGGCGCATGACGCCGCGCAGCCATACCGCGATCTCGGCCTTGACGAAATCGATGCGGCCCAGGTCGCGCTCGAGGAAGCCGATTTCATCGTGTCGGCCGGCAACGGCGTGTCCGACATCGCTGCGTTCGAGCGGCTGGCCGGCGTGTTCGGCGCGGCGATCGGCGCGAGCCGCGTCGCGGTCGACAACGGCCACTTCACGCGCGACAAGCAGGTCGGCGCGACCGGCAAGACGGTCGAGGCGAGCGTGTACATCGCGTTCGGCATCTCGGGCGCGGTGCAGCATTTGCAGGGGATCAAGGATTGCCGCCACGTGATCGCGGTGAACCTCGACGGCAGCGCGCCGATCGCGAAGCGCGCGAACCTGACGGTGGTCGGCGACGCGCAGGCGACGATCGCCGCGCTGATCGAACAGGTCCAGGCCGCGCGGGCCGCGCGCGGCGAATCGCCGGCCGCGGTCGGTACCCGTGAACCCGAAGGAGTCGCCGCATGAATGCCCCTCGTCCCTTGCAACGCATCGCGGTGCTCGTGTCCGTCGGCCGGCATCCGGTCAGCGGCGTCGCGCGCTACAGCCGCAACGATGCGGCCGCGCTCGAAACCGGCCGCCAGCTCGCGGAAAAACATCGCGCGACGCTCGACGTGATCCACGCGGGCGACCCCGCCAACGCGGCGCTCGCCGAGTATCTGGCGCTCGGCGCGCGGGAGGTCGAAGTGCTGGCCTGCCGAGACGGCGACGATGCCGTGCACGCGCTCGCCGCGCGCATCGAAGGCTACGACCTCGTGCTGACCGGCACGCGCGCCGAGGGCGCGTACGACACCGGGATGCTGCCGTACCGCGTCGCCGCGGCGCTCGGCTATCCGCTCGTCGGCTCGGCCGTCGACGTGACGGTCGATGGCGGTCGCGTGGCAGTCCGGCAATTTTTGCCGAAAGGGCTGCGGCGGCGTGTCGACGCGGCGCTGCCGGCCGTCGTGGCCGTCCATCCGCTCGCCGGTGTCGAGCCGCGCTATGCCTATGCGCGGCTGCGCGCCGGCGCGATCCGGCCGGCGCTCGCGGCGAGCGGCGCGGACGCCGACGCGACCGCGTGGACGGTCGGCCCGGTCGAGCGTAAACCCGTAAAACTGGTCGCCGCCGAGAAGCGCTCCGGGCATGCCCGGATGCTGTCCGCGACGACGACAGAAAGCCGCGGCGGCAACGTCGTAAATGAAGGGAGTTCGGTCGAAAAAGCACAAGTGATCCTTGCGTATTTGCGCGAGCATCAGCTCATCGACTACTGATTTTGATGCCTGTCGGCAAGAACCCAGGGATGCAAGGAATCCGGAGCAAACGATGAAAGTATCGGCAGACATTCGTGCATTGATCGAACGCCGCAAGGCAGGCTACAGCCTCGAAGCGCCGTTCTACACGAGCGAGGACATTTTCGCGCTCGACATGGAGGCGATTTTCCGCCAGCACTGGATCCAGGTGGCGATCGAACCGGACATTCCCGAGCCGGGCGATTACGTGACCGTGCAGTTGGGCAACGATTCGATCCTGATCGTGCGCGACGACGACATGGCGATCCGCGCGTTCCACAACGTGTGCCGTCACCGCGGCGCGCGCCTGTGCAACGAAGATAAAGGCTCGGTCGGCAACATCGTGTGCCCGTACCACAGCTGGACCTACAACCTGACGGGCCAACTGATGTTCGCCGAGCACATGGGCGAGAAGTTCGACCGTTGCAAGCACAGCCTGAAGTCGGTGCACGTCGAGAACCTCGCGGGCCTGATCTTCATCTGCCTCGCCGACGAGCCGCCCGTCGATTTCGCGCAGATGCGCGCCGAGATGGAGCCGTACCTGCTGCCGCACGATCTGCCGAACACGAAGATCGCCGCGCAGATCGACATCATCGAGGAAGGCAACTGGAAGCTCACGATGGAGAACAACCGCGAGTGCTATCACTGCGTCGCGAACCATCCGGAGCTCACGATCTCGCTGTACGAATACGGCTTCGGCTACCAGCGTTCCGACGCGAACGCCGAAGGCATGGACGCTTTCGCCGAGACCTGCGTGCGCCGCGGCAAGGAGTGGGCGGAGATGGGCCTGCCGTCCGCCGAAATCGAAAAGCTGCTCGACGTGACGGGTTTCCGCACGCAGCGCCTGCCGCTCGACCGCCACGGCGAATCGCAGACGCTCGACGCGAAGGTCGCTTCGAAGAAGCTGCTCGGCGGCTTCGACAAGGCCGACCTCGGCGGGCTGTCGTTCTGGACGCAGCCGAACTCGTGGCACCACTTCATGAGCGATCACATCGTGACGTTCTCGGTGATCCCGCTGTCGGCCGGCAAGACGCTCGTGCGCACGAAGTGGCTCGTGCACAAGGACGCGAAGGAAGGCATCGACTACGACGTGAAGAACCTCACGGCCGTGTGGAACGCGACCAACGACCAGGATCGCGCGCTCGTCGAATTCTCGCAGCGCGGCGCGACCAGCAGCGCGTACGAGCCGGGCCCGTATTCGCCGTACACGGAAGGTCTCGTCGAAAAATTCTCGGCCTGGTACATCGGCCGGCTCGCCGAACAAACCGGCGCGTAGTCGTCAGCGGAACAGCAAGCGGAGCAACTGATGAAACGACCCTCACGTTCACTTCGTTCACTGCCCCCCGCGGGGGCGGTCAGCCTCCTTGGGGCGGCCCTGCGGAGGCTGACATGATGCGAGATGCGGCCAATTTCGAGCCGGCGGACAGCCGGGTGACGCGCCCGGCGTTCTGGAACGCGCTGCCCGAGCGCTGGACGAGCGACGTCGAGGAAACGCTGGTGTGCTGCCACGTGCGGCAGGAAACGCACGACGTGAAGAGTTTCTTCTTCCGTTCGCCGCAGGGCCGCACGTTTTCGTTCGAGCCCGGGCAGTTCCTCACGCTCGAGCTCGACATCGACGGCGAAACGATCAACCGCTGCTACACGATCTCGTCGTCGCCGGCGCGGCCGCACACGGTATCGATCACGGTGAAGCGCGTGCCGGGCGGCAAGGTGTCGAACTGGCTGCACGACAACCTGCAGCCGGGCGCGTCGGTGCGCGTGCTCGGCCCGGCCGGCGAATTCACGTGTGCAAGGCATCCGGCGCGCAAGTACCTGTTCCTGTCGGCCGGCTCGGGCATCACGCCGCTGATGTCGATGAGCCGTGCACACCATGATCTCGCGGAAGATCGCGACATCCTGTTCGTGCACAGCGCACGCACGCCGGACGACATCATCTTCGCGCGCGAGCTCGACCTGATCGCGTCGAACCACACGAATTTCCGCACGTCGTTCGTCGTCGAGCGCGTCGGCGCACGCACCAACTGGCCGGGCGTCACCGGCTTCCTGACGCTGCCGCTGCTGAAGCTGATCGCGCCGGATTTCATGGAACGCGAAATCTTCACGTGCGGCCCCGCACCGTACATGAAGGCGGTGCGCGACCTGCTCGACGAAGCCGGCTTCGATCGCAAGCAGTATCACGAGGAAAGCTTCTCGTTCGAGACGCTCGCGCAGACCGCGAGCGACGAGCTGCTGGCCGATCTCGCGCCGCCGGCCGAAGGCGACGCCGCCGGCACGAAGCAGTACACGGTCAGCTTCGCGAAGAGCAATCGCGAGATTTCGTGCGGCTCGGAGCAGCACGTGCTCGACGCGGCGCGCCAGTCGGGCGTGCGGCTGCCGGCATCGTGCACGCAGGGCATGTGCGGTACGTGCAAGGTGAAGCTCGTGTCGGGGCAGGTCGAGATGAAACACAACGGCGGCATCCGCCAGCGCGAGATCGATCAGGGGATGGTGCTGCTGTGCTGCAGCAAGCCGCTGTCGGATCTCGTGATCGACAAGTAGTCGAAGGCGCCATCGGCTGTCCGGGCGCGTCGCGTCCGGACAAGCATCTGTCGGAAAACAACGATACCGCGGATTTGTGGTTGAAGAACCTAGAGAGACAACGCGCACGGTGCGCAGACCAAGGAGATCGACCATGAAATTGTTCGGAAAACTGTTTTGGGCCGGCGCGCTGTCGGCGATGGCGGCACTGAGCGCATCGGCGCTCGCCGATACGAAGCCGACGCTGAAAATCGGTTACGTCGAAGGCTGGGACGACAGCGTCGCGACGTCGAACGTCGCCGCGCGCGTGATCGAGAAGAAGCTCGGCTACGAGGTGAAGCTCGTGCCGGTCGCCGCAGGGATCATGTGGCAGGGCGTCGCGCGCGGCGATCTCGATGCGACGTTGTCCGCATGGCTGCCGGTCACGCACGGATCCTACTGGAGCGAATACAAGAGCAAGGTCGTCGACCTCGGCGCGAACTTTCCCGACGCGAAGATCGGCCTGATCGTCCCCGATTACGTGAAGGCGAAGAGCATCGAGGATCTGAACGCCGAGAAGAGCAGCTTCGGCGGCCGCATCGTCGGCATCGATGCCGGTGCGGGCGTGATGCGCAAGACCGACGAAGCGATCAAGAACTACGGGCTGAGCTACACGCTGATGCCGAGCTCGGGCAGCGCGATGACGGCCGAATTGTCGCGCTCGGTCGGCGCGAACAAGCCGGTGATCGTGACCGGCTGGGCGCCGCACTGGATGTTCGCGAAGTGGAAGCTGCGCTTCCTCGAGGATCCGAAGAAGGTGTTCGGCGGCGCCGAGCACGTCGACAGCGTCGTGAATCCGGGCCTTGAAACCAAGGCGAAGCCGGTCGTCGCGTTCCTGAAGAAATTCCAGTGGAAGCCGGGTGAAATCGACAGCGTGATGCTGGCGATCCAGAACGGCTCGAAGCCGGAAGCGGCCGCGGATGCGTGGATCGCGGCGCATGCCGACCGCGTGAATGCGTGGACGGAAGGCGCGCAGTAAGTCTCCCGACATACGTCGTACGAATCATCATAAAAACACGCCGGGAATGGCATGCAGGAATCCGAAACAATGAGGATGAAATGCAGCCATATCCCGGAATTCTTTTTCGGATTCTGCAAAAAAGCGCGTAAGTTGTTACACTAGCGCCCTTGTGCGGAGTCATCCCGCTTTGTATCGGAGCAGCGTAAACGTTGAAGCGCTTACGCTGATCGAGAGGAGGAATTGGATGAGTCAAGCAGGACTGCGTGCTAATCGCACCAGTGATGTCGAGGCAACCATCTCACATGATTCGACGGGCCACACGCTGCATCGTGGCCTGACCTGGAAAGACGCTTTTTGGGTAACGAGCGGCGTGCCGGCAGGCGTGCTGTTCACGATCGGCGGCGTATGCGCGACGATCGGCCAGCCCGCGTGGGCGATCTGGATCGCCGCGATCACGATGGGGCTGGTTCAAAGCGCGACTTATGCGGAAATATCCGGGCTATTTCCGCATAAATCGGGCGGCGCGTCGGTGTATGGCGCGATCGGCTGGGTTCGTTACAGCAAGCTGATTGCCCCGGTGTCCGTGTGGTGCAACTGGCTCGCGTGGTCGCCGATGCTCGCGCTCGGCTGCGGCCTCGCGGCAAGCTATGCGCTCACGAGTCTCTTTCCCGCCAATGCGGCGGTGCTGCACTGGCAGCTCAAGGTTGCGGATCTCGGGTTCATCAAGCCCGGTCTGTCTTTGCGAATCAACGCGACGTTCATCATCGCCACGATTCTGCTTCTCATCACGTTCAAGCTTCAGCACAGCGGTGCGTCGAAGGCCGCGCGTACGCAGCGCATTCTCGGCATCGCGTCGCTCACGCCGCTCTTGATCGTCGGCATCGTGCCGTTCGTCACCGGCGACGTGCCGATGTCGAACCTGCTTCCGCTGCTGCCGCTCGGTCACGACGCGCAGGGCAACCTCACGGCCGCGACCTTCGGCGCGTGGAACGGGCAGGGCGTGACGATGGCGCTCGGCGCGATGTTCATGGCCGGCTGGGCGTCGTACGGTTTCGAGACGGCCGTCTGCTACACGCGTGAATTCCGCGATCCGCGGCGCGATACCGCGAAGGCGATCTTCTGGTCGGGCGCGCTGTGTCTCGTCGTGATGACGCTCGTGCCGATGGCGTTCCAGGGCGCGCTCGGCACCCAGGCGATGCTCGATCCGGCGATCGGCGACGGCACCGGCGTCGCAGCCGCGATGGCAAAGATCGTCGGCGGCGGCGCGTGGGTCGCGAATGCGGTCGTCGTGATGCTGATGCTGTCGATCCTGCTGATCGTGATGACGTCGATGATGGGTTCGTCGCGCACGCTGTACCAGGCGTCGGTCGACGGCTGGTTGCCGAAGTACCTGTCGCACGTAAACGAGCACGGTTCGCCCACGCGCGCGATGTGGACCGACCTCGGCTTCAACCTCGTGTTGCTGATGATGTCGGACTACATGACGGTGCTGTCGATCTCGAACGTCTGCTACATGCTGTTCGTATTCCTGAATCTTCAGTCTGGCTGGATACACCGGATGGATCGCGGCAACTGGGATCGGCCGTTCCGCTGCCCGACGTGGCTGCTCGTCGCGGGCTCGATCTGCGGCTACGCGAACCTCGTTTATGCGGGCGCGGGCGCCGATCTGCAAGGCGAGGGCACGCTGCGCAACGGGCTGATCGCGATGTTGCTGATCGTGCCGGTGTTCCTGTATCGCCACTACTGGCAGGACCGCGGCCGCTTCCCCGCGCAAATGCAGCGCGACATGGAGCTCAAGGTGCCGACGCGCAGCATGTGGCTGAATCTCGCGCCGTACGCGGCGCTGATCGGCGCGGTGCTGGCGGTCGCCGGTTCCCATTACTTCGCGTGGGGCCGTTGAGCATTCGCTGCCGGCTTCCGGCCGGCGGCGATACGCGCGGCCTGCCGGGCCGACCTTCGCCGGGACAAGACCCGGGAGCGGGCGTTCGATGGTGGCCGGTGGGCGCGGCCACGTCACGATTCACATGCTGATCGTGCTGCATGCTCCAAAACGCTGCCAGATGCGAGCATCGAGCGCCCGCCCCCGGGTCCACACGCGCGGACGATACCGATCTCCGCACGATGCTGTTTCATCGCGACGGCACGACATGGCGAACCGGCCGCACAGAACAGGACCAGTCCGACCGGCAAGCGCTGCCGATCTTCCCGTTGCCTGATGGTCCCGCGCATTCCACGTCAATAGAATGAATCGAACGAATCCGATTCGGACCGCGAATCATTCGTCCGATCTCGAATAACTTGACGTGAACCACCCGAGGCGCCTCCACACGCGTATCTCCATGCGGGCCGCATGGGCAAAGCCGGCATGTCGTGAGGCGACGTGAAATGCTGAAAAAACTGCTCAGAAACCGCGCGCTCGCCGTGCTCGTCGCCGACATCGCGATGATCGTCACGATCGCGGTCGTGATGCTGGACGAAACGACCATGTCGCTCGCGGCGCTGCGAACGGAAACCGTGCTCGTCGCGACGAGCGTGCTGTGCGCGACCTTCCTGCTGGGCCTGATCGACCGCGACCTGAGCGACAACGGCGTGCGCATCGCGCGTTATCTGCTTCGCGCGCTCGCGCTATGGCTGATCGCCCAGGGCAGCGTGTTCGTCATGATGATCGCGATGGCCGCGGTCAATGTCGCGTCGTTCGCGTGGTTCGTTCGCTGGACGCTGGGCGTCGCGGTGTCGCTGATCGCGTTTCGCATCGCGCTGTTCGTATGGCGGTGCCGCCGCGTGCGCGCGCCCAAGCGTTATCGCGCGATCGCGCTCGCGGGGACCGACGAGCGCATCGCGCAACTGACGTCCGCGGTGGAGCGCATGGCTTCGCCGTACCGGTTCGTCGCGATCTATCGGGTTTCGCCGGACGCCGGGACGAGCGCCGGCGAGCTTCCGGTACACCGCGACCTCGCGACGTTTGCGAGACACGCGCGGCAGCTTCGCGCGAGCGAGGTCTGGATCGCGTTGCCGCTGAGCGAAGAGCGCGCGATCGTCGACGTGATCGAGGAATTCCGTCACGACTTCGTCGATCTGCGGCTGCTGCCCGACGTGAGCCAGCTCGCGCCGTTCGGCAGTCAGGCCGACGAAGTGCTCGGCCAGCCGGCCATCTCGCTCGCCGTGTCGCCGCTGACACCGCGTGCGCGGATGCTGAAGGCGGCGTTCGATCGTACCTTCGCCGCGGTCGCGCTGATCGCGCTGATGCCGTTGCTGCTCGTCATCGGCGTCGCGGTGAAGCTGTCGTCGCCGGGGCCCGTGTTCTTTACGCAGAAGCGGCGCGGCGCCGACGGCGAAACCTTCGCCATCTACAAGTTCCGCACGATGAAGCTGCACGTCGAGCGGGACGGCACGGTCGTGCAGGCGATGCGCAACGATCCGCGCGTCACGGCCGTCGGCGCGCTGTTGCGACGCACGAGCCTCGACGAGCTGCCGCAGTTCATCAACGTGCTGCTCGGCGACATGTCGGTGGTCGGCCCGCGCCCGCACGCGGTCGAGCACGACGCGCAGTACCGCACGATCGTCGACGGCTACATCCATCGCTACCGGATCAAGCCCGGCATCACCGGATGGGCGCAGGTCAACGGGCTGCGCGGCGCGACCGAACGCGTCGAAAGCATGCAGTCGCGCATCGAGCATGACCTGTACTACCTGCGCAACTGGTCGTTCGCGCTCGATCTGCGAATCATCGGCGCGACCGTGCTGAAAGGGATCGTGCATCCCAACGCCTACTGAGCGGCCGGCCGCGTTCGCGTGACCAGCGAACGCGGCGCGCACTCACCCGAACCCCGCTCGCGCCCGGCTACCCCGGGCCGAGCGCGCGCGGCCGCCGCACCCCGGCGCCGCCATCAAGGAATGTCAGATGAAGACCTCGAACGTTTCGACCGCGGCCGGCGCACGCCGGCGTGCGGTACACGCGATACGCACGGCGTCGCTCGCGGTGCTGGCCGGCCTCGCTCTGTCCGCGTGCGCGCTCGCGCCCGGCATGAGAATGGGCGATCACGCGTTCGTCCAGGAACTGCGCGCGACGCGCGCGCCCGATGCGGCGCCGGGCATCGCACGCGCGGACGCGCCGCCTGCGCGCCTGCCCGTGCCCATCGTGCAGATCGACCCGCAGTTGATCCAGCGCCAGCGCGCCGAGAAGGCGGCCGCGACGGCCGCGCTGTCGGCGCTCGACGCCCCCGCCGCTTCGCGCTATCGGATCGGCCCCGGCGACGTGTTGCAGATCACCGTCTGGGACCATCCGGAGCTGGCCGCCGCCCAGCCCGGCTCGCCGCAGACGCCGCCGCGCGCGGCCGATCCGGTTGCCGGGTTCGTCGTCGACGATCGCGGCAATCTGACGTTTCCGTATGCCGGCAAGCTGAAAGTCGCGGGCCTGAGCGCCGCCGATGCCCAGGCGCGCGTCACGCAGGCGCTCGCGCGCGTCTATCGCGACCCGCAGGTGACGCTGCGCGTCGCGTCGTACCGTTCTCAGCAGGTCTATATCGACGGCGAAGTGCATGCGCCGGGCGCGCAGGCGGTCAACGACGTGCCGATGACGCTCGCCGACGCGCTCGCCCGCGCCGGCGGCTTCACGCCGGCGGCCGACCAGAGCGACGTGACGCTCGTTCGCGACGGTGTGCCGGTGCGCATCGACGTCGCGAAGATGATTCGCGAGCATCGCAATCCGGCCGACATCGTGCTGCGCGGCGGCGATCTGCTGAAGATCGCCGCGCGCGACGACAACGGCGTATACGTGATGGGCGAAGTCAACCGCCCGCTGCGCGCGCTCCCGAAGCGCAACGGCCGCCTCACGCTCGGCGACGCGCTGCTGCAGGCCGGCAGCATCAACTCGAACACGGCGGATGCCGCGCAAATGTTCGTGATCCGCGGCGATGCGCGCGGCACGCCGACCGTATTCCATCTCGATGCGCGCTCGCCGGTCGCGATGGTGCTCGCGAACGAATTCGAGCTGGAACCGAACGACACCGTCTACGTCGACGGCAACGGCCTCGTGCGCTTCAGCCGCGTGCTCGCGCTGCTGTTGCCGAGCGTCAACACGGGCGCCGCCGCCGCGCTGGCAACCAAATGAGCGCGCGCCCGTCCCTGCTCGTCGTGTGCGAAGGCAATCTGTGCCGCAGCCCGATCGCCGCCGCGCTGCTGGCGGCACGGCTGCCGCACGCGACGGTCCGCTCCGCCGGCCTCGCGCCGCGCACCGGCGATCCGGCCGATCCGCTCGCCCGCGCCGTCGCGCGCGAGCTCGGTCTCGATCTCGACGCGCACGTGGCCGGCCCCGTCACGGCCGACCTGTGCCGGTACGCGGACCTGATCCTCGTGATGGACCGCGCGCAGCAGCGCGATGTCGAAGCGCGCCACCTGTTCACGCGCGGCCGCGTGTTTCGCCTCGGCGAGCACGCGATCGCGCCCGGCGGCACGCGCGCCGGCTTCGACGTTCCCGATCCCTATCGCGGCACGCGCGCCGACTTCGTGCGCTGCGCATCGCTGATCGCCGCCGCCGTCGACGGCTGGCGCCCGCTCATCCTCGCGCGCTGGCCCGACCGGCCGGCCGCCCTTTCCCCGTCGACCTCATCATGACCGCATCGCCTTCCCGCGAACCCGCTGCCGAAAGCGAGTTCGATCTCGTTCACGCGCTCGACGTGCTCGGCGGCGCACGCTGGACCATCGCCGCCCTGACCGCCGCCGGGCTCGGCGTCGGCGCGCTGTACGCCTTCCTCGCGCCGCCGACCTATCAGGCCGACCTGATGATCCAGACCGACGACGGCGGCGACAGCGCGGCGAAGAACCTGCTCGGCGACGCCGCGTCGTTCTTCAACGTCAACGCGCCGGCCTCGGCCGAAGCGCAGATTCTGTCGTCCCGGCTCGTGGTGACGCGCGCCGTGGACGATCTGCGCAGCTACATCGTCGCGAAACCGAAGCGCTTTCCGCTGATCGGCGATTTCGTGTCGCGCCTGAACGACGGCGTCGTGCAGCCGGGCCTGCTCGGCATCGGCGGCTATGCATGGGGCCAGGAACGCGCGAACGTCACGCGCTTCGACGTGCCGAGGCGCGCGCAAGGCGACACGTTCAGCCTCACGCGCATCGATGCGCGGCGCTACCGGCTGTCCGGCCGGGATCTGCCCGACGACGCGATCGGCCACATCGGCCGCGCGGAAACCTTTGCCACGCGCCATGGCCCGCTGTCGATCGAGGTCGCCGGCTTCGACGCACTGCCCGGCACGCGCTTTCGCCTGATCCGCAACGGCCGCGCCGACACGATCGACGCGCTGCGCACCGCGCTCGACGTGCAGGAAAAGATCAAGCAGTCGGGCGTGCTCGTCGCGACGCTGCGCGGCGACGATCCGGCTGCGCTGGGCGCAACGCTCAACGCGCTCGCGCAACGCTACGTCGAACAGAACGTCGAGCGCCGCTCCGCGGAGGCCGCGCACTCGCTGGCGTTCCTCCGGGACCAGTTACCGACCGTCAAGCGGCAGCTCGAAGAGGCCGAGCAACGCTATGCGACGCTGCGCAGCAGCGGGCATTCGATCGACCTCGCCGAGGAAGGCAAGCTCGCGCTGCAGCAGGGCGCGGACCTGCAGACCCGCGTGCTCGAACTGCAGCAGAAACGCGACGAGCTGTCGCGGCGGTTCCTGCCGTCGCATCCCGACATGGCCGCGCTCGATGCGCAGCTCGCGACGCTGCGGCATCGGCAGGCCGCGCTCGACACGGATCTCGCGCGGCTGCCGCAGCGGCAGCGCGACGAAGTGCGCGCGCAACTCGACGTGAAGGTCGGCACCGATCTCTACACGGCGCTGCTGAACAACATCCAGCAGCTCGAACTGGTCAAGGCCGGCAAGACCGGCAACGTGCGCGTCGTCGATACGGCCGTCGCGCCGGACGATCCCGTGCGGCCGAACCGTCCGGTCGCGATCGGCGTGGGCGCGCTCGTCGGGCTCGCGCTCGGGATGCTGATCGCGTTCGCCCGCGACTTCCTCTATGGCGGCCTGCGCAGCGTCGACGAGATCGAGCGCCACGCCGGGCTGCCGGTGCTGGCGGTCGTGCCGTCCGCCGCCGGCCAGCGCGCGATGATGCGCGCGATCGAGCGTCAGGACGCCGGCCCGCACCTGCTCGCGCTCGCCGAGCCGTACGAGCCGGCGATCGAAAGCCTGCGCAGCCTGCAGACCGCGCTGCATTTCTCGCTTGCACAGGACGCGCGCCCGGTCGTGCTGATCACGGGGCCGGCGCCGGGCGCCGGCAAGTCGTTCGTCGCGGCGAATTTCGCGGCGGTGCAGGCGGCCGACGGCAAGCGGGTGCTGCTGATCGACGGCGATCTGCGCAAGGGGCGCCTGCATCAGTATTTCGGTGTCGCGCGCGACAACGGCCTTGCCGATGCGCTCGCGGCACGTGCGGCGCACGACGGCATCGTGCATCGCGCGGTCGAGCCGAATCTGGACTTCATCGCGACGGGCGCGTTGCCGCACGCGCCGGCCGCGCTGCTGCAGCGCGAGAGCGTCGGCGCGCTGATCGGGCAATGGCGCGCGCAGTACGACATGGTCGTGATCGACGCGCCGCCGGTGCTTGCCGCCGCCGACGCAAGCTGGCTCGGCAAGCACGCCAGCGCGATCCTGCTGGTCGCGCGCGCGGGCAAGACGAAGGCCGGCGAACTCGCCGAAGCCGCGAAGCGCGTCGCGGGCCACGGCGGCGCGGCGCCCCGCGTCGTGCTGAACGGCATCGACGCGCGCGGCGGGCGCTGCGCGTACGGCACGAAATACGGCGGCTACCGCTACACCGAATACCGCTATGCGAACGAGCCCGAGGACGCGTCCGCGCGCGGCTGGCGCGCGGCGCTGCGCCGCCTGACCGGGAGAGCGGCATGACGGTCGCCGATCTGGCCACGCCCGCCTCCCGACACGGGGCCGCCCATGCGCCCACGCGCGCACCCGAGCGCGCCGGGCCGCCGTTGCGCATCGCGATGGTGGTCGAGGCGGCCGGCGGCGGCGTCGCCGTGCATCTCGTCGACCTGATTGCCGGCCTCCACGCGCGCGCGAACGTCGAGATCCATCTGATCGCGCCGCGCGGCGCGCGTTTCGACGAAGCCATCCTCGCCGACACGCCCCTGCGTTGCGCGTCGTTTCATCGGCTGCCGTTCCGCCGTTCGGTCGGCCTGCACGACGTCGGCGCTGCACGCGCGCTCGCCCGGCTGCTGCACGAGATCGGGCCGGATGTGGTCCACAGCCACAGTTCCAAAGCCGGCGCGCTCGCGCGCCTGTGCGGCGGGCCGTGGAAACAGATCTACACGCCGCACGCCGTGTATACGCTGAACCCGACGCTGTCGGCCGTGAAGCGCCGCGTCTACGGCGGCATCGAGCGCTGGCTCGGCAATCGCCGCTCCGACGCGGTGATCGCCGTCTCCGGCGACGAAGCCGACCACCTGCACGCCCTCGGCATCGCGCGCGACCGGATCCGCACGATCCCGAACGGCGTGACGCCGCCCGCGCTGCTGCCGCGCGAAGCCGCGCGCGCCGCGCTCGGCGTGCCGGACGACGCGTTCGTCATCGGCTTCGTCGGCCGCTTCGATGCGCAGAAGGGCGTCGACCGGCTGGTGCGCATCGCGCGCACGCTCGCCGCGCGCGACGACGGCCGGCTGCACATCGTCGCGATCGGCTCCGGCGACTTCAACCGCGCCGCGGGGGCCGAAGCGGACGACCTGCCGCTGAACCTGCGCGTCGCGGGGCGTATCGACAACGCGCGGCGCTACTTCTCCGCGTTCGACGTGTTCGCGCTGCCGAGCCGCTACGAAGGGTTCCCGTACGTATGCATCGAGGCCGTCGCCGCGCAGGTGCCGATCGTCGCGACCCGCGTCGCGGGCGCGGCCGAACTCGTCGACGGCCACCAGGTCGGCCTGAGCGTCGCCAACGACGACGACCCGCGCGAATTCGCCGCCGCGCTCGCGCATCTCGCCGGCTCTCCGGCACGGCTCGCGAGCATGCGCGAGCAGTGCGCGCTCGCCGCCCGTCATTACTCGGCGGACACGATGGTCGAGCGCACGCTCGCCGTCTACCGCGAACGCCTCGAGGAGGCCCCCCGATGAGCGCCCCCGTTCATGTCGCGCTGCTGCACGCATACAGCACGCGCAATTCCGGCGACGGCCTGCTCGTCGACCTGTCGATCGGCCTGCTGCGTGACGCGTTCGGCCCGCACGTGCGGGTCACCGTGGTCGCCGCCGATCCGGCATCGTTTGCGCATCTGCCCGACGTTCATCCGGCTCCGGTGCTCGCGGCGCGCGGCGCGGCCCGCGTCGTGCAGGCAGGCGCGGCGCCGCTGCCGGTCGCGCTCAATCCTTCGCTCGGCGCGCTCGGCCACCTGCTGGACGGCGTCGACCTGATCGTCGGCGTGGGCGGCGGCTACCTGCGCGCGCGCACCGCGATCGAAGCGCTGAAGCTCGAAGCCGGCCACCTGCTGCAGATGCGGCTCGCGCGCGCCGCGCGCAAGCCGACCGTCTACCTGCCGCAAAGCATCGGGCCCGCGGCGAACCGGCCGTGGCTCGCCGCGCATCTGCGGACGATGCTCGGATCGTTCGACGACGTGTTCGTGCGCGACGACCGGTCGGTCGCCTTCCTCGCCGGCAACGCGAACACGCGCCGCGCGCCGGACCTGGCGGTACTCGAGTTCGCGCGCCGCCACGCCGGCGTCGCCCCGCGTCGCCCGGCCGCGGACACACGGCCCGCGCACATCGCGATCGTGCTGCGCAAGCCGCCCGCGTGGAACGACGCGCAGCGCGCACGCTATCACGCGTCGACCGTCGCGCTGATCGCGCTGCTGCGTCCCGCGTGCCGGTTGACGTTCGCGGTTCAGAGCACCGGCCGCGGCAACGACGACAGCGCGTACTACCGCACGCTCGGCATCGACGCGCCGAGTTCACTCAAGCATGTCCTCGCGCACGACACGCCCGACGCCGTCGTATCGGTGCGCCTGCACGGCGCGCTCGAATCGATCCTGCACGGCGTGCCGGCATACCACCTGAGCTACGAACGCAAGGGTTTCGGCGCATACGCCGATCTCGGCGTGGCCGACTGGGTCGCGAACGCGGCGGACTTCGACGCGGCGGCCGTCGCGCGAACGCTGCTCGCCCCCGGCGCGCTCGCGCGCTTTCGCGACGCGACGCACGGCGGACTGACGCGCCTGCAGTCGGCGCGCGACGCCCTCGTCGCGTCGCTGCGTAACGCCGTGTCCCGGCCGGCCGCGCGATGACGGCGCTCGGCTCCCGGCTCGCGCTGCGCATCGCCGCGCTCGCGATGAAGTTCGCGTTGACGCTCGCGGTCGCGCGCACGCTCGGCTTCGATGCCGTCGCCGCCTACGGCTTCGCCGTCGCCGTGTCGGTCGTCGCGTCGAAAGTGCTCGGGCTCGGCTTCAGCACCGAGCTGAACCGGCGGCTTTCAGGCGATGCGCCGGCGAATGCGATCCGCACCGCGACGCGCGTGTTCGCGCGCTACGGCGTCGTATATGCGGCGCTCTGCGCACCGCTCGCGGTGCCCGGCTGGGCGGCTCGCGTGCTGCACGTCGCGGCGCTGCCCGACCTGCCGCTCGTGCTCGTTGCATTCATCGCATGCGCCGAACACGCGGCGCTCGAAATCAATACCTATCTGTTTTCGCTGCATCGCGCCCGCGTCGCGTCGTGGCTGCTGTTCGTGCGGACCGGCGCGTGGGCCGGCGTCGCGATCGCGGCGCTCGCGGCCGGTGCGATCGGGTCGGTCGACGCGCTGTTCGTGCTGTGGCTGACGGCCGATGTCGCGGTGGTCGCCATCGGCTGGGCGGTCATCTCGCGCATCGCGCGCGCCCAGCCCGCGTCGCGCACCGCGGCCCGCCCGCCCGCGGGCAGCCTGGCGGCCGTGTGGCGCGACGGACTGCCGTTCTTCGTCGCATTGCTGCTGATGTCGGTCCTGCAATATCTGGAGCGCTTCGTCGCGGCCGGCGCGTTGCCGGCCGCCGAACTGGGCCGGTACGTGTTCGTCTGGTCGATCGCGAATGCGATCCAGACCGTCGCGGCGGCGACCGTCGTCGTGGTCGCCGCGCCGCGCTTCGTGAGCGCGCTCGGCGCGGCGCGCGCCGCGTTCCGACGCGAACTCGCCCGCTCGATCGGCGCATCGTTCGCGTTGACGGCCGCCGCCGCCGTCGCGATCGCCACGCTGCACGGGCCGGTTTTCCAGCTCGCGCACCAGCGCGCCGGGACACTGCAGACGGCCGGCCTCGCGATCCTGTCGACGTCGTTCGTGCTGCGCGCGCTCGCCGACGTGCTGTGGGCGGCGGCCGTCGCGCTGCGCGCGGGCCGGCCGGTCGCGCTCGCGATGGTGGCGCTGACGCTCGCCTGCCTGCCGGTGTCGATCGCGCTGGTTCGCGGCCTCGGCGCGCTCGGCGCGGCGTACGCCCATCTCGCCGCGAGCGTCGCGATGACGGCCGCGCTCGCGTGCATCGTCGCGTCGCGCCGTGCCCGCACGGCCGGCGCGTTACCGGGAGCCGCCGATGCTTCGTAAGCTGATGGCAAGCGGGCCGCTGCTGAGCCGTCGGCTCGTCGATGCGATCGCCGCGTGCGTCGCGCTGCTGTATCTCGCGGTCTATGCGAACGCACGGGCGCTGCTGCCCGAGTTCATCTTCCGCGATGCCGACAAGATCGATACGCAGATCAGCGGCGGCGCAACCTACGACGGCACGTCGTTCGATGCGGTCGGCCGCTTCTATCGCGCGCTCGGCGGCGCGGGCACCAGCGTGTTCGTCGCCGCGCTCGGCGTGCTGTTCATCTGGCTCGCGCTGCGGCAAACGCGTCGCGCCGGCTCGCTGTTCGCCAACCTCGTGCTGATCGCACCCTGCCTGTTCTTCAACCTGTTCGTCGCCAGCAAGGACACGCTCGTCGTGCTGATCGCGGTGCTGGTCGCGCTCGCCGCGCGCCGGTTCGGCACGGTGCGCACGCTGGCTATCGCCGTCGTGCTGTATGCCGGCTACGCGGCGCTCATCCGCAGCTATTTCGCGCTGATCGTGCTGTGCGCGGGCAGCGCGTGGGCGTTCCGCCGCGCGCCGTTGCCGCTGAAGATCGTCGCGCTGCTGCTGGCCGGCGCGGCATTCGTCGCGCTGCCCGATTCGGTCTACACGCTGCTTCAGCACCCGCGCGACGTGGCGGTCGACTACCTGGTGTACGAATCGCCGTTCGGCGCGCGGACGAGCTTCTACAATCCGTATCCGCCCGATTCGTTCCTGCATTTCGCCGGCAACTACGCGTACTCGGTCGCGCGGCTCAACCTGCCGATCCTGTTCTCGTTCGACGTGAAGGGCATCGCGATGCAGGGCTTCATCGCGCTCGTGCTCGCATCCGCGTGGCCGCGCGTCGCGCCGCCGGCCGACACGCGCGCCGCGTCGCTGCGCGGCGGCGACACGCTCGCGTGTCTGGTACTCGCGCACGTCGCGGTGTCGATGCTGTTCGAACCCGATCTGGGCAGCTACACACGGCATCTGTCGAGCGTCGCGCTGTTCGCCGCCGTGCTGTGGCCGTTGCGCACCGCTCGTGCGGCGGCCCCGGCCGCGCCGCCGGCCGCGTCAGTCGGGCCCGCGTAGCGGGCCCCGGCGATCGCGCAGCGCCCGCGCCACCGCGTCGAGCGCCGGCTTGGGCGTCCCGTCCGCGCGGACGAGGCCGTAGTTCCGCTGCGCGGCATCCGGCCCGTTCGGCGTGTCGGCCCATTCGTAGATCGAGATCAGCGGCGTCATCGATTCATTCGACGCGGCGAGCACAGTCGTCAGGCGTTTCGCCTGGCGCGCGTCGCCGGCGGGGCCGACCGACGTCGCGCCGTCCTCGGTGATCGCAACCGGCAGCCCATAGCGCGCCTGCACGTCGCGCGCGGCCGCGCGAATCCGCGCCGGCGCCATGCCGTACGCGTGGTACGAAATCGCGTCGACGCATCCGGCCAGCGACGGCACGAGCGGCTTCAGCAGCCGATCCGGCACCGAGCCGGCGAACGGCGCGCGCGAGAATGCGAAGCCGATCACCGGCACATGTGGGCGGCGCTCGCGCAAACGCACGCAGACGGCCCGCATGAACGGCGCGAACGTCGAATCGACCTCGCCGGTGGGCCAGTATTTGTCGAGGTCGGGCTCGTTCCACAGCTCGATGGCCAGCAGTTGCGCGCGGTATCGGTCGGCAAGCCGCGTCACCGTGTCCGCCAGCGTCGCGCCCGCTTCGGCGAGCGCAGCCATGCGCCGTTCGGCCGGCACATCGCGCGGCGCGAGCGGTTCGAGCGTGCGGATGGTCAGCAGCACCGGCAATTGCGCGTCGTGCGCCGCCGCGATCGCGGCATCGACTGCGCGGCGATACGCGGGCCGATCCAGCCGGTCGGTCCAGACGCCGATCCGCACGAAATCGAAGCCGGTGACGCGGATGCGCCGGGCGTCGTCCGCGCTGAACGACGGCAGTTTGACCTGCACGCCCACGAGCGGCGCACCGTCGCGCGACGGCGCCGGCCAATGCGCGCGCGCGCCGGCGCACGCGCATCCGGCCGCCAGCGCGAGCGCGGCGATCAACGGATAGCGAAAGACGACATGCATGGATGTCCTGCGATGAAGCGCGACGTGCCGATGCACGAACACGCGGAAGCGGAAAAAAGGCGCGTCGCGGCGGCCGTCGCGAGCCCGGCGGCGAAGGCCGTCGGCGCCGCATGGATCGCGATCGGCTTCCAGGCGATCCGCCGCCTCGCGGCGAGATCGGACAACGACATGATCGCGCACGCGAGCGACGCGAACGCGACCGGAATCACGCAGATCCGGATCAACGGAATGAAGAGGCCGCCGAGCGGCTGCGGCGCGGCGGCGTCGGCTCGGTACGGATGGTGTCGTTGATCAAGCGTCCTTCTCGCGAAGAAACGGCCGCACGGCGGCCGCCATACGCGTCGAACGCGCACGCGCGAATGCCCGGTGCTCGCATCTGGCAGCGTGATTTTCCGAACGGCAGCCGACATGAAACCGGCTTGCGGCCGCGCCCACCGGCCGCCATGGGACACTCGCGCCTGCACACTCGTCGTGCCGGTGAAAAAGGGGCCGCCCGTGACAGGCGGCCCAACCCAAATCACCCACCGGCGGCCCACTCGCCGCCGACGAATTCATTATTGCGTAACGGCCCGACGACGTGAATCAGCCAGGTCCTATTTCACGCGACGCCGTCGCTCAGAGCAGCAACAGCGCACCCGTCGCGACCAGCGTCGGCCCGATCGCCGCGGCGAGCAGGCCGGCCACGCTGACCGATTCGTCCGCGAAGCCGCGTCGCACGATCGCGAGCCCGGCGGGATTCGGCACGTTGGCGATCACCGTCAGGCCGCCGCCCGCGACGGCGCCCGACACCAGCATGTATTTCGCGCCGTCGGGCATGCCGGCGATCAGCGAGCCGAGATAGGTGATCGCCGCGTTGTCCATCACGGCGGTCAGGCCGAGCGCGCCGGCATAGAGCGCGTACGCGTCCATCGATGCGACGATCGGCTGCAGCCACCACTGCTGCAGGCCGCCGAGCACGACGAGCCCGCCGAGGAAGAACGCGACGAGCAGGCTCTCGCGCAGCATCAGCGGCGACTGATAGCGTTCGTACGCGGCCGTGAAGCCGAGAAAGAACAGCAGCAGACCGATGAACACGGCCGGATGATGCGCGCCGAGCACGACGCCGACCAGAAAACCGACGTGAACGAGCGTCACGCCCGCCGGCACCCGCTCGCCCTGCGCCGCCGACGCGACCGCCGGCGCGCCGGCCAGCGCACCGTACGCCATCGGCAGGGCCCCGCGCATCACGCCACGCATCACGCGCCGATTCACGAGCCCGGGCACACGCTCGTGCACGCCGGAAATCGACCCGCCCGGCTGCACGTCCGCCCCTGCCGCGGTTACGCCACGGCCGTCACCGCGCGCTCCGCGTCGAAGAACGTTGCCCGCGCAACCTCATCCGCACGCGCATACGCGCGGTTCACGCCGCTGATCACCGCACGGATCGACGCGGTCGTCAGGTTCGCGTCGACGCCGACGCCGAACGCGCTGCCGCGCACGCCCGTGCCGGCCAGCTCGGCGATCGCGATCGCCTTCGCATCGGCGCCCTGCGACAGCGCGCGTTCCTCGTAATGCTGGATCCGCAGCGGCGTGCGCAGCGCATGCATCAGCGCGTCGAGCGGGCCGTTGCCCTCGCCGCGCAGCACACGGCGCTCGCCGTGCACATCCGCGGTCAGCACGATCGTCTCGCGGCCGTCGCGCTCGGTCAGCTCATGGCCGACATAGCGCAGCGGCGTGGCGCTTTCGACGTATTCCTGCTGGAACAGCGACCAGATCTGCGCGCTCGTCACCTCGTGCCCGCTGTCGTCGGTCAGGCGCTGCACGGCCGCGCTGAAATCGACCTGCATGCGGCGCGGCAGCGCAACGCCGTAACCCTGTTCGAGCAGATACGCGATACCGCCCTTGCCCGACTGGCTGTTCACGCGAATGATCGAATCGTACGTGCGGCCGAGGTCGCTCGGATCGATCGGCAGGTACGGCATTTCCCATACGGCGTCGGCGCGCTGTACCGCGAAGCCCTTCTTGATCGCGTCCTGGTGCGAACCGGAGAACGCGGTGAACACGAGATCGCCGACGTACGGATGGCGCGGGTGGATCGGCAACTGCGTACATTCCTCGGCCGTGCGCGCGACTTCGTTGATCCGCGAGAAATCGAGACCCGGATCGACGCCCTGCGTGTACAGGTTCAGCGCGAGCGTCACGAGATCGACGTTGCCCGTGCGTTCGCCGTTGCCGAACAGGCAGCCCTCGATCCGGTCGGCGCCCGCCATCACCGCGAGCTCGGCCGCCGCGACCGCGGTGCCGCGGTCGTTGTGCGGGTGCACGGACAGGATCAGCGAATCGCGGCGCGCGAGATTCCGGTGCATCCATTCGATCTGGTCCGCATAGTAATTCGGCGTGCCGATTTCCACCGTGGCCGGCAGGTTCACGATCGACTTGCGCTCGGGCGTCGGCTGCCATACGTCGAACACCGCATCGCAGACTTCCTTCGCGAAATCGAGTTCGGTCGCCGTAAACGTTTCCGGGCTGTACTGCAGCGTGAATTGAGTGTCGGTCGCCGCGTCGGCGCAGCGCTTGATCGTGCGCGCCGCGTTCACCGCGAGCTGCTTCACGCCGTCGCGGTCGAGGCCGAACACGATCTTGCGGAATTCCGGCGCGGTCGCGTTGTACAGGTGGACGATCGCGCGCTTCGCGCCGCGCAGCGATGCGAAGGTGCGCTCGATCAGGTCGTCGCGCGCCTGCGTGAGCACTTCGATCGTCACGTCGTCGGGAATGTGGCCGCCTTCGATCAGTTCGCGAACGAAGTTGAAATCGGTTTCCGACGCGGACGGGAACGCGACCTCGATCTCCTTGAAGCCGATCGCCACCAGCGTCTTGAACATCCGCATCTTGCGCGCGCCGTCCATCGGCTCGAACAGCGCCTGGTTGCCGTCGCGCAGGTCGGTGCTCATCCAGATCGGCGCCTGCGTGATCGTGCGCGACGGCCACGTGCGGTCGGGCAGGTTGACGGGCATGAACGGTCGGTATTTCGTCGCGGGGTTCTTCAGCATCATGATGTCGGTCCTCGGTCTGTTCGTCGGTAAAGCGCGGCGCGGCGGCCATCGGCGTCAGGCGCCGGCTGCCCGCGCAGCGGTGAAAACGGCAGGAAAAGCGGTAACAAAGCGGCACAACGGCAAAGCGGTACGGCAAACGACGGCCTTGACGGTTGAGCGACCGGGACGAAGCGGAGAGACGACGAAGGAAAGACGAACTCAGGCGCCGGTCGACAACCGGGGCCAGGTCGGTGATGCGGGGAAAATCTGGCGCTTCAGGAAAGAAGCAGATGGAAAGCGCGCAGCCGCAGACCCAGCCCGGAGAAGCGGGCTAGTAGTCGTAGCGGGAAGAGGAACTGGGCGGCGTGCATGACCGGCATCAAATCACAGGGCAGCCACGGCTGTCAACCGGGCGCAGAATCAGTCCAGTCCGATAGGCGCCGGCATCCTCCGTGGCTATGCTTCACGGGTGCGGCACCGGTGAAGTCCTATTCATGTTCGGAGTGAGTCGGTCCAGCCTCTTCGCCAGTCGCCGCACACTCCTCCCTTGCAATCGCGCTTCGGTGTGGGCGTTCGACGGTGGCCGGTGGGCGCGGCCACGACAGAGATACCGATGTTGAAACGAAACGCTGCCATATGCGAACGCCGAGCGTCTGCTCCGAAGCGCGATTGCTTCCCCCGCCGCCTCCCCGCTCGCGCATCGTTCACGAAAACGATATACGCATCGATATAGTTTCCCGAATATATCGAAATCGCGCTCATTAAAAACATTTCACTCAATCGATTAGCCTGCCTTTTCGATTTCCTGAACAATAACCATTCTCGTTCGAATATTTTTTTATTTATTTTTCGTCATGCTCTGTACGTCGCGTTTCAAACGGCAAACGTTTGCGCGGCAAGGTTCACGCCTTATCCAATACTTATCAGGAGGCAAGCATGGCCGATTCTCAAACGTCATCCAACCGCGCCGGCGAGTTTTCGATTCCACCGAATACCGATTTCCGCGCGATTTTCTTCGCGAATGCCGCCGAGCAACAGCACATCAAGCTGTTTATCGGCGACAGCAAGGAACCCGCCGCGTATCACAAGCTGACGACGCGCGACGGCCCGCGTGAAGCCACGCTGAATTCGGGCAACGGCAAGATCCGTTTCGAAGTGTCGGTGAACGGCAAGCCGTCGGCCACCGACGCGCGCCTCGCGCCGATCACCGGCAAGAAGTCGGACGGCTCGCCGTTCACGGTCAACTTCGGCATCGTCGTATCGGAAGACGGCCACGACAGCGACTACAACGACGGCATCGTCGTGCTCCAGTGGCCGATCGGCTGACCTGACGCACGATCGACGGCCGTCCCCGCCGGTGGCCTCCATGGCGGCCGGCGGGTTGCGCCGCGTTCGGCGGGCCCCGCCTGATCCAGCCCCCCTCATCATCGGAGACTTTCATGCCGCTCCTTTCGGCTTCGATCGTCAGCGCACCCGTCGCGACATCGGAGACTTACGTCGACATCCCGGGCCTCTACATCGACATCGCGAAGGCCGGGATTCGCGACGGGAAACTGCAGGTCATCCTCAACGTGCCGACGCCTTACGCGACCGGCAACAACTTCCCCGGCATCTATTTCGCGATCGCGACGAACAAGGGCACCGTCGCGGACGGCTGCTTCACCTATTCGTCGAAGGTGCCGGAGGCAACCGGCCGCATGCCGTTCACGCTCGTCGCGACGATCGACGTCGGCAACGGCGTCACGTTCGTGAAGGGCCAGTGGAAGAGCGTGCGCGGCAGCGCGATGCACATCGATTCGTACGCGAGCCTTTCCGCGATCGGGGAGACAGCCGCTCCCCCGTCGTCGCAAGGCGGCGGCAACCAGGGCGCCGAAACCGGGGGCCCGGGGGCCGGCACCGTCGGCGGCGGCGGCGAGCGCGACGGCACGTTCAACCTGCCGCCGAACATCAAGTTCGGCGTCACCGCGCTCACCAACGCGGCGAACGACCAGACGATCGACATCTACATTGACGACAACCCGAAACCCGCCGCGACGTTCAAGGGCGCCGGCGTCCACGACCAGAACCTCGGCACGAAGGTGCTCGATTCCGGCAACGGGCGCGTGCGCGTGATCGTGATGGCGAACGGCAGGCCGTCGCGGCTCGGCTCGCGACAGGTCGACATTTTCAAGAAGTCGTACTTCGGGATCGTCGGATCGGAAGACGGCGCCGACGACGATTACAACGACGGCATCGTGTTCCTGAACTGGCCGCTGGGTTGATCGGCGGCCGTCACGAACGATCGCAATGGCGACGGGCACGACCACGCATTGCGCATCGTTCGGGCAGTCATTTGCAGTCCCACGCTTTGCTCCGCGCGCGGCCCGGTGAAATCCGTTCACCGGGCCGCGCGATGCGAGACCTTCCATCGAGACGAGGACGACATGTCACAACCCTTTACCCACGACGACCTGTACGCACTGCTGCAACTCGCGGGCAACGACGCCACCGCCGTGCAGGCCAACGGCGATCAGGCCGTGCTCGACCGGATGCGCCAGTTCATGACCGCGCAGCTCGTCGAGAAACTGCCGCAATACGACGTGTTCGTCGATATCGCGACGATCCCGTACAGCTTCGACGTCGGCAGTTGGCAGAACAAGGTGAAAACCGATGCGGCAGGCCAGGTCGTCGCGTGCACGGTGACGTGGGCCGGCGCGCCGGGCGTGCTGCCCGGCGCCGCGGCGAAGTTCGGCGTCGGCGCGGTGGTCAATTACTTTTCGAAGGCGACGCCGCAACCCGTGCAGCCGGAGCCCGTGCCGAGCGGCGGCGGCGAACGCGACGGCGTCTTCAACCTGCCGCCGAACATCGCGTTCGGCGTGACCGCGCTGGTCAATTCGTCGTCCCCGCAGACGATCGAGGTCTTCGTCGACGACAACCCGAAACCGGCCGCGACGTTCCAGGGCGCCGGCACGCAGGACGCGAACCTGAACACGCAGATCGTGAACTCGGGCAAGGGGAAGGTGCGGGTGGTCGTGACGGCGAACGGCAAACCGTCGAAGATCGGCTCGCGTCAGGTCGACATCTTCAAGAAGACCTACTTCGGGCTGGTCGGATCGGAAGATGGCGGCGACGGCGACTACAACGACGGCATCGCGATCCTGAACTGGCCGCTGGGCTGAGTCGCGTCAGCCCGACGAGCGTCGCCACGCCGCCCGGCGTGGCGATGGGAAACGTTCCAGGGACGGGCCTGCCCCGTCCCGGTTCTTGAAGTTGTTGGTTATCAGCCGAGCCGTTTCGCGAAACCGTGCCGCCTTGCGCTATCTCGATCGCCGCGCCTCGCCGTCACCACGCCCACCGCACGCCCGCATTCCCGGTGATCGTGCGCTGATGCTCGCCGCCGAGATTCGTCAAATAGCTGACCGTCGCATACACGCTGCCGCGCTTCGTCAGCTGTGCGACGAGCCCCGCGCCGATCTGCCCGGCCGTCTGCCCGATCTGCGTGCCGATCGCCGTCGAGCCGCCGAACGTCGTCTTGTCGTCGGCGCCAAATGCGCGCAGCACGTTCACGCGCAGGTACGGCTTCCAGTTCACGCCGCTCGCGTCGAACGCGTATTGCAGCCGCGCGCCGATCCGGCCGAGGAATGTGTTGCCGTTGTTCCACGCGACGCTCGACACGCCGTCGTCGAAGCGATCGAGCGACAGCCATTGCCACACGAGCTGCGCCTGCGGCTCGAGCGTCAGTCCGTTGCCGAGCGCGATCGGCAGCCCGGCTTCGATGGAGCCGGTGAACGCGTTGCCGTTCGTCGAGCCGTTCACGTTGTCGTTCGAATGCGAGCGCACGGTCAGCGCGCTGCCCATCAGCACGGCGTCCGTGTACCAGCCGCCCGGGCCGATGTGCGTCCAGTAGCCGCCGAGGTTGTACGCATTGACCTGCAGCGAGCCCACGCTCAGATCGGGCTGCGCGAGCGCGAAGCCGTTCACGTCGCCGACCGCGCGCGAGAAGCCGACGAAGAAGCCGTAGTGATTGCGATGCCCGCTGGCGGTCGTATCGGCGTAAAGATCCTGGCCCACCTGCATCCCCCATACGGCGCCGTCGAACGACGGCGTCGCGTCGCCCTTCTGCTTGATGTTGCCGTGGCCGCCCCATACGCGGGCCCACGACGCGGGCACCGAACCGTTTTCGGCCAGCAAGCCCTGCTCGCCCTGCCGGTCATGGAACGTGTCGATCTGCAGCAAGCCGAGCTGGCGCGCGATGGCCGGCGCTTCCGCGTACAGCGGCACTTCCGGGCGGTAGATCGGTTCCGGATTGCCGCCGGTGCCCGCATGGTCGACCGCTTCGACGATCGATTCCGGCGTGCCTTCGGCGGCCGTGATCGGCGGCTCGGCGGGCGGCGTCGGCTGGCCGGGATGAGCGACGGGCGATTGCGGCTTCGGCGGCACCGTGTTGCGCAGGTACCAGTTGTCGCCCGTGCCGGTCGATGCACCGCCCTTCGCGAGGAAATACGTATAGGCGCCCGCGCTGACCGTCCCGCCGGACAACGAGAACGCGCCCGCGCTCGTCGTCGCGCCGTTCGCGGCCTGCACGACCTGGATGCCGTCGCCCGTCGTCTGCGCGCCCGCGCCGCCGACGTTCGTCACCTTCAGCGTGCTCGCGCCGCTCGCCGTGCCGCCGCTGACGACGAGTTTGTCCGACGGCGCGCCATCGCCGGCAAGCGTCGTGTTGAGCGCGAGCGTCGCGTTCTGGCCGACGTAGTTGCCCGCGACCGTCAGCGTGTTGCCCACGCCGCTGCCGCCGAGCTGCACGAGCCCCGCGTTGGTCAGGTTGCCGTTGATCCGGAAACTGCCGGTCGCGCCGCCGCCCAGGCTCGCCAGCGCGTTCGCGACCGACAGCGTGCCGTTGTTCGTCATGTTGCCCGTCACGCTGCCGTAGCCGCCGAGCGCGGCGCCCGCCGCCACGATCACCGGCCCGCCGCCGCCCAGCGTCGCCGACGCGCTCGTCGCGTCACCGACGATCACGGTGCCCGCATTGACGTTCGTGCCGCCCGTGTAGCCGTTCGTGCCGTTCATCGTCAGCGTGCCGCTGCCGAGCTTCGTCAGCGAGCCCGCACCCGTGACGCCCTGCGTCAGCGTCGAGTTGAAGCCCTGCGTATCGATCGTGCCATTGTTCGCCGTGACCGATACCGCCCGGCTCGAAGCGACGTTGAACGCGCTGCCGAGTTGCAGCGTGCCGCCATTGAACGCGAGCCCGCCCGACGCCGCGCCGAGCGCAGTGTCCGCGGCCACCGACAGCGTGCCCTGCGTGATCGTCGTGCCGCCCGAATAGGTGTTGCCGCCGGCCGATGAAGGCGCCATCGTCAGCGTGCCCGCACCGGTTTTCTCCACCGCGCCCGAACCGCCGATCGTGCCCGTGTACGCGCCAGCGCCGTCCTGCTGGAAGCGCACGAGCCCGTTGTCGGTGACGGACAGCGGCAGGTTCGACGCATTCGCCTGTAGCGTCGCGCCCGCGTCGACGGTCGCGACGACCGATGCCGTCGTCGTGCCGAGCGTGCCCGTGAGGTTCAGCGTGCCGCTTCGCACGAGCGCCGTCGAGAACGTACCGGTGCCGGCCCACGTCCAGTCGGTGCCGGCCATCGTCAGGCTCTGGAAATTCGCGAACGCGTTCGATGCGGTGCCCGTGCCTTGCAACGTCACGGTGTTGGCGCCCGCGCCGCCGTTGGCCGTGCCGACGATCTGCGAGCCCGTCTGCAGGATCAGCGTCACGTTGCCGTTGCCGCCCTGGATCGCGGTGCCGCCACCGCCCTGGATCAGCCCCGCGTTGGTGATCGTCGTCGCGCCGTTGGTCGAGCGCACGCCGATCCCGTTGTTGCTGATGATCCTGCCGCCGGCCTGGTTCGTGATCGTCGCGGTGAACGAGCCGCCGAGCGTGTTCGACACGACCGCGTCGACGCTGCCGCCGCTCGTCGCGGTGCCCGTCGTCTGGATCGTGCCGCTGTTGACCAGCGTGTCGTTGTTGCCCTGCATGTAGACGGCCGGCGCATCGCGGCCATTCGACGTCAGCGTGCCGCTGTTGGTGATCGTGCCGTTGCCCCCGAGCAGCGACGCCGCACGCGCGTTGTTGCCGGACGTCGTCACGGTGCCCGTGTTGACGATCCGATTGCCCGACGCGCCGGGATTGCTTTGCCCCCATGCGGCCGTCATCCCGTACGCGTTGTTGCCGGTGGTCGTGATCGTGCCGTTGTTGACGAGCGTGTTGTCGTTGCCGTTCGCGGCCATCCCGTCGTTGTAGGTGCCCGACGTCGAAATCACGCCGGTCGCGCCGTTGGTGAGCGTGTTGCCGTTGTTCACGCCGAGCAGCACCGCGCCGCGGTTCGCGACGCCCGTGCCGTTGCCCGACATCGACAGGTTGCCGTTGTTGGTGATCGTGCTTGATGTGTCGACGGAGAACGGGGTCGGCGCGGACGTCAGCACGTAGCCGCCCGTCACGGTCGAATCGAGGTTGATCGTCACGTTGGTGCTGCCGCCCGTGGCCACGACCGACGGTGCGTTCGCGCCGGTACACGTGACCGTCGTTCCGCTGCCCGGCGCGGTAGCCGAGCACGCCGCATACGCACTGACCGGCACCGCGCCGCTCAGGATCGCCATTCCGCCCAAACCCAGATTCCACGCCTTTCTTTTCATTTTTCCGCTCGCATTTATTGGTGACGTTATTGCTGCAAATCGGTGCGTGGAACGGGTTATAGCACCTGTCTTGAAACAATCGCAAGATCAGAATGCGTGATACCGGCAATCACGCCGCGAATCATTTCGCATCGGGAAATAAATGGAGTGGAATTGCCGCCGTGCAGCATGCGAAACCGCAGCCGGGCGTGGGCGGCTTGGCGAGACGAAAAATCGGTTTAATTTACCGACACTCGCTTAGCCATACTCATCGAACGTGATGCAATCCGAATCAATCGGAAAATTTGACGCGATTCGATGAATGACGGAAGGCGCGGACTATTGCGCGCCATTTGACGATGTTGCTTCGCACGATCGCGCGCCGTTCAAACACGGGCGCATTGCCGGATATCCGCGCGTCGACGAAAAATGCGCCCCACCGATACGATGCCGACCACCGCGGCCGGCATCCGGCGAACGATCAACCGGCCTGCGCCGGGACGGCCTTCGACATCGCGACCGGTTGCGCGAACGTGGCCGACGCGAGGTGCGTGCGCGCATCGCGCGCCACGCGGTTGAACGCCATACGTTGCGCGCCCTTCAGCCTCGCCGCCTTGGCCGCGTGAACGAGTTCGATCGGATCGACGAGGCGGGCATGCCGGCGCACCTCGAAGTGCAGATGCGGGCCGGTCGCGGTCCCCGTGCTGCCGACCGCGCCGACACGCTGGCCGCGCATGACGCGCGCGCCGGTTCGCAGCGTCGGCTCGAACGCCGACAGGTGCGCGTAGTACGACGCGTAGCCGCCGTCATGCCGAATCACCACGTATTTGCCGTAGCCGCGCGGCTCGGTGCCGATGAACGTCACGACGCCGCGCTCCGACGCATGAACGGCGCGGCCTGCCGGCGCAGCCAGATCGACGCCCGAATGCACATGGCGCACGCCGGTGACCGGATGCACGCGTGTGCCGAAGCGCGAGCTGATGCGCTTCGCGTTGACCGGCATCGCAAACCGCGCGCCGGCGAGCGGCATGCCGTCGAAGTCGTAATAGGCGCCCGGCGCGCCCGCCTTCGGCGCGAACCACACGCCCGCGACGCGCTGGCCGCGAAAACGGACGTCGAGCGCCGTCACGCGCATGCGGCCAGGCCGCCCGGCGCTGTCGTCGCGTTCGAAGGCGACGCGGAAGGTATCGCCGGCCGCGGCGCGCTGCTTCGGATCGATGCGCCCGGCCAGCATGCGGGTGATCTGCGCGGCGACGCCGGCCGGCAGATCGGCGCGCGCCAGCGACGCGCGCAGATTGCCGACGATCGCACCGGCGCGCGTGCCGCGATCCGGCTCCGCGAGCGTGAACGGCTCGGCCGATGCCAGATCGACGGCGCCCCGCTCGGCCGCCGGCTGCGCGTCCATCGCGGGCAACGCCGACGCCAGACCGTAATCGAACCGCGACGCATAGCCGCGTTCGACCGCGTCGCGCGCCGAATCGCACAGCACGCGGTAAGCCACGCACGCGCCGAATCGAACGGCGAGATCGTCGCGATCGGCGCCCGCCGACAGGCCCGACGCATGCGCGGCGTACGCGACGTCGAGCGGCACCGCCGCCGATGCGCGCAAGCCGCCCCACGTCGTCCGGGCGGGATTGAAAAAAGGCACGTCGACAAGGTCGGGCGTTGCAGCCGTCACGGGCGCAACGGGCGCCGCGGTGTGAGTCGCCTGTGCCACCATGCCGTGTGTGCCCGCCATGCAGGCCGTCACGACGGCACCGCGCAACAGCGCACGGCTAATCGGGAAACACGGGACACCGCGCCGGGCGGATTGACCTTGTTCGCGTGCGAGACGGAAACGCAGGTTCAACCGCATGACGTCGTCACTCGCTATCGAAGAAAAATCGGGAAAAGCCGGGTATCGCGGAAGAACGACCGTCACGATCCGGCAACCTGGAAGCGAGTGTATCGGCGCACGCAAAATGACC
Organism: Burkholderia anthinoferrum; assembly: GCF_002925705.1. NCBI lineage: Bacteria > Pseudomonadati > Pseudomonadota > Betaproteobacteria > Burkholderiales > Burkholderiaceae > Burkholderia > Burkholderia anthinoferrum. Next base: position 89,738 of record NZ_LFZP01000064.1, read on the forward strand.
AAATAGGCCTTGTCCTATTTGGATGGACATACGCTTCGTACACGGACGAAATCGCAATTTCGCCGCGGCTCGTATTCGACCCCTTCATTCGCGCGAACCACCCGGCGCCGTGTACAGTCAAACGCTGCCGGCGGGTGAGCACAGCCACGCGCCGAACGATCTGTCTTCAACACCGGAATCCCGTCATGTTTCTCGAACATCTTCATCCGGAACGCTGGACGTTCCTGTGGAATGCATTGTCCACGCTCTCCATCAAGCTGGCCGCCGGCCTGGCGCTGCTCGTCGCCGGCTGGTGGCTGTCCAAACGCGTCGGCAACTGGCTGAACCGGCTGCTCTCGAACAAGGAGCGCGTCGACGACACGTTGCGGCCGATCCTGTGCGACGTCGCCGTGTGGGGCATCCGCATCGTCGCGATCGTCGGCGCGCTGTCGCAGCTCGGCATCGAAACCGCGAGCATCGTCGCGGTGCTCGGCGCGGCCGGCCTGGCGATCGGGCTCGCGCTGCAGGGCACGATGCAGAATATCGCCGCCGGCATCATGCTTCTGCTGCTGCGGCCGTTCAAGGTCGGCGACTACATCGACGGCGGCACGGGCGTCGCGGGCACCGTCGAAGAGGTCGGGCTCTTCATGACGCGCCTCACGAAGCCGGACGGCATCTGTGAGTACGTGCCGAACAGCGCGCTGTGGGGCAGCTCGATCCGCAACTACACGCGCAACCCGACGCGCCGCCTCGATCTCGAAGTGGAAGTGTCCGTGCATGACGATATCGATCGCGCGCTGGATGCACTGCACGCGCTGGCCGCGGCCGACCCCGACGTGCTGCAGGATCCCGCGCCGGACGTAATGGTGATGCGCTTCGACGACAGCACGGCCGTCGCGAACATGCGCGTGTGGACGCACACCGACAAGTTCTGGGCGATGCGCTGGCGCCTCGCGCGCCAGGTCCGCAAGACGCTCGCCGATGCGGATTGCGCGCTGCCGATCCGCACGCGCGAGCTGCACATCGTGCACGACGCGGAGCGCCGCGCGGACGGCGTGCGCATGCGCGTGTCGTAAGGCAGCGCGCCGCCCGCGACGTTACATCCTGACGATGTCGAGCAGCGCCTTCCTGCCGCTCCTTTACGTGAACTCCGACATCGCGCCGTGCTTCAGGTCGCCCGGCGGCGTGAAGCTCGTTTCCCCCGTCATGCCGCGATAGACTCTGGCCAGCATTGCGACCGGCGCCGTCGCGGGTTCGTCGAGCGCGTGCCGACGAAGCGGGCCGGCGTGTCGTCGATCCAGTCGAGGCTTGTGAACAGTACTGCCGGAGCGGCGGAGCGAAATGAAGTGATGTGATGTGATGCGAGTAAACGGGTCGCGGTGCAACGCCGCGATCCGATGACGTTCCGGCCTGGTGCATGGCATACCCGTCGCACGGATTCGACCCCGCCGATCCCCCTCGATTTTCCCGCGTCGCGCACCGTCATTCCGGAAACCCGGACGCACAAAAAACCCCACGAAAACAAGGATATTCGGCGTCTGCGACACAGTGTCCGAGTTCGGTTATATTACGCGCCCCTTGCCACCCCGCCCCCGCAAAACACGTCGCGCGCGGCCTCTTTCAACGCAGTCTGAAGCGCCGTCCGCTCGGGCTTGCCGTCAGGGCCCCGGCGCGTGGCGCACCGTCGCGACGCAGGCGCTTGCCTGCCCGCGGGAAGCCGATCCGAAGGTGTCCTTCCGAATGGCTTCCGTGCGCAAATGCAACGGCGCGCGGCGCCGATCCGGAATTCCGGATTCGCGATCCGGATCTCCGGACCCGCATTTCAGCGCCACGGAACCGCGCCGGGCGGCATGGCAAACCGATGCATTCAAGTTGAAAAAGGGATCTCTGCTGTGATCAAAACGTTACGGGTAATACTGTCGGCGCTCGCGCTGTGCGTCGCGACATCGTCCGCGCACGCCGCCGACACGAAGAAAGTCGACGTCCTGCTGGTGGGCGGCGGCATCATGAGCTCGACGCTCGGCGTCTGGCTGCACGAACTCCAGCCGGACTGGTCGATGACGATGGTCGAGCGCCTCGACGGCGTCGCGCTGGAAAGCTCGAACGGCTGGAACAACGCCGGCACCGGCCACTCGGCGCTCGCCGAGCTGAACTACACGCCGGAAAAGGCGGACGGCAAGATCGACATCTCGAAGGCGATCGAGATCAACGAGTCGTTCCAGATCTCGCGCCAGTTCTGGGCGTGGCAGGTGAAGCAGGGCGTGCTGAAGAACCCGCGCGCGTTCATCAACTCGACGCCGCACATGAGCTTCGTGTGGGGCGACGACAACGTCCGCTTCCTGAAGAAGCGCTACGAAGCGCTGCAGGCGAGCCCGCTGTTCCGCGGGATGCAATATTCGGAAGACTACGACCAGATCAAGCAGTGGGTGCCGCTGATGATGGAAGGCCGCGACCGCAGCCAGAAGGTCGCGGCGACGTGGACGCCGATCGGCACCGACGTGAACTTCGGCGAGATCACGCGCCAGTTCGTCGGCTACCTGAAGACGCAGCCGAACTTCACGCTGTCGCTGTCGAGCGAAGTGCGCGAGATCTCGCGAAACGCCGACGGCACGTGGCACGTGTCGTGGGTCAAGCTGCACTCGGATGAGCCGCCGCAATCGGTCGACGCGAAGTTCGTGTTCATCGGCGCGGGCGGCGGTGCGCTGCACCTGCTGCAGGCGTCGGGCATCCCCGAAGCGAAGGACTACGGCGCATTCCCGGTCGGCGGCTCGTTCCTCGTGACCGATAACCCCGAGGTCGTGAAGCAGCACCTCGCGAAGGCCTACGGCAAGGCGTCGGTCGGCTCGCCGCCGATGTCGGTGCCGCACCTCGACACGCGGATCATCGACGGCAAGAAGATCATCCTGTTCGGGCCGTTCGCGACGTTCTCGACCAAGTTCCTGAAGAACGGCTCGTACTTCGACCTCGCGAAGAGCACCAACCTGCACAACGTCGCGCCGATGATGCGCGTGGGCGTCGACGAATTCCCGCTGGTGCAGTACCTCGCCGGCCAGCTGATGCTGTCCGACGACGATCGCTTCAACGCGCTGAAGGAGTACTTCCCGAACGCGAAGAAGGAAGACTGGCGCCTGTGGCAGGCCGGCCAGCGCGTGCAGATCATCAAGCGCGACCCGGTCAAGGGCGGCGTGCTGAAGCTCGGCACCGAGATCGTCGCGTCGCAGGACGGCAGCATCGCGGGCCTGCTCGGCGCGTCGCCGGGCGCGTCGACCGCCGCGCCGATCATGCTGAACCTGTTGAAGAAGGTGTTCAAGGACAAGGTCGCGACGCCCGAGTGGCAGCAGAAGATCCGCCAGATCGTGCCGAGCTACGGCACGAAGCTGAACGACAGCCCGGCGAAGGTCGTCGAGGAATGGACCTACACGAGCGACGTGCTGCAACTGTCGCCGCCGCCGAAGATCGACCTCGGCGCGCCGTCGCAGGCGACCGGCACCGCGCCGGCCCGCCCGGCGAAGGCGTCCGCCGACATGGCGCTGTAACGCGCGCGACGCCGCGCATAACCCGCGCAGAGCCTGCGCGGCACCCGCGGCGCGCATTACGCCGCCCGACACGGCCGCCCTCTCCGGGGCGGCCGTTTTTCCTGGCGCGCGCCGGGCGCAGGCACCGGCTTCCGCTAGAATTGCGGCACGCGCGACCCCGTCGCCGCCCGATCCATCACCCGCATCGACACAACCCGAGCGACCGCCGGTGCGGCCCGCGCCCGAGCCGCGCGGGCGCCGCCCGCCGTGGCCGCGCCCGGCCGGGCGCGCCATCAACCGAATTCAGCTGGAGAAAGACCGTGTTTACCTGCCGAAACCAGAGCTGCGGCACGCAGTGGGAGCAGTCCGACGTCGTCATCAAGGACGAAGGCCAGGGGCTGCTGTTCCGCTGCCCGCTGTGCGGCGCCCGCAACTATCTCGAACGCTTCGAGGACGACGAAGGCAACGTCGTCTACGAGCAGATGGAAGGCCGCCCCTACCTCGGAGACCTGTCTTGACCCAACCGACCGCCACGCCGTTCAGCGCGCTGCCGCTGACGCCCGCCACGCTCGCGAATCTCGCGCAGCTCGGCTATGTCGACATGACGCCGATCCAGGCCGCGAGCCTGCCGATCGCGCTGGCCGGCCAGGACCTGATCGCGCAGGCGAAGACGGGCAGCGGCAAGACCGCCGCGTTCTCGCTCGCGCTGCTCGCGCGTCTCGACGCGCGCCGCTTCGACGTGCAGGCGATGATCCTGTGCCCGACCCGCGAGCTCGCCGACCAGGTCGCGCAGGAAGTGCGCCGCCTCGCGCGCGCCGAGGAGAACGTGAAGGTGCTGACGCTGTGCGGCGGCACGCCGATGCGTCCGCAGGCGCAGAGCCTCGAGCACGGCGCGCATATCGTCGTCGGCACGCCGGGCCGCATCATGGATCACCTCGATCGCGGCAACCTGAAGCTCGATGCGCTGAACACGCTGGTGCTCGACGAAGCCGACCGGATGCTCGACATGGGCTTCTTCGACGACATCGCGAAGGTCGCGCGCATGTGCCCGACGACGCGCCAGACGCTGCTGTTCTCCGCGACCTATCCGGACGGCATCGCGAAGCTGAGCCAGCAGTTCCTGCGCAATCCGAAGGAAGTCAAGCTCGCGGAACGCCACGACGACAGCAAGATCCGCCAGCGCTTCTATGAAGTGACCGAGGACGAGCGGCTGCATGCGGTCGGCCAGCTGCTGAATCACTACCGGCCGGTGAGCACGATCGCGTTCTGCAACACCAAGCAGCAGTGCCGCGACCTGCTCGACGTGCTGCACGCGCAGGGCTTCCACGCGCTCGCGCTGCACGGCGAGCTCGACCAGCGCGAGCGCGACCAGGTGCTGATCCAGTTCGCGAACCGCAGTTGCTCGGTGCTGGTCGCGACCGACGTCGCCGCGCGCGGGCTCGACATCGCGCAGCTCGAAGCGGTGATCAACGTCGACGTGACGCCCGACCCCGAAGTGCACGTGCACCGCATCGGCCGCACGGGTCGCGCGGATCAGGACGGCTGGGCGCTGAGCCTCGCGAGCATGGACGAGATGGGCCGCGTCGGCGCGATCGAACAGGCGCAGAAGCGCGAGGTCGAATGGCATCCGCTCGCCGAACTGAAGCCGGCGGACGACAGCGTGCTGCTGCCGCCGATGGAAACGCTGCAGATCCTCGGCGGGCGCAAGGACAAGATCCGTCCGGGCGACGTGCTCGGCGCGCTGACCGGCGACGCCGGGTTCGACGGCAAGCAGATCGGCAAGATCAACGTGACCGAGTTCTCGACCTATGTCGCGATCGAGCGCGGCGTCGCGCGCGACGCGCTGCGCAAGCTCAATGCGGGGAAGATCAAGGGCAAGCGGGTCAAGGTCCGGCTGATGGACGACGAGTAAGCGGGCCGCGGCGCGGGCGGTCGCAGCACCGCCGCGCGCCGCCCCGTGCGTCACCCGAGTTCGGGATAGCCGTGCGCGGCGGCTTCCCGCTCGAACCGCGCAATCGTGTCGTAGTCGGCCGGCGACAGCCGGTCGAATCCCCTCAGCCGCAGCACACGCGCCCGCTCCGCATCGGCGGCGATCGCGCGATCGAGCGCATCCCGCAACGCGCCGACCTGCGTATCCGCCAGCGCCCGCGACGCGACGAACGGCAATCCCGGCGCGGGTGCGGTCGTGCCGATCACGCGAATATCCTCGAGCAGCCCGGGCAGCGCGTCGCGCACATACGCGAACGTCACGCAGTCGATCGCCGCGCAATCGGCTTCTCCCGACGCCAGCGCTCGCAGCACGTTCAGGTGCGAACCGAACGGCGTGACCGAGCCGAAGAACCGCCCGTCGTGCGCATGCGGCGCGACCGCGTGCCGGAATGCATTCATCCCGCTGTGCGAATCCTCGCCGTTGAAGGCCGCCCGCAACCCGCGGCAGGCGGCGAGCGTCGTCGCACCGCCCGCATGCACGCGCGCCGACACGACCAGCACGCTGCGGTAGCGCGCCCCGTCGCAGCCGTCCGCATCGAAAACGGGGGTCGCAATCAATCGCACGACGTCGCGCAAGCCGAGCATTCGGTACGGGTAGCCGCAGGTCTGCGACAGCAGCAGATCGTCGCGCCGCCACAGTGCCTGGAGGTCGTCGGGCGCGTCGGGCAGCGCGACGCCGGCCGGCCCGCCCGCGTTCGCGAACGCATCGAGCGCGTCGCGCAGCAGCGCGCGCCACAGCGCGGCGTGGCGCGGTGTCACGTTGTACATCGGCAGGACTGCAATCCAGGCGTTCATGCGGGCATTCTACGCATCGGCGGCGGTCAGGAAGCTTATGGGCCGCGACACGATAAGCAAATGCGAATCGATTGGTTGGCGAGGCCGCGCCGCCCCGGTACCGTTCGAAGGCCTGCCGGCGCCGCCGCCGTGCGATGCCGGGCCGGCCGACCGTGATCCGCGAGACACCAGCGCACCCGGGCCGAGCGCCCCGGTTCCATCGCTCGTTCCCCGCACTGCCCGATCCATCCGCCTCAACGCCATGGCCGAATACTTCGACGTCGACCACGCGCGCGCGATCGCCGCGCTCCACGCCCGCTTCACCGCCCGCACCGAGTGGCCGACCTGGCTGCTCGTCGTCGTGATCTACGGCGGCTGGCTCGCCGTGCTGCTGCTCGTGCGCGACGGGCACCTGTCGCGCGCCGCCGCGACGCCGCCGCTGATCCTGCTCGGCGCGTGGCACCTGTCGCTGCAGCACGAGCTGCTGCATGGCCATCCGACACGTTCCGCCCTGGTGAACAAGCTGCTCGGCTATCCGCCGCTGACGGTCTGGTATCCGTACACGCTGTATCGCGACACGCATCTCGAGCATCATCGCGACGAAGACCTGACCGTGCCGGGCGTCGATCCCGAAACGAACTACGTGACGCGTGAACGCTGGGCGCGGCTGCCGCGCTGGCGCCGGGCGCTGACGGTCGCGCGCAAGACTTTCCTCGGACGCCTCGTCGTCGGGCCGCCGCTCGCCATCGCCACGACGTTCCGCGACGCGTTCGCCGCGTTCCGGCGCGGCGACTTCCGTTATCTGCCAATGTGGTTGACTCACGTCGCCTGCGTGGCCGCGCTGCTCGCGTGGCTGCACTGGGCGATCGGCGTGCCGTGGTGGTACTACCTGCTGGCCGTCACGTGGCCCGCGCTGTCGCTCGCGATGATCCGCTCGCTGTACGAGCACCGCGCCGCGCCGCATCCGAAGGCGCGCATCACGATCAACGAAGCCGGCTTCGCGATGCGGCTGCTGTACCTGAACAACAACTATCATCTCGTCCATCACGACCTGCCGAAGCTGCCGTGGTACGACCTGCCGCGTGCGTACCGGATGCGGCGCGACGCGTATGCGGAGAAATGCGGCGGCTTCGTGATCCGCGGCGGGTATCGCGCGCTGCTCGCGCGCCATGCGTGGACGCCGACCGATTCGCCCGTTCATCCGTTCGACGAGGGCACGGCATCGCTGTCGACGGGCAGCGGGATCAAGGTGGCGGTGGTCGACAGGGTGCTGCAGATCAGTACGTGATGTCGGCCCGCGCGTTTCGGCACCCATCCTTACGAAAAGCCGACAGCGCGGTTCGCCGCCCGTGAATTGCCAATTGCGTCGGCAATGCCCAGAATGGCCGCTCATCCGGCGCTTCCGACGACCATTCGCCCGGCTCCGCCGCACGGCCGCGCGCCGCATTTCCCCGACGACGATGCAACCGAACTCCCCACCCGGCGCGATCCGCGCAATCGGCAACGACTGGTCCGTTTCCGCGATCACCGCGGGTTTTCTCGCGGTCCTGATTTCATACGCGGGCCCGCTCGCGATCTTCTTCCAGGCGTCGCAGGCCGCGCATGCGTCCAACGACATGGTGTCGTCATGGGTCTGGGCGATCTCGATCGGCGCCGGTGCATCGGGCCTGTTCGCGAGCTGGAAGCTAAAGGTGCCGGTCGTCACCGCATGGTCGGCGCCCGGCACCGCGCTGCTCGTCGGCCTGTTTCCGCAACTGACGCTCAACCAGGCCGTCGGCGCGTACATCACGGCCGCGCTGATCATCCTCGTCATCGGCATCACCGGCTATTTCGACCGGCTCGTGCGCCACATCCCGCGCGGCATCGCCTGCGGCATGATGGCCGGCATCCTGCTGCCGTTCGGCATGCATGCGTTCTCCGCGGCGACCGCGCAGCCGCTGCTCGGTTTCGGGATGATCGCGGCCTACGTGATCTTCAGGCGCCTGCTGCCGCGCTACAGCATCGTGCTCGTGCTGCTCGCCGGCGCCGCACTCGCGACGCTGCTCGGGATGACGCATCTCGGCAACGTGTCGCCGAGCCTCGCGCGGCCGATCTTCATCGCCCCCGAATGGACGCTCGGCACGACGCTCAGCCTCGCGCTGCCGCTCGTCGTCGTCAGCCTCACGGGCCAGTTCCTGCCGGGAATGACGATCCTTCGTGTTTCGGGCTATCACACCAGCGCACGGCCGATCATCACGGCGACCAGCGTGATGTCGCTGGTCGTCGCATGCTTTGGCGGAATCACGATCGTGCTCGCGGCGATCACCGCGGCGCTGTGCACCGGCAAGGACGCGCACGAAGATCCGGACCGGCGCTATATCGCGGGCATCGCGAACGGCGTGATCTATCTGATCGGCGGACTCTTCGCGGGGACGATCGTCACGCTGTTCTTCGCGCTGCCGAAGGCGTTCGTCGCGATTCTGGCAGGACTCGCGTTGATCGGCGCGATCAGCGCGATCAGCGCGAACGTACACGGCATCTTCGAGGACGAAAACCACCGCGAAGCGTCCGTGATCACGTTCCTCGCGACCGCGTCGGGGATGACGTGGCTCGGGCTCGGGTCCGCGTTCTGGGGGATCGTGATCGGGTCGGCGGCGTATGTGGTGTTGAACAGGGTGCGGCAGCCTGCATGATGTGCACCCTGCGCGGCCACTTCCCTTACCGCGCCGGCTGGCGCACCAGTTGCGCGAGCGCATCGGCCAGCGTCGTCGTGCCGTAGGCCCGCTCGGACACATCGGCCTCGACATCGATCCGCCCCGCGTTATGCACGTCGTACAGATCGACGATCAGCTGTGCATGGCGTTCGCTGAGCCCGGCGCGCAGCAGCGTCGCGCTCCACGTGTCGCGCGGCAGTTCGTGCGCGACGATCGCGCGGCCGGCCGCCGCGCCCAACGTATCCGCGATCGCGGCCACGCTCACGCGCCGCGGCCCTTCGACGCTGACGATGCGCGGCCCGCGCCCGCCCTCCGGCGCATCGCGCAGCAGCCGCGCCGCAACGACGCCGACATCGGGCGCCCAGACCGTCGGAAACACCTTGCCGACCGGATGGTGGAAGCTCGGCAGCACGCCGGTGCCGAGCGCGACCGGCAGCACGCGCGCCCAGTTCTGCAGATGCTCGGCCGAGCGCAGCAGCGTCAACTGCGTGGGGATCGTCTTCAACCGTTCCTCGAAGTCATGGAACAGGCGCGTGATACCCGTATTGCCTTCGAGCTCCGCGCCATAGTCCGACAACGCGAGCAGCGCGGGCGGCGGGTTCGCGGCGAGCGCGGCGGCCGCCACATCGATCGTCCGCGTCATCGTCGCGGCCGGATCGGCGTCGGTCGTCGGCACCGGACACAGTATCTGCACGGCCCGCGCGCCGTCGATCGCCGCGGCGATCGCGTTCGCGTCGGTCAGGTCCGCGATCGCGACATCGCAGCCGAGCTGCGCGAAACGGTCGCGGTGACGTGCGTCGCGCAGCACCGCGCGCACGGAATGGCCTGCGTTGCGCAAGGTCGTCACGGTCGACAGGCCGACGTTGCCGGATGCGCCGAAGATCACGAACACGGTTCGCTCCTGGGGGGGATGAAGGTGCTGTGATTGTCGGCACGCGCGGCCGGGAAGGCGCGCACGGGGGGATGAATCGAGCAGGAAAGGATGACGCGTTGAATGGCCGTAGCCATACGGGCTCTCCGATCCAAGCGCGTCAAAACCGGAGAAGGCGAATGCAGCAATTGTCCAACACGCTGTTGGACAATTGCCCTCGGATCAAATGCAGCGTCCGCGTACCGCTGTTGCGTTATGCGTCTCGCCCGCCCTCCAGCCGCAACCCACCCCGCATACCCGACCGCGCAATCTCCGTCGGCGTCGCACCGAGCACACGGTTCATCCAGCTCGCCATGTGGCTCTGATGCGCAAAGCCGGCTTCCAGCGCGATCTGGCTGATGCCGAGCCGGCCTTCGAGCAGCAGCGCCTTCGCGCGCTCCACCCGGCGCCGCACGACGTACTGGTGCACGGGCATCCCCAGCGTTTCGCGGAACAGCACCTTGAAATGCGGCACGCTGATCGACACGAGCGCCGCGAGCTCGGCCAGCGTCATGCGCCGGTCGAGATTCGCCTCGACATAGTCGATCACGCGCGCCGCCGCCTTCGGCGCCAGCGTGCGCCGACGTTCGCGAAACGCCGGCTGGCCGTCGACCAGCCGCGCGACGAGCGCGGTGCACAGGCTTTCCGCGTACAGCGGATCCGATGCGTCTTCCGCTTCGAGTTCGGCGGCCATCGCCCACGCGATGTGCTGCAGCCGAGGGTCGCGCACCTGCAGCCGCCGGCGGATCTGCGCGTGCGACGGCTTCAGTTCGAGCTGTTCGACCGTGCGCCGCACGAACGTATCGCCGAGCGCGATGTGCAGGATCCGGCAGTCGGCGCTGTCGGTCCACTGGCCGGGCAAGCCGGCCGGAATCACGTCGACGTCGCCATGCGCCTGGATGCGCGACACGCGCTCGCCGTCGCACACGCAGTCGGCGCGCACCGGCGCGCCGATATGCACGCCGATCCGGTGATGCTCGGCCGCCGGAATCCGGTACGTGCCGGCACGGATTTGCAGCAGCGACGCGCCGAAGCCGCGCCAGCCCCGCCCGCGGCTGGAGCGCAGGCTGACCGGAACGCCGTTGTCCGCCGGCGCGGCAAGAATCGGATCGCTCATTGATGGCCTCCACCAGATCAGGTGCCGAACGCACATTGTGACGCGTTTCGGGCCGGCGCGCCGGCCCTGCGTGGCCGCCGTCGAGTCGAGCAGAAAAAAGATCATCCGTTTCTGCTCGGGACGATCCTTGCGTGCGCGCCGGCAGGCGCCGCGAAGCCTACGATCGCCTCATCCGACACCTACGGAGCCCCGTCATGCCCCATGACTGCCCGCTACGCGCGGCGTTCATCGCGCCCTCGCCTTCCACCGCTCGCGCTTCATCCGCCCCCGGCTCCCGCCACCGCCGCACCGCCATCGCCGCGTGGTGCCTGCGCGTGGCCGGCTGGTACGGGCTCGAACGGCTGCTCGCGTCGATTCCCGACAGCAACGACGACTTCGCGCTCGTCTGACCGGCCGGTCGACACCCCGCCTACTTGCGCCGCCGCTCGTGCGGCGCGGCCGACGCCCCGTCGATCACCGGCGCGCCCTGCTTGATCAGGAAGTCGCGGAACAGCCCCGTCACCTGCGAGATCCGCCGGTCGGCGAGCGTCACCACATACCATTCGCGCTCGATCGGGTTGCCCGGAAACGGCAGTTGCCCGAGCAGGCCCGTGCGCAATTCAAGCGCGCACGCGTGCAACGACAGGAATGCGACGCCGAGCCCCGCTTCGGCCATCTGCTTGATCGCCTCGTTGCTCGACAGTTCGGAGCCCACATGAAAGCGGTAGCCCGCGTTCTTGAACAGGCTCTCGACGGTCGAGCGCGTGCCCGCGCCGCGTTCGCGCACGAGCAGGTGCGCGGATTCGAGATCCTTCAGCGCGACGCGCTTGCGCTGCATCAGCGGATGGCCGGGCGCCGCGACGAACACCATCGGATGCTTCGCGAATTCGACCGCGTGCGTACGCAGCTCCTTCGGCGCGCTGCCCATCACCGCGAGATCGATTTCATGCGTCGCGAGCATGCGGATGATGTCGTCGCGGTTGCCGACCTTGAAATACGTCTTCACGTGCGGGCGCGTCGCGGTGAATTTGACGAGCAGCGGCGGGATCAGGTATTCGGCCGTCGTGATCGCGCCGATCCGCAGCGTGCCGCCGAGATCGCCCGTCAGCGCGGCCACTTCGTCGCCGGCCTCGCTCCACAGATGCAGGATCTCGCGCGCGTAGCGCGCCACGATCTCGCCCGCCGCGGTCAATTGCACGCCGCGCCCCACCCGCTGCAGCAACGCGGCGCCCACGGCCTCCTCGAGCAGGCGAACCTGCAGCGACACGGCCGGCTGCGTCAGGTTCAGTTCCTCGGCCGCGCGCGACACGCTGCCGAGCCGCGCGATCATGTCCAGCGCCTTCAACTGCCGGAACGTCGCGGTCTTTCCTATAAGTGAATACATATGAGTCGCTTATAAACATTAAATTGTTCGACTGGGTACGAAACTATATCGTCGGTTCTTGAGCAATGTCATGCGAATCGTCATTCAGCGGGAGCCCACCATGGACAACACCACGCCCAACCTTGCAACGGACCGCGCACCGCGCCTGCCGCGGATCGTGATCGTCGGCGGCGGCGCCGGCGGCCTGCAGCTCGCCACGCGTCTCGGCGATACGGTCGGACGCCGCGGGCAAGCCGAAGTCGTGCTCGTCGACCGCTATCCGACGCACTTCTGGAAGCCGCTGTTGCATGAAGCCGCGTCGGGCCATCGCGATCCGGCTTCCCACACGATCGAATACGCGGCGCAGGCGAAGCGCCACGGCTTTCGCTTCGTGCAGGGCGCGCTGCAGCGGGTCGACCGCGCGGCACGCACGGCGACGATCGCGGCCGTGCAGGATGCGGACGGCAGGGAAATCCTGCCGCAGCGGACGCTCGACTATGACGATCTCGTGCTGGCGGTCGGCAGCGTGACGAATTTCTTCAACGTGCCGGGCGCCGAGCGCCATGCGCTGCCGCTCGAAAACCTCGACCAGGCCGAGGATTTCCGCCGCAAGTTCCTCGCTGCGTGCACGAAGGCGAACCATCGGGCCGAGCAGCAGCCCGCGCGGCGCGCGGCGCCGATCTGCATCAACGTGATCGGCGCGGGCGCGACCGGCGTCGAGCTGGCCGCCGCGCTGCGGCACGCGATCCAGCAACTGACGACGTACCGCTTCAAGGCGCTGGTATCCGCGCGCGACGTGCACATCCGGCTGATCGAAGGCGGCCCGCGCATCCTGCCGGCGCTCGACGAACGGTTGTCCGGCAAGATGCACGCGCAGCTTCGCGCGCTGAACGTCGACGTGCTGACCGATACGCGCGTGGCGGAAGTCGGCGCGGATGCCGTGACGACCGCGACCGGCGAACGCCTCGCGAGCGACATCACGATCTGGGCGGCCGGCGTCGCCGGGCCCGCGATGCTGCGGGACATCGGCGACATCGCGCTCAACCGGTCGAACCAGGTGATCGTGACCGACACGCTGCAGACGCCCGACGATCCGCACGTGTACGCGTTCGGCGACTGCGCCGCGTGCCCGTCGACCGGTGCGGGCGGGTTCCTGCCGCCGCGCGCGCAGGTCGCGCACCAGCAGGCCGTGTATCTGGTCAATGCATTCGCGCGCCGCGTCGCCGGCAAGCCGGTAGCCGGCTTCACGTTCCGCGATGCGGGCACCGTCGTGTCGCTCGGGCACGCGGGCGCCGTGTACCAGGCGGGCATCGGCGTGCGCTCGCGCTCGCTGATCGTCGACGGGCTGGCGGCGATCGGGCTGTACAAGTTCCTGTATCGCAAGCACCTGTTCAACGTGGTGGGCATGAAGCGCGCGCTGTTCCAGTCGCTGAGCCACTGGCTGCAAAGCCGTCACCAGCCGTCGATCAAGTTGCACTGAGCAACGACTCACACACGGCATCGCAACACGGCATATCGCGTGGCCATCGCTCGATATGCCGTTTTTCCCGATGCATATGCGTAATTCGTCCGCAATGTGCGCCACGCTGGTGCATCGTGTTGAAGGCCACCCATACGATGCCATTCCGGCGGGACTTGCCGCGCGACACGCATCCCGCGCCCGCGCTGGCTGGCCGCCCCATTCATTAGTCGAATCGTATGAGTCGGCTAAAAATATTAATTGGTCGCGTTTTCCGGATCGACGCTAAGGTGTGAGGCATTCCCGTCGGCGAACGGATCATCACGTTTCTGAAAAGGAATCACCGTGGTCATCGAAGCCATCGTCACCCGTCTCGACGCAGCATTCGCGCAGATCGAAGCAACACCGGATTCGCGCGAATCGCGCAACCAGCGCGACGCGATCATCCAGTGGCTCGACCGGGCATCGGAAGAAGGCTATCGACTCGGTCTCGTCACGACGCTGCCGGCCGCGCGGCTCAGCGACATGTTCGAAGGCCAGTTCGGCCGCGCGAACCTCGACCGCTTCTCGGTCGTCGTCACGGACGCGAATCGACAGGAGTCCGGATCGAATCAGCATCCGTTCGATGTCGCGCTGCAAGCGCTCGGCGTGCCGCCGGAGCGCGCGGTCGGGATCGCGAGCAGCGAGCCGGAACGCCGCGAGGCCGAGCATTTCGGGCTGTCGGGCTGCGTGAGCATCACCGATACGGTGCGCTCGATCGCATCGGCCGGGCTGCACTGAGCGCCGGCACACGGGCCGGCCGCGGCCGGCCGTCATCGCCGGTCCGGCGGCAATCGGGCGCTTGCCCGCCCGCATCCTGACATTCTGCTGTCAAAGTCGCTTGCAACACTTCGGGGTTCGATCACATCCCCGGAAACGGACGACGCGCATGCGCATCGTCCGATCCGTTGCCCGCCACGATGACACGCCCGACCCGCACCGCCGCCGCCCTCACGATTGCCTGCCTGTTGCTCGCCGCTTGCGGCGGGAATGACTCGACAGCGCCTGCCACGTCGGCCGACAACAACGGCACGGCGCCGGCCCCGCAGCCGCAGCCCACGCCGGCCCCGGCACCCGCGACCTACTACCAGACGAAGACGCCGTACCGTCCGCAACAGGACGCCGCGACGTACGAAGCGCCGCCGGCCGGCTACGCGCCCGTCTATACCGAACTCGTCGCCCGTCACGGCTCGCGCGGGCTGTCGGGCTTCAAGTACGACGGCGCGATCTACGCGATGCTGCTCAAGGCCGAGGCCGACGGCGCGCTGACCGCGCTCGGCGCGCAGCTCAAGGCCGACACATACACGATGATGAAGGCCAATGCGCTACTCGGCTATGGCGTGCAGGGCATCTCGACACCCGGGTACGGCAACCTCACGCAAGCCGGCATCCGCGAACATCAGCAACTCGCCGCGCGTCTCGCGCAGCGGCTGCCCGCGCTGTTCGCCGCCGGCAACCGGCAGGTGGTGGTGGTCAACTCGGGCCAGGATCGCGCGGTCGACAGTTCGACGTATTTCTCGGCGGCGCTCGTTGCCGCGCAGCCGGCACTGGCGTCGGCCATCACGCTGCCGGCCGCGCCGTCCGGCTATCCGGCGAGCGCGCCGGTCGCGCAGCCGGCCGGCACCAATCGTTTCCTGCTGTATTTCCACGCGTTGAAACCGGCCACCGATCTCGTGACCGACGCGAGCGATCCGTACTACGCGACCTATCAGGCGAGCCAGGCGTACCAGGCCTATGCAAACGACGCGACGGTGGCCGCGAAGCTGAAGGCGATCAAGGCCGCGCCGCAGGCGGCCGACGTCGCGCAAACGGTGCTGTCCGCACTCGTGTCGCCCGCCTTCATCGCGAAGCTCGGCGCCGACGGCTACACGTTCGCGAATACCGGCACCTATGCGTTCACGTCGACGGACGGCAAGTTCACCAACACGCTGAAGGGCGACGGCAAGACGAAGATCGCGACGGCCGTCGACGCAGTGAACGTGCTGTACAACCTGCTGCAGGTTGCGCCTGCCATGACCGCTGAAACCGGCGGCGTCACGATGGAGCAGTACATCGGTGCCGAGCAGGCGCAGTATCTCGCGTACCTGCAGGATGCCGAGGACTACTACCAGAAGGGCCCCGGCATCCAGGAAGCGAACCCCGTGACGTACCGGATGGCGAAGGGGCTGCAGGACGATTTCTTCGCCGAGGTCGACGCGATCGCGCGCGGCGACCTGACGCACGCCGCGAAGCTGCGCTTCACGCATGCGGAGGTCGTGATTCCGTTCGCGTCGATCATGAACCTGAAGAACGTGTTCGTGCCGACGCCTCAGGCGCAGACGTACACGTATGCGAACAACCCGTGGCGCGGCGATCAGGTATCGCCGATGGCCGCGAACATGCAGTGGGACGTCTATCGCAACGGGTCGCGGCTCATCGTGAAGATGCTGTACAACGAGCGCGAGACGGATTTCCAGGCCGCGTGCGACGGCGCGAAGATCGCGCCGGGCAGCCACTTCTACGACTACGCGGGGCTAAAGCAGTGTTACGGCTATCAGTGATGTGATGCGCGGGGACTTCTGGCCGGAACCGCACGTTGAGACCCGGACGGCGCGGACCGTCCGGACTTCGCTACCCGCCCCGCGTCCCGCTAGACCTTGCGCACGCCGTTCCGAAGCAGCGCCTGGTGCAGGAATGCCAGTTGTCCATCGTCCAGCACGCGCTTCGGTACCACGCGGAACATCACCGATGACTGATAAAGCAGGATCATCTGACGATCCTCGCTCCAGTGAATGAGATCCGCATAGTGAATTTCGTCGCGCGAAGTCGGCGTTTCGACCACGAAGCGGTCACCTTCGAAAATGACCGTGTAACGCTGATGAAGCGCCCTTTGCTGGTCGTAAATCTTGCGGCCTGCGCGCGGCATGATCAGGTGATTCAGAACGGGCACGCCGATCGCCACGACAGCCGCGATTCCCGCGGCCATCCAGACATGGCGCCATTCCGGAAAATGTCCGCTTGCTACCCGGACACCGCCGACCAGCAGCACGACGTACACGATCGCAAGAGTCGCAAACGACTTGAGCAGGGCTTTCCCGTTGTACCTGCGCCAAAGATTCAGGCGGTATGCGTGGACGAGATCATCCGCGGTTATTTGAAAAACGACTTCGGTATCGCTCGTGGGCATGGGCGGGCTCGGAATGTTCTCTGGTTCCTGGATTTGCTGTGGATGCTTCACCGCGGGCTGCGCGATCCAGACGGCCGGCAGTGCACGCGCACGGTGACGTGCAAACGAAGCCGCGCGATATCGCCGGCCGGTCGATGCACGGCGACAATATACCTGCGTGGAATGACGTCCACGCGGGGCGCAGCCGCGGCAGTGGCGCAGCCGGCGGCCGGCGCGGGCGGCTGAGCGATCCTGTCGGGACGAACTCGCATCGGCTCGCACGGTCGAACGAGCATCGTCGGAGAGTCCCCATGAAACGCGTCGCCCTTGCCGCTGCCCTGACCCTGTTTACCGCCATCAGCGCGCCGGCCATCGCCGGTACGCCCTCCGGGGCCGTCGCGCCGGCTCCGGCTGCGGCTCACGCATACGCGAAGAATTGCGTGCCGTCGCGGGATGCCGCGCAAGGCGCCCGTTCCCCCTCCAGCGCACCGCCGATCCGCGTCTGCGTCGGCGATTCCGACACGCAGCTGAACCTGCCGTGGTTCCTGACCGATGTCCTTACCGCCGTGGACACGCATCAGTCACCGAGCGGCCTGCTCCACAAGATGCGCGAAGATTTCTGAATCCCGGCCGGCCCCGCCTCGTTCATGGCTCGTCGGGCCGCTCCAGCACCTCGATGAACGTGCCGACGATGCCGCGCCACATCGCCGGGTCGGCGATGCGCGCCAGCAACCGCCGCAATTCGCGTCGTTCGTCGTTCGACAGCACGCCGTGCGCGCCGCGGATGCTGTCGTAGCTCGGCGTACCGCGCGACGCGAGTGCGCGATCGAGCGAATAGTCGCGGGTCTCTCCGTCCACAGAAATCCGGATCCACAGCGAACCGCCGTCCGCCACGGCGGCGCCATCGGTCACGACGACCGTGGGTGCGGCATTTTCTTCCATCACAACGCTCCGGTTTGACGCGCTGGCGGCAGACTGCCGGCCACGGCGTCACATTGAAATGTTTCTTTTTGAGACACAATCACAAAACCGCGCCAATTTTTAGACAATAATATTTCGTAATGGCGCGCCGCATCTTATACTGGCCGCGCACCATCCTCGTGCCAAGAGACGGTGTCTTTTGTCCCGGCCGCACACACTGTGCGGCCGGGGCTTTTTTCGGTACGCTGCGTCGATATACATGCTTGATGCGCGCATGTTATTGAGCAATGCTGCCAGATGAATGGCCGATCGCGACAGGCTCACCCGATGCCGTCGCGACGGCCAAATCGATCGGCGTCCCGAAACCGGCGCGCGAAGCCGCATGGCCGGCATCAGGCATGCGGCATGCGCGCCGTTCGCGCATCGACCAGTTCGACTTGCCACGCCATGCGTACAACATCAAAGGCAATCGCACGACTGTGGGCGCTCACGCCCGGCTCGAAGCCCCTTTTCCAGCGCAGCGGCGCGTGGCCGCGCGGCGTCTTTTTCGCCGCCGTGATCATCTGCGTGCTCGTGCCCGTGCTTGCGATCATGCTGGCCGACCGCTATGCGCGCGATGCCGTCACCGCGCACGAGCGTGTCGTGGCAAACGACATCGTGGCCTCCGTGGATCGCATTCTGGACGGCGTGCGCCTCCGACACGCGGACGAGTTGACCGCGCTCGTCGGACGGCCGTGCGCGACGGTGTTCCGGTCACTTGCCGAAGTGAGCACTCGCCTGCGCTATCTGCGTGCCGTCGCACTGGTGAGCGACGGTCGCGTCACATGCTCGTCGGCGCTCGGCTCGATCGACCTGCCGCTCGCCGCGTACGCGCGCGAACCCGAACCGGGATCGACGATCGTCACGCTGCTGCGTCAGACGCCGTTCCAGCATGGCGTTCCGGTGCTGTCCGCGTTCCGCGCCACCGCGCGCGGCGCGGGCGTCCTGTACCTGATCGAAGGCGACTACGTGGCCGACGCGCTCGCGCGCGGCGCCGGCAACGAAGCGGAAACGGCCACGCTGTCGATCGCGGGCTCGGGGCGTCTCGATCAGCACGGTGCGTTCGCGCCGGAAACGGATGCAGGCCCCGCGGGCGGCAGCACGATGGCCTCGCGGCGCTGGCCGTTCACGGTGTCGGTCGTCGCATCGGCGCGCTACGCGTCACAGGTCCAGCGCCACTACCGGCTGATCTGCGCGACGATCGTGCTGCTGGCCGACAGCCTCGTGATGGCCGCCTACCTGCTCGCGATGGCGCCGCGGCGGCTGCTGCTGAAAGCCGTGCGCCACGCGCTCAGGCGCAACGAGTTCCATGTGGTGTACCAGCCGATCGTCGACGTGCGGACGCGCAGGACGGTCGGCGTCGAGGCGCTGTTGCGCTGGCAGCATCCGAAGTGGGGGGCCATCAGCCCGGCCGCGTTCATCCCGCAGGTGGAATCGAGCCCCATGTTGCCGAAGATCACCGAATTCGTGCTGCGCACGGCCGTATCCGAACTGACCGCGCTGACGCCGTCCGCGCCGCTGCGCATCGCGGTAAACGTCGCGCCGCAGGACCTCGAGCGCGCGCGGTTCGTGGCCGTCGTCGAGGACGCGATTCGCGCGCTGCCGCCCGGCTTCACGCTGGTGCTCGAAGTCACCGAGCGCATCCTGCTCGAGAAGAACGCGCGCACCACCGAGATCTTCCATGCGCTGCGGTCGAAAGGCGCGAAGTTCGCGATCGACGATTTCGGCACGCATCACAGCAATCTCGACATGCTGTCGCGCTTTCCGTTCGACTACGTGAAGATCGATCGACAGTTCGTGTCGCAACTGGACGGCGGCAGCGCGAGGCTCATCGAGGGAATCGCGGCCGTCGCGCATCACTACGGCCTGAAGATCATCGCGGAAGGCGTGGAGACCGAGGCGCAGCATCGCGCGCTGCATGCGGTCGGGATCCAGTACGCGCAGGGGTACCTGTATCAGCGGCCGCTGCGCGCGGAAAACCTCGAGCGCGATTTCGCATGGGCGACCGCGTAGCGCCGCCGCGGCCGGCGACTACTGCGCGCCGTACTGACCGCCGAGGCGCACACGGTCCTGCTCGACCCATCCTTCGAAGTCGTCGCCGGTCTTGCCGTTCACGTACATGATGTCGTACCAGCGCCCGTGCGACTTGTAGACCGTCACCGAATCGCCGGGGACGATGAAAGTCCGCTTCGTGACGCACCGCGCGTCGGGCGCCGAATGGAAATACGCGCGCCCCATACCGACGACCGTGCCGGACGCCGGTGGCCGGAAGTTGTCGTCCGGGCCGCTCGTGGCCGCATCGAGCTTCCCGCAGTCCACCGTGCTCGTTGCGTGCGCGCCGTTCGCGCCGAGGCCCGCGCCGAGCGCCAGCATCGCGATGCCCATGCGCATCGTCATTTTCATCTGTTTCATTCGTTCTTTGCGCCGTCTCGTTTTTTCGTTTTGCCGGTTCGCGGCCGGCACACGCTCGATCCCGCGCGACCGTCGTCGCTTCCGGATGATACGACCGCCGTCGACATTCACAAAAACGGACCACCATGCCGAAACATGTCCTATAGTCAGTCAACAGACATCATTCGACAACGGGACGCATCGACGTCCACGGAGGAGACGTGAAGCTGAAACAGGCTATCGACCGCATTCCGGGCGGGCTCATGCTGGTCCCGATGCTGCTCGGCGCGTGCGTGCATACGTTCGCGCCGAACGCCGGCAAGTACTTCGGCTCGTTCACCAACGGCCTGATCGCCGGCACGGTGCCGATCCTCGCCGTATGGTTCTTCTGCATGGGCGCGACGATCAACCTGCGCGCAGCGGGCGTCGTGCTGCGCAAATCGGGCACGCTGCTCGCGACGAAGATCGTGGTCGCGTGGCTCGCGACGGTGATCGCCGCGCGGTTCATCCCCGACGACGGCATCCGCACCGGCCTGTTCGCGGGCCTGTCGCTGCTCGCGATCACGACCTCGATGGACATGACCAACGGCGGCCTCTACGCGGCCGTGATGCAGCAGTACGGCAGCAAGGAAGAGGCCGGCGCGTTCGTGCTGATGTCGATCGAATCGGGGCCGCTCGTCAGCATGCTGATTCTCGGCGCAGCCGGCGTCGCGGTGTTCGAGACGCGGCTCTTCGTCGGCGCGGTGCTGCCGTTCCTGATCGGCTTCACGCTCGGCAACCTCGATGTGGCGCTGCGCGAATTGTTCGGGCGCTGCGTGCATCCGCTGATCCCGTTTTTCGGTTTCGCGCTCGGCAACGGCATCGACCTGCACGTGATCGCGAAGAGCGGGCTGCCGGGCATCGCGCTCGGGCTCGCGGTGATCGTCGTGACGGGTGTACCGTTGATGCTGGCGGACAAGGTGATCGGCGGCGGTAACGGGACGGCCGGGCTGGCCGCGTCGTCGACAGCCGGCGCCGCGGTCGCGAACCCGGCGATCATCGGCGAGATGATCCCGAAGTTCAAGCCGATGGTGCCGGCGGCGACGGCGATCGTCGCGACCGCATGCCTCGTGACGGCGATTCTCGTGCCGATTCTGACGGCGATGTGGGCGAAGCGGGCGGCAAGGGCGGCGGGGGTGCCGGTGAGGGTCGCGGCGCCGGTCGGGA
Organism: Burkholderia anthinoferrum; assembly: GCF_002925705.1. NCBI lineage: Bacteria > Pseudomonadati > Pseudomonadota > Betaproteobacteria > Burkholderiales > Burkholderiaceae > Burkholderia > Burkholderia anthinoferrum. The sequence goes on from NZ_LFZP01000064.1 coordinate 111,257, forward strand.
GCGGTGGGGCGATCGAGCATGAGGGGCATGTTTGAGCGGGGCCGGTTCGCGCTCGAACCGGCCAATTCAATGCGCACCCAACGGCGCGTCGCGCAACGGTTTCGCGTGCTTCTTCGAGCTACAGCGCCATCCCGCCGTCGATCGTCAGGCTCGAACCCGTCATGTAGCCCGATTCCGCACCGGCGAGCCACGCCACCAGCGATGCGATCTCGTCCCCACTGCCGGCGCGCTGCAGCGGAATCAACGGACGGATCTGGTCGAGATGATCGGCCGTCATGTCGGTCTCGACAGGCCCCGGCTGCACGTTGTTGACCGTAATGCCGCGCGGTGCGAGATCGACGGCGATGCCCTTGACCATCACGGCCACCGCGGCCTTCGTCATCGAATAGACGCTCGAACCCGGATGTCCGCTGCGCACGGCCGTATTGCTGCCGATCGTGACGATGCGGCCGCCGCGCGCGAGATGCGCAGCGCCGGCCTGGATGGCCAGGAATACGCCTCTCACGTTGACCGCGAGCATCCGGTCGAGATCGTCGACGCTCACGTCGGCCACGTCTCCCAGCTTCAGGATGCCCGCGTTGACCACGACGACGTCGAGCCGCCCGAAACGTTCGACTGCTTGTGCGACGGCCTGCCGGATTGCGTCCGCATCCGCGCTGTCGGCACGGATCGCCAGCGCGGCTCGCCCGCGCGCCTCGATCGCGGCCGCGGTCTCGTGCGCGCGCTCCGGCGCCGAGACATAGGTGAACGCGACATTCGCGCCGTCGGCCGCAAGCCGCCGCGCGATGGCCGCGCCGATCCCACGCGAGCCGCCAAACACGATCGCCGCCTTGTGCATACCCTCGGAATTGCCTGTCATGCTTCGCTCCTTAATGGACTGATCAGTCAATAACTTCCCACAAAAAAGCGCCGGCTCTCATGCCGGCGCGTTGCCCTGCCTGCATCGATATCAGTGCGCCCTGAGCCGGTCGGCCGCAAAGCCGGCGGTGGCGCGCAACGCCTGCGGCTTCGCGCCGGCGCGCGCACCGAGCTGGATCCCGTACATCGTCGTCAGGACGAAGTTCGCGGCCTCGCGCGCATCGAGCGCAGGGGCGATCTCGCCCACATCCTGCCCTTCACGAATGCGGGCGACGACCTGCCGATGTAGCATCGCACCGGCCTTCTCACGCAAGCCGACCAGTTCGGGATCGGCCGCGCCGAATTCGCAGATCGCATTGACCCCCATGCAACCGAGCACACGTTCGGCCGCGTTGACGGCGATCACGCCGAGCAGCAACGCCTCGATGCCCGCGAGCGCGGACGCCGGCGCCGTCAGGCGCGCGATGTGGCCCGACACGCTCTCCGACTGATAACGTTCAAGCGCTTCGACGTACAGCTTGCGCTTGTCACCGAACGCGTTATAGAGGCTCTGCCTGCCGATCTGCATTGCGCTCAGCAGGTCGTCAGTGGACGTCGCGGCGTAGCCCTTTTCCCAGAACACGCGCAGCGCGCGCTCCAGCACCTCGTCCCGATCGAATTCACGTGGTCTCACCATGGCGGCAGAATAGGCGTTATGGACACATCAGTCAATAATTCGACGTCGCTCCGCCCCTTTTTTTGTCCGCGGTGACGTCGGCATATCCGCCGCCCAAGCGCTAAAATCCGCCGCCTGGGCATCCACGACGAGCAAGCGTTTTGACGGCGTTCGAGCAGGGCTTCATCCTTACCCGCCATTGGCGGGACACCGCATCCGGCATCGAGATCGAGTTCTGGCTGGCAACCGGACACGGCCCGCGCCGCGTGCGGTTGCGCCCGCAGGAAGCCGTCGCGTTCATCCCGGCCGAGCAGCAGGCGCTCGCGGAACGCACGCTGGCCGGCGAGCGCGACGCCGAGCTGCGTCCGCTCGCGCTGCGCGATTTCCGGCAGCGCCCGGTCGTCGGCCTCTATTGCAAGCGCTACCGTCATCTGTCGGGACTCCAGAAGCGTCTGGCCGCCGCCGGCGTCGATGTGTACGAAGCCGACGTGCAGCCGCCCGACCGCTATGCGATGGAGCGCTTCATCACCGCGTGCGTGGCGTTTCGCGGCCAGCCCGGCCGCGACGGCACGCTGACCGGCGGCGAGCTGAAGCCCGCCACCGGTTACCGCCCCACGCTGCGCTGCGTGTCGCTCGACATCGAAACCAGCATCCACGGCGAGTTGTACTCGATCGCGCTCGAAGGCTGCGGGCAGCGCCAGGTCTACATGCTCGGCCCGCCGAACGGCGATGCAAGCAGCGACGCAGGCCCCCTCGACTTCGACCTCGACTACTGCGACAGCCGGCCCGCGATGCTTGCGCGGCTGAACGACTGGTTCGACGAGCACGATCCCGATGCGGTGATCGGCTGGAACCTCGTGCAGTTCGACCTGCGCATCCTGCATGCCCATTCCGAGCAGTACGGCATCCCGCTGAAGCTCGGGCGCGGCGGCAGCGTGCTCGACTGGCGCGCGCACGGCCAGCAGCCCGACCACTTCTTCGCGGGCGCGGCCGGCCGGCTGATCCTCGACGGCATCGACATGCTGAAATCCGCGACGTGGACCTTCCCGTCGTTCAGCCTCGAATACGTGTCGCAAGCGCTGCTCGGCGAAGGCAAGTCGATCGACAACCCGTACCAGCGGATGGACGAGATCCAGCGCCGCTTCGATCACGACAAGCCCGCGCTCGCGCGCTACAACCTGAAGGATTGCGAGCTCGTCACGCGCATCTTCGACAAGGCCGACCTGCTGTCCTTCGCGCTGGAACGCGCGAGCGTCACGGGGCTGGCTGCCGATCGCACCGGCGGCTCGGTCGCGGCGTTCACGCACCTGTACCTGCCGCGCATGCACCGGCTCGGCTATGTCGCGCCGAACCTCGGCGACGTGACGGGGCAGAACAGCCCCGGCGGCTTCGTGATGGATTCGCGGCCCGGGCTGTACGACTCGGTGCTCGTGTTCGACTACAAGAGCCTCTATCCGTCGATCATCCGCACGTTCCTGATCGATCCCGTCGGCCTGATCGAAGGGCTCGCGCATCCCGGCGACGACGCATCGGTGCCCGGTTTTCTCGGGGCGCGTTTCTCGCGCACCGCGCACTGCCTGCCCGACATCGTGCGCCGCGTGTGGGAAGGCCGCGACGACGCGAAGCGGCAGCGCAACGCGCCGCTGTCGCAGGCACTGAAGATCATCATGAATTCGTTTTACGGCGTGCTCGGCTCGACGGGTTGCCGCTTCTTCGACCCGCGCCTCGCGTCGTCGATCACGATGCGCGGCCACGAGATCATGCATCGCACGCGCAAACTGATCGAAGGTCAGGGATACGAAGTGATTTACGGCGATACCGATTCGACGTTCGTATGGCTCGGCCGCGCGCACGACGACGACGAAGCCGGCGCCAAGGGCCGCGCGCTGGTCGAACACGTGAATCGCTGGTGGCATACCCACCTGCGCGAGCAGTTCGGGCTCGACAGCGCGCTGGAACTGCAATACGAACGGCATTACCGCCGCTTCCTGATGCCGACCGTGCGCGGCGCGGAAGAAGGCAGCAAGAAGCGCTATGCGGGGCTCGCGGCGACCGCCGACGGCGGCGAGGACCTCGTGTTCAAGGGGCTCGAAACGGTGCGCACCGACTGGACGCCGCTCGCGCAGCAATTCCAGCGCGAGCTGTACCGGCGCGTGTTCAGGCGCGAGCCGTATCAGGATTTCATTCGCGACTACGTGCGGCGCACGCTGGCCGGCGAATTCGACGATCAGCTCGTCTACCGCAAGCGCGTGCGCCGGCCGCTGCGCGAATACGAGCGCAACGTGCCGCCGCACGTGCGCGCGGCGCGCATCGCCGACGAGTTCAATCATGCGCGGGGCCGGCCGCTGCAGTATCAGCGCGGCGGGTGGATCAGCTACGTGATGACGACGGCCGGCCCCGAGCCGCTCGAGACGATGCGCTCGCCGATCGACTACGCGTTCTACCTGAGCCGCCAGCTTCAGCCCGTCGCCGATGCGATCCTGCCGTTCCTGCGCGACGATTTCGAACGCGTGATCTCGGGGCAGGGGCAGTTGTTCGGCGATTGACGGCCCACGATCCGGCGCGAACACGAGAACGCCGCGGCGGCCCGCCGGGAAGCGCCCATTGCGCGCCGCCCCGCAGGCATCCGGCTAAAATACCGGCCTGCCGCGCGTCCCGCCGCGGCCGGAGGACACTCATCATGACCGCACGTCGCGGTGCCGCGGTCGCCATCGCGCCCGGCCACGAGACAGCCAGCCTGTCGAAAGCACAGCAAACGTTCAATACGCTCGTCAAGCAGATCGAGACGCGGCGCGAGCGACTCGGCGCGTGGGACGCCGTGATGCCGGCGTTCCAGAAGAAATTCGTCGACGGGTTGTTGCCGCTCGAACAGGAAGCGACGGCACTGCGCATCCGGCTGATCCATCTGCTCGACGACGCGTTCCTGCAGAAGGGCCTGAGCAAGGCCGAGCAACGCACGCTGTCCGACCTGATCGCCGACATGGCGGGTGATTTGCTGAACGTGAGCGACGACCCGGCGCTGAAGGTCATCTACAACCGGCATGCCGCGTCCGGAAACGTCGGCGCCGCCGCGGCCGATCCCGAGCCGGCGAAACCGGAACGGGAAGCCGAACCGCAATCGCAACCGCTGGACGATCTCGACACGCTGTCGCCTGACGAACTCGCAGCACGCATGCAGGCCGAACTAGACGCGCAGTTCGAGCGCGACATGGCCGCTCACGCGGCCCGCGAGGCCCAGCGCGCGAAGCGCAAGAAAGCACCGAAGCAATCGGCCGCGAAGGCGCGCATCGAAGCCGAGCGAGCCGAATCGAACAAATCGATCCGCGAGATCTATCGCAAGCTCGCGAGCGCGCTGCATCCCGATCGCGAAACCGATCCGCAGGAGCAGCAACGCAAGACCGTGCTGATGCAGCGGGTCAACCGCGCGTACGAGAAGGGCAACCTGCTGCAACTGCTCGAGCTGCAGCTGGAGATCGAACAGATCGACCGGCGCGCGATCGACGGCCTCGGCGAAGCGCGACTCACGCGCTACAACGGGATCCTCGAGGAACAACTGCGCGAGCTCGACCAGGAGATCGTGCACGTCGAGAACGACTTCCGGCGGACCTACGGCATCGCGTCGTCCACCAAGGTCGCGCCCGATACCGTGCTGCGCATGCTCGCGCGCGACATTGCCGGCATGCAGCGGAGCAACCAGGACCTGAGCGTCGCGCTGCGCGAGTTCGAGGATCCGGAACAGGTCCGGGACTGGTTGAAGGACATGAAGCGTCGGCCGGCATTGTCGCGCTTCGACGACGATTCGTATTGAGCGGCACTGAGGTATCGGCGAACGCACGCCACGCGTCACCGCCCGTCGCCGATCCCGCCCATCAGCGTCATCAACTGCTCGCGCAGCCACCGGCTCCCCTGATCCTGATCGGCGCTGCGATGCCAGTAGCAAAAGTAATCGAGCGCCGGCATCTCGAACGGCAGTTCGAGAATCCGCGCCGGATAGCGCTGCAAGAGCCGCAACGGCGCGGTCAACGCGAGATCGCCGCGCATCGCGATCAGCGGCGCGACCATGTAGTGCTGCACGCGCATCTGGATGTTGCGGCGCAGCCCGAGCCGCGTCAGTTCCGCGTCGACGTGCCCGCTACCCTTGCGGCGGCTCGACACGTGGATGTGCCCCATCGACAGGTAGTCGTCCATGGTCAGCGTGTCGCCCTTGAACGGATGATCGTCGCGGATCATGCACGCGTAGCGGTCCTGCACGAGCAGCGCCTGGTGCAGATGCGGATCGCCGATCAGCGGCGCGTCGATCGCGATGTCGACCGAGCCGTTCGCGAGCGCGGTCGCGACTTCGCGGCGGTCCATCGTATAGCTGCGCACGTGCATGCCGGGCGCATGCGCCTGCAGCAGCTCGCCGAGCGCCGGCAGCAGCAGCGCTTCGGTCAGGTCACTCATGCTCAGCCGGAACACGCGCTCCGAAGTAGCCGGATCGAACACGTCGCCTTCGTGCGCGCTCGAATCGAGCAGTTGCAGCGCCTCGCGTACGCGGCCGACGATGTTCTCGGCCATCGGCGTCGGCATCATCCCGGCCGGCGTGCTGACGAACAGCGGATCGTTCAGCGTCTTGCGCAGTCGCGCCAGCGCGTTGCTGACGGCCGGCTGCGTGAGGTTCAGCACCTCGGCCGCGCGCGTCAGGTTGCGCTTGTTGTAGATCGCCTCGAATACGACGAACAGGTTCAGATCAATCTTCGAAAGACGCATCGCCGAATCTCCTTGCCGAGATCTTACGGCGGGCGCCATTCGTTCGTCCACGTCGCGCCGCTCACCCGCGCGGCGGCGGCGTCAGGTACGGCGCGGTCGCACCGGGTTCGCCGTCCTTGATCTCCATCCGCGCGATCGCCTGCAGGTGCACCTCGTCCGGGCCGTCGGCGAAGCGCAGCGCGCGGCCCCAGGTCCACAGGTCGGCCAGCGGCGTATCGGGGCTCAGGCCCGCCGCGCCGAATACCTGCATCGCGCGGTCGCACACGTCCGTGTAGACGGTCGGCACGAGCGCCTTGATCATCGAGATTTCCTTGCGCGCCGCCTTCGCGCCGACCTTGTCGATCATCCACGCGGCCTTCAGCACCAGCAGGCGCGCCTGGTCGATCTCGATGCGCGAACGCGCGATCCATTCGCCGACGGTGCCGTGCCGGTTCAGCGGCTTGCCGAACGCGACGCGCGACTGCGCGCGGTCGACCATCAGCTCCAGCGCCAGCTCGGCCGCGCCGATCGAACGCATGCAGTGGTGGATACGACCCGGCCCGAGGCGCGCCTGCGCGAGCGCGAAGCCGCTGCCTTCCTCGCCGAGCAAGTTGCGCGCCGGCACGCGGACGTTGTCGAACGTGATCTCGCAGTGCCCCTCGGGCGCGTAGTGATTGACCACCGTGATGTTGCGCACGACCGTCACGCCCGGCGTGTCGCGCGGCACGAGGATCATGCTCTGCTGCTGGTGCGATTCCGCATCGGGATCGGTCTTGCCCATCACGATGAAGATCTTGCAGTTCGGATGCGCGGCGTTCGTGATGAACCACTTGCGGCCGTTGATCACGTACTCGTCGCCCACGCGCTCGATGCGGGTCGTGATGTTGGTCGCATCCGACGACGCGACGTCGGGCTCCGTCATCGCGAACGCCGAACGGATTTCCCCGCGCAGCAGCGGCAGCAGCCACTGTTCGCGCTGCTCGGGCGTCGCGAACATGTGCAGCAGCTCCATGTTGCCGGTATCCGGCGCGTTGCAGTTGAACACTTCCGACGCCCAGCTCACGCGCCCCATGATTTCGGCGAGCGGCGCGTATTCGAGGTTCGTCAGGCCCGTGCCGGGCTCGTCGTCCTTCAAATGCGGCAGGAAGAGGTTCCACAGCCCTTCCGCTTTCGCGCGTTCCTTCAGTTCCTCCATGAACGACACGGGATACTGGCCCGCATGCACCTCGTCGTTCCACTGACGGATGCGCGGCACGATGTGCGCGTCCATGAATGCCCGCACGCGTTCGCGCAGCGCTTCCACTTTCGGGGTGTAGCCAAAGTCCATGATCGACTCCTCGAGATTGCGTGTTTCCGTTCGTCCGGTTCAGAAGGCCGAGACGCCGCCGTCGACGGCGACGGCCTGCCCGGTCAGATAAGTGTTTTCCTTCGCGCACAGCGTCAGCATCGTCGCGACGATTTCGTCGGGCCGGCCGAGCCGCTTCATCGGCGAGCCCTGCGCGAGGAAACCCTGGCGCTCGCCGATATCGCTGTCGGTGACCATCGGCGTCGTGCTGTAGAACGGGCACACCGCGTTCACGCGGATGCCGTGGCGCGCGTATTCGAGCGCGGCCGTCTTCGTGAGCCCGACCACCGCATGTTTCGACGCCGCGTACGCGGCCAGCTTCGGCGCGCCGCCGAGGCCGGCCATCGACGCGACGTTCAGGATCACGCCTTCGCGCTGCACGAGCATCTGGCGGATCTGGTGCTTCATCCCGAAGAACACGCCCTTCGCGTTCACCGCGAAGCTCAGGTCGAGGTCGGCTTCGTCGGTGTCGATCAGCGCTTTCATCGGCGGTGCGATGCCCGCGTTGTTGATGCCGACGTCGAGCCGCCCGAAGCGCGCGACGGCTTCATGCACGAGCGCTGCGACGTCGGCTTCGATGCGCACGTCGCAGCGCTGCGCGATCACGTCGGCGCCGCCCGCGCGCAGCGGCGCGGCCACGCGTTCGAGCGCGTCGCCGTTCAGGTCGCCGAGCGCGAGCCGCGCGCCCATCGCGGCGAGTTCGCTCGCGAGCAGCGCGCCGAAGCCGCTCGCAGCGCCGGTGATCATCACGGCCTGGCCCGCGTAGCTGTCGAGTTTCATCGCGCGCTCAGATCGTCAGGCCGCCGTCGACGACGATGCATTCGCCGTTCGTATAGCTCGCCGCGGCCGACACGAGATACAGCACGGTGCCGGCCATTTCGCGCGGCTCCGCGTGGCGGCGCAGCGGGATCTTCGCCTTCCACGTCTCGTAGATGTCCTTGTCGGCGAACAGCGCGCCCGCGAACTTCGTCTTCGTGAGCCCCGGCAGCAGCGCATTCACGCGGATGCCGAGCGGCCCGCATTCCTTCGCGAACGCCTTCGTCATGTTGACGACGGCCGCCTTCGTGATCGAGTAGATGCCTTGCCGGTCGCCCGGCTGCAACGCATTCACCGACGCGGTGTTGACGATCGCGCCGCCGCCGTGCGTCTTCATCAGCTTGCCGGCTTCGACCGACATGAAGAAGTAGCCGCGGATGTTCACGTCGACGGTCTTCTCGTACGCGGCGAGATCGGTATCGAGGATGTGCCCGAAATACGGGTTCGCGGCCGCGTTGTTCACGAGGATGTCGAGGCGGCCGTGCTTGCCGCGGATGTGCTCGAACGTCGCGGCGATGTCCTCCAGCCGCCCGACGTGGCACGCCAGCGCTTCGGCGCGACCGCCCGCCGCGATGATTGCGTCCGCAACCGCCTGGCAGTCGTCGAGCTTGCGGCTCGACACGATCACGTGCGCGCCTTGCTCCGCGAGCAGCTTCGCGATTTCCTCGCCGATGCCGCGGCTCGCGCCCGTCACCAGTGCGATCTTGCCCGTCAGGTCGAACAGGTTCGTTGCCATGTTGCTGTGCTCCTCCATTGATTGTGTTGTCGTGTCGCCGCTCGACGAGCGCCGCAATCGCGACGCTTCGCAGGCGACGTCAGCGATGCGCGTCGATCACGCCGACGGCCAGCTCGGCGAGCCGGCCGGCCATTTCGCCCACGCGCAGCGCCTGCTCGCTCGATGCGTTGCCCTGCAGCGCGCGCGCCTTCACGCCCTGCGCGATCGCCGCGAGCCGGAAGAAACTGAAGGCGAGGTAGAAATGCCAGTCGCGGATCGGCGCGATGCCGCGCAGTTCGCAGTAGCGCGCGACGATCGCCGCTTCGTCGGGAATCCCGAGCGCCGCGCGATCCTGGCCCGCGAGCCCGCGCACCTGCCCGCCGGACGGCAGCCGCAGGCACATGCAGAAATACGCGAGATCGGCGAGCGGGTTGCCGAGCGTCGACAGCTCCCAGTCGAGCACGGCCTGCACGCGATAGCCGTCGCGCGCGAACATCAGGTTGTCGATCCGGAAATCGCCGTGCACGAGCGCCGGCCGGCCCGTGTCCTCGGGGCACGCTTTCGGCAGCCAGTCGATCAGCGTCTCCATCGCGTCGAGGCGCCCCGTTTCGGCCGCGCGATATTGCTTCGTCCACACGCCGATCTGCCGCTCGAAGTAGTTGCCGGGGCGGCCGTAATCGGCGAGGCCCACCGCTTCGACGTCGACGTCGTGCAGCGCGGCCATCGTCTGCAAGAGCGCGTCGTAGCAGGTCGCGCGCTCGGCCTTCGGCAGTTCCGGCAGCGCGGGATCCCAGAAGATCCGGCCATCCTCGAAACTCATCACGTAGAACAGGCTGCCGATCACGTCGCGGTCTTCGCACAGGTGATACGGACGCGCGACCGGCACCGCGGTGCGCGACAGCGCGGTGAGCACGCGGAATTCGCGGTCGACCGCGTGCGCGGATTTCAGCAGTTCGCCCGGCGGCTGGCGGCGCAGCACGTAGCGGCCGCTCTTCGCATTCAGCAGGAAAGTCGGGTTCGACTGGCCGCCGGCAAACTTCTCCGTGTCGACCGGGCCTTCGAAGCCCGGCACGTGCGTTTCCAGATAGCGCGTGAGGCGGGCTACGTCGAGTTGCTGGGAAGGGTTCGTCATCGTCGCGATCGTTCGTGGGTCAGCCGTAGGTGCGCAGCGCGTGTCGTTCGGGATCCTCCAGATGCGGGATACCGTTGAACGACGCGAGGTGGAACGCGTCGGCGTTGAAGAAAAACTGCGAAAGACTGCTGTTGCGGATCTGCAGGTTCAGCGCGATCGCGCTCGACGGCGGCGCCGCGAGCACTTGCTGCACGGTGACCGCGATCGGGCCGCCGGAGCTCACCGCCAGCACGCGCCGGCCGCCGCCTGCGCGGATCGCCGCGCGCGCGGCGGCCACGCGCTGCTGGAAATGAGCCCAGGTTTCGGGCGCCGCATCGCCTAGCTTGTCCTCGGTCCACAGTTGCAGCACCTGCCGCAGCGCGCGAAAGTGCTCCTTCATCGATCCGGCCGCGAGCCGCGCGATCTCCGGGTAGTCGCTGGCGGCTGCCGCGAACAGGCCGTGGAAATCGTATTCGTTCAGGCCGGGATGTCGGTCGACCGCGACGCCTTCGCGGCCCATCCCGCGCAGGATCGCGGCGACCGTCTGCGCATGACGGTTCATCGTGCCGCAGATCACGCGGTCGAACGTCAGGCCCTGCCGCGCGAAGTATTCGCCGAGCCAGGCGCCCTGCTGGTCGCCCGCCGCGGAAAGCCGGTCGTAGTCGTCGGTGCCGAACGACGCCTGTCCGTGCCGTACCAGAAAGAGTTCAGCCATTGCACTCGCCCGAGGAAAACCGAAGGCCCAGCATAGCGACCGGGCGGGCATTTTTGAAATTTATTTTTTGAATCATCGGGTATTCATCGTGTGAATTCAGAACATTCAAACGACGCCCTCGCGCCGCCTTTCATCGGCCACCGCGTCGCGGCACGCGAATTGCGTCAGCCCACACCGTGTCGAATAAATCCAGGAGGGATGCGATGCTCGGTACGATCCTCATCATCGTTCTGATTCTGCTGCTCATCGGAGCATTTCCTGCATGGCCGCATAGCCGAAGCTGGGGCTACTGGCCATCGGGGACCGTCGGGCTGATCGTCGTCATTGTCGTGATACTGGTGCTGCTCGGTCGGATCTGACGCTCCGGCACCGGCGAGGGGACGCGTCACAGCCGGCACGGGTGCGTGCCTTCCGCAGCCTTCGCCGTGGATTCTTTACACGACGAAGCCCGCGAAGACATGCACCCGATGCCGTCGACGCGGCCCGTTACTGGCCGCCCTCCAGACGCAACTGGAGCCTGCTCTTCACCGACGTCACGCCCGGTACCCGGCGGGCCGCATCCACTGCGGCCCGATCCTGGGACTCGTCGGTGATCTGCCCGGCCAGCGTCACGTCGCCCGTCTTCGCGTTCGCGAACACGGTGACTTGCGCATGGCCGACGCCGGGCGCTCTGACGATCGCCTGGCGAACCTTCTTCGCGAATGCACGGTCGGCCGCGCGTTCGGCCTTCTTTGCCGCGCGTGGCGACGCGGGCGCCGACGCCGCCTGCTCGGCGGGTGCGGCGGCCGTGGCGGACTGCGCATGACCGGCCAGCGGCGACAACGCAACGAAACCTGCAACGACGATTGCAAAACGGGACTTCATCGGATTCTCCTGGACAGGAACGAACGGGTACGACGAATGGGCCGGCCGTCAGGCCGTGACACCGGACAACCCACGGGCGCGGTCGCGCCCGTGCGGCGCCGTGAGCGCGTCAAGCGCACGCACGTCGGCTTTCAGCGCGGGCGACAACGTCGCACGCAGATGGTCGATGAAAGTGCGGACCTTCGCGTCCACGAAGCGGCGCGACGCATACATCGCGTACACGTCGAGCATCGTCAGCCGGTAGTCCGGCAGCACGCGCACGAGCCGCCCGCTGCGCAGGTCGTCGATCGCCGAATAGATCGCGAGCGAGCCGATGCCGAGTCCCGCACACAGCGCGATCGACAGCGCTTCCGGCGCATTCGCGTGAAACGGCGCGGCCGTTACCGCATGCGACGCGGTCTGGCCGCCGGGGCCGTGCAGCAGCCATTCGTCGTTCGCTTCCGCCGGCGTGTCGAGGCGCAGGCAGGTATGGCGCGCCAGGTCGGCGGGCACGGACGGCGCGCCGTAGCGGGCGAGGTAGGCCGGCGACGCGACCAGCACGCTGAAAGACGTGCCGCATGAATGCGCGATGCAGGCGGAGTCGGGCAGGCTCGCGGCCGTCACGACCGAGACGTCGTAGCCTTCCTCGACGAGATTGGGCATCCGTTGCGAATACGTCATCTCGATGGCGACTTCGGGAAAGCGCGCCCGATAGGCGACCGCCGACGCGGTCACGTGGCTCTGTCCGAGCCCCGGCATCGTATGCACGCGCAAGCGTCCGTACGGGCGGATCAGCGCGTTCCGGGCCTCGGCATTCGCCTGGTCGACCTCGCCCAGGATCGATTGCAGGCGCTCGAAATAGCGGCGCCCGCTGTCGGTCAGCGCGATTTTTCGGGTGGCCCGGTTCAGCAGCCGAATCTGCGCATACGCCTCCAGGCTCGCGACGGCCCGCGACACCTGCGCGGTCGCCATATCGGCCTGTTTCGCGACGGCGGTGAAGCTGCCGGCCTGCACGACGCGCACGAATGTCCGCATGTTTTCGAGCATGTCCATTTCGATTGATCGTCCGGTCCGGTGCTGCATCCATGCGACGCGCCGGCGGAGCGCGGCGGCGCATTCGATGTCGTCGATTGTCGGGCCATCCGCGCCGCGGCTTCAGCCCCCCGACCGGGGGGCTGAAGCGTCGGCCGATCATGTGGAATGCTTGGCGTTTGCATCGACGGCCGCCCGAAGCGAACGATCCGCGGCCGGCGTCGCCAGCACGATCTTGCCGATATGCCGCCCCGAATCCATCAGCTCGTGCGCCGCGCGCGCGTCGCGCAAATCGAACAGCCGATAGACCTGCGGCTTGACCGTGCCTTGCCGGATCAGCGGCCACACGGCCTCCTCGAGCTCGCGAATGATCTGCGCCTTCTCCGCGTAGGTGCGCGAGCGCAGCGTCGAGCCGATGTGCGTGAGCCGCTTCGTCAGCATCGGAAACAGGTCGAGCTCCTTCGCGGGGCCATTGATCACGCCGATCTGCACGATGCGCCCGTTCATCGCGGCCGCCGCGAAATTACGCGCGACGTAGTCGCCCGCGATGATGTCGACGACCACGTCGACACCCTTGCCGCCCGTGAAGCGCGCGACCGCGTCGACGAAATCCTCGCTGCGATAGTCGATCGCGAGATCCGCGCCGAGCCGCATGCTCGCGTCGCGCTGCGCGTCCGACCCGACGGTCGTGACGATCGCCGATGCGCCGAACGCCTTCGCCAGCATCGTCGCCGTCGTGCCGATGCCCGACGCGCCGCCGTGGATCAGCACGCTTTCGCCGGCTTTGAACCCGCCGCGCTGAAACAGATTCAGCCACACCGTCATGAAGGTTTCCGGCAGCGCCGCCGCCTCGGCCATCCCGAGGCCGTCGGGAATCGCGAGCGTGTTGCTCTCGTTCGCCACCGCGTACTCCGCGTAGCCGCCGCCGGGAATCAGCGCGCAGACACGATCGCCGACGGCGAAGCGCGTGACGTCGCGTCCGATCGCGACGACCTCGCCGGCGATCTCGAGGCCGGGAATGTCGGACGCGCCAGGCGGCGGATCGTACAGCCCCTTGCGCTGGAATACGTCGGGGCCGTTGACGCCGGCCGCGTGAATCCGGATCAGCACGTCGCCGGGGCCAGGCGCCGGTACGGCGCGGGTCGCGGGCACGAGCACGTCGGGGCCGCCGGGACGCACGATTTCGATCGCCGTCATGTGGGTGGGAAGAGCGTTCGCGTCATCAGTCACGATATGATCCTCAACGTTCGTCGATGCGCGGCCGATTCGCGGGCCATCCCCGAATCGCGGCATCGCCATGTAAGTGAAGCCAGTCTATGGGCGATGCCGCGTGCGGGCACGCAGCGAATTACCGGTCGGGGAATGCAAAAATGCATCAGTCGGGACACACGATGAACTGGGACGACGCGCGCGTCTTTCTTGCGATCCATCGCGAGCGCACGCTGCGCCGCGCGGCGCGCACGCTCGGCGTCGATCAGGCGACGGTCGGGCGGCGGCTCGCGACGCTCGAGCACATGCTCGGCGCGACGCTGTTCCTGCGCTCGTCGAAAGGCTATCTGCCCACGCCGGTCGGCGAACTGGCGCTGCGCGCCGCCGAGGCGATGGAACAGCACGCGCACGAGCTGGTGCGACTGACGCAGGGCGTCGACCGGCGGCTCGCCGGCGAGGTGAAGATCACGACGACCGACGCGCTCGCGATCGAGTTCGTGATGCCGTCGATCGCGCGGCTGCACGCGAAACATCCCGACGTCTCCGTCGCGCTGAACACGTCGACCCACATCCTGAATCTCGCGAAACGCGAAGCCGATATCGCGATCCGCACGGTGCGGCCCGAGAACCCCGATCTGGTCGCGCGCCGTCTCGCACGCTGGGACATGGGCCTGTTCGCGTCGCCCGACTATCTGCACCGGCACGGCGAGCCCGAGCGCGGCCGCGCGTTCGCGGGCCACGACCTCGCCGTCTACCAGCCGTACGTCGAGGCCAGCCGCCAGCCGACCCTCGCCGGCGAACCGATCGACGGCGGGCGCATCGTCACGCGCACGAACTCGAACCTGATGCTGCGTGCGGCGCTGCGCGCGGGCCTCGGCGTCGGCGAGATTCCCGTCCACATGGGGGAGCGCGACGGGCTCGCACGCATCTGGCCGGACCGCGTGCGCGAGTCGCCGTACGAGGTCTGGCTCGTCACGCACCGCGACCTGCGCCACACCGCACGGATCCGCGCGGCGATCGACGAGATCGTGGCCGCGTTCGCCGCGCACGGCTGACGCGGGCGGCGCCGCGTCAGCCGGTCATTCGTCGTCGCGTCGCACCCGTGACGCATCGAGCGCCAGCCCGCTGCGCACCGCCTGGATGCGCGACGTCACGTTGAGCTTCTCGAAGATGTTCTTCAGGTGCCACTTGATCGTCTCCGGCGCGACGCGCAGCGCGCGGGCGATTTCCTTGTTCGACAGGCCGCGCGCGACGTAGTCGAGAATCTCGACTTCACGTGCGCTGAGGTTGCCGGGCGCACCCTGCCGCGCGGCCGGCGCCCCGCTCGATGCCCGCTGCGCGTCGAACGCACGGGCCAGATCGCGCAGATACCACGCGCCGACTGCCGGAAAGCGGTCGGCACGCTTCTGTACGCGCGCCAGCAGACGCTCGGCCGCCGCCCCTTCGTCGACGAAGGTTCGGACGAGCCCGTTGCCCTGGCCGTATTCGAGCGCACGCGCCAACGCCGCGAGCGCCGCGCTTTCGTCGCCCGCCTGATCGAGCGCGATCGCATGCAACGCGGCGGCCTGCGCCGCGAACCAGTCGAATCCGCGCGCGGCCAGCACCGCATGTACGGTCGCCATGCACTGCGCGGCTTCGTTCGCGCGCGCATCGGCAAGCAGCAGCCTTGCCTGCGCGGATTGCGCCATCTGCCACGTCTCGACGTGGCTCGACGCTTCGTCCGGCGGCACGGGCGACACCAGCGACGCCAGCGCGCGCCCCACACGATGGGCCTGTGTCGGCTGGCCGGCGGCGAGATGCAGCCGGATGCCGGTCGCCATGCATGCGACGCGCAACCGCAGCCATTGCCGGCTGCATGCGATGTGATCGGCTTCGTCGAGTATGTCGTGCGCGCGCGCGTCGTTCCCCGACCGGAATTGCAGCAGCGCGGCAGTCTGCATGAACCTCAGCAACGGCCCGAGCGAACAAGCCTGCATCGCGATGTCGAAGCGGTCGGCCTGGGCGTCGCGCACCTTCGCCCAGTCGTTCCATTCGTAATAGATCGCCGACAGGTAGCCGGCCGACAGCACCGTCGCCGCCGACAGGCGCCCCGCCGAGCGTTCGGCGGCCCGCAGTGCCGTCTCGAACGTCTTCGACGCGTCGTGCAGCCGCCCGGCGACGAACTCGGCCAGGCCCGCCATGTTCTGGCGGTACACGTTCGCGTAAAGCGGCTCGTGCCCCGACCCCGCGTGCTCCGCGCGCGCGCCGAGATCCAGCACGTCGCCGAGGCGGCCCGCGTAGCCCAGCCCGAAGATCAGCGTCGTCTGCCCGATCTGCTCGACCCAGGAACCGGCCGGCGGTGCGGCCGCCAGCACGCGCTCGCCGAGCTGCAGCGATTCGATGCTGCGATCCGACAGCCCGGCGATCAGCGCGCGCACGGCCAGCAGTTCGGTCGCCGTGACGGCATCGGTATCGAGCCGCCCGATCTCGATGTCGGCTTCCAGCGCTTCCAGCGCGCGCCGCGCATCGACGATCTGCATCGACAGCGCGAGCGCCCACGTATGCGCGATCCGCAGCCGCAGGCGGCCCGTCAGCGCCTGCGCGGGCAGGCGCGACACCCAGTCGAGCACGGTACGCACGTCGCTCGACGCGATGAGCTTCATCGCGCACGCCTCGACCCAGCCGGCGGCCGCGTCGAAGTCGCCGGCCGCGAGCGCGTGCCTGACCGCGTCCGGCCATTGCCGCTCGGCCGCGTACCACGCGCTCGCGCGGCGATGCAGCGCGGCCACCGCGCCGGGCTCCCGCAGCGCCAGCTCCTCCCGCAGGTAGTGCAGGAACAGCGCGTGATAACGGTAGCGCTGGCGGTCGCCGTCGATCGACCGGATGAAGAGGTTGTGCGCGCTCAGCCATTCGAGGCAGTCGAGCGCATCGTCGCGACCGGTCAGCGCATCGCACAGCGCCGGCGTCATCCGGTCGAGCACCGCCGTATGCAGCAGGAAGTGGCGGATCGCGTCCGGCACCTGCGTCATCACGTTCTCGTTCATGTACGCGGCGATGCCGGCACGCGCGCGGCCGACCTGTTCGGCCACGCGCGCCGCGTCGCTGTCGTCGTGCAGCGCCAGGGCCGCCAGTTGCAGGCCCGACACCCAGCCTTCGGTCGCCGCGCGAAGGCGCCCGACGTTTTCCGCATTGAGCGGCTTGCCGGCCACCCGCTCGAAGAATGCGCGCGTCTCCGCGTCGTCGAAGCGCAGGTCGTTCTCGTCCACCCGCACCAGCTCGTCGCGCGACTCGAAATAGCTGAGCGGCAACGCGGGCACCGAGCGGCACGACAGCACGACATGCAGGTTCGACGGCGCGTAGCGCAGCAGATCGAACATCGCGTCGTGGATGACCGGCGACGCGAGGCGATCGAAGTCGTCGAGCATCAGGAACAGGTCGACGCCCGCGCTGTCCAGTTCGTTGAGCAGTTCGTCGAATACGGTCTTCAGCGGAATCAGCGCGCGATCGCGCAACAACTGCCGCGCGCGGGCGCCGACGCCGCCGGTCGCGTCGACGATCGCGGCGACCACGTATGACGCGAAGATCGACGCGTTGTCGTCGTCCTGGTCGAGACTCACCCACGCGACTTTCACGCCCGACGCCACCAGTGCCTGGCGCCACTCCGCCAGCAGCGTGGTCTTGCCGTAACCGGCCGGCGCGCTCACGAGCGTCAGCCGACGGTCGAGGCCACGCCCGAGCCGCCCGAGCCGCGCGATGCGCGCCACGATCCCGCGGGCCGACGCCGGCGCCAGCTTCGTGCGCACCAGCACTTCGATCGCATCGGTGTCCGGCGGGCGGGCCGGTTGTCTGCTGTCCGTCGGCGCCATGCTGCTCCTGTTCTCCTCGCGCTGATCGCGTGTCCGCCGGCACCGCGAGCGAAGCCGTCGACCGGGCCCAGTCTCGCCGTGCGCCGCAAACAGCATAACGATTCGGCGCCGGCCGTCAAAAGTAGGTGATGTCCGTACCGGCGTGTGCGCACGCAGCGCATATCGGCCGCGACATGGGACCCGCATTGTTCTCGAACCGGCGCGCGCTGTTCAGCCCCCCATTCGGGGGGTATCTGGAGGCGAGGAAGTCGCCTCGTCCCGAGCGGCCGGCGCCGGCGGCGGCCGGACGCGCCGCTCAATCGGGCTGGTAGCGCTCGCGCAGCGCGCGCTTGTCGATCTTCCCGACGCTCGTCTTCTCGATCGCGTCGACGATCAGCAGCCGTTCCGGCACCGCATAGCGCGAGATCAGCCCGCGGTCGGCCACCTGCTTCACATGCGCTTTCAGCTCGTCCGGCCCGACGCGGCCGACCTGCTCGTCGGTCAGGACGACCAGCGCGAGCGGACGCTCGCCCCAGCGCGCATCCTTCACGCCGATCACCGCTGCCTCCCGCACGGCCGGGTGGCGCGACAGGATGTCCTCGAGTTCGAGCGACGACACCCATTCGCCGCCCGTCTTGATCACGTCCTTGATCCGGTCGGTGATCTGCAGCCGGCCGTCGGGATCGATCACGCCGATGTCGTTCGTATGCAGGTAGCCGCCCGCCCACAGCGCGGCCGACGCCTGCGCGTCGCCGAGATAGCCGGGCGTCGCCCACGGCATCCGCACGACGACCTCGCCCGCCGACCGGCCGTCGTGCGGCACGTCGCGACACTGCGCGTCGACGATGCGCAGGTCGACGAGCGGCAACGGCAAGCCCGCCTTCGTCCGGCGCGCGATGTCGTCGTCGGCCGACGCGCCGCCGCCCGCCCGCGGCGGGTCGATCTGCGCGATCGTCATCAGCGGGCAGGTTTCCGACATCCCGTATCCGGTGTAGACCTCGATCCCGCGCGCGAGCGCTGCCCGCGCGAGCCCGTCGGACAGCGGCGAGCCGCCGACGATCACCTTCCACGCCGACAGGTCGGCCGCCGCCGACGCCGGGCTGTCGAGAATCGTCGCGAGCAGCGTCGGCACGCAATGCGAGAACGTTACCGCTTCGCGCGCGATCAGCGCGACCAGTCCGTCCGGCGAATAACGGCCCGGATAGACCTGCTTGAGCCCGAGCGCGGTCGCGATGTAAGGCATCCCCCATGCGTGCACGTGGAACATCGGCGTGATCGGCATGTAGACGTCGTCGCGATGCACGCGGCCGCGATCGCGCGCGCTCGACAACGCCGCCATGCCCGCGAGCGTATGCAGCACGAGCTGGCGATGCGTGAACGCGACGGCCTTCGGCAGGCCGGTGGTGCCCGTCGTGTAGAACGTCGTCGCGCGGGTGTGCTCGTCGAAATCGGGGAACGCGAAATCGGGCGAACCGGCCGCGACGAGCCGCTCGTATTCGTCGGCGAAGCCGTCAGGCAGGTCGATGTCGTCGCCGTCGGCGATCAGCACGACGTGCCGCACCGAGTCGAGCCGGTCGCGCATGCCCGCCAGCAACGGCAGGAAATCGCGGTGAACCAGCACCACGCGTGCACCCGAATGGTCGAGCGTATACAGCAACTGGTCGGGCGACAGCCGGACATTGGCCGTCATCAGCACCGCGCCCATCATCGGAATCGCGTGGTAGCACTCGAGGTAGCGATGGCTGTCCCAATCCAGCACGGCGACGACGTCGCCCGCGCCGACGCCGATCGACGACAGCCCGCTCGCGAGCTGCCCGATGCGATGCCGGAACGCCCAGTAGTCGTGCCGGACGCGGTCGCCGTACACGATCTCCTGCTCGGGCCGCGTCGCCAGCG
This sequence comes from Burkholderia anthinoferrum, assembly GCF_002925705.1. Lineage (NCBI taxonomy): Bacteria > Pseudomonadati > Pseudomonadota > Betaproteobacteria > Burkholderiales > Burkholderiaceae > Burkholderia > Burkholderia anthinoferrum. Next base: position 131,004 of record NZ_LFZP01000064.1, read on the forward strand.
GCGCGTGAAGCAACTGCTTGATCAGCAGCGGATACGCGTGGGCGGACGGTGCCGGTTCGGCTTGCGGGTACGACGAATTCATGAGTGTCTCCATGGGCAACCGGTCGGGTCGTCGAGCGTGCGGCCACGATACCGGAGCGCCCGGCTTTCGCGTCCCCCCTGTCCGGGGGGAGCCAGCCCTTGTCGAAACCGGCCGCCGGCCGCCCGTGCACGTAACACGGCGATTGGCACGCGATACCCACCCGTTCGGGGAGGCGCTCGCCGCAACACGCCGCTGTAGGATGCATCGCAGCGCGTATCCTTCCCGTGGGGTACCCGCTCACCCGACCGGACATGACCGGAAGGCCGCGCCGCCGACGCGGGATCGCCCTCTCCGGCTCGCGCCCGCCACCTACCCCATCTCCCCAGCAAGGAGCAGCCATGACTTCCGACACGACGCAGATGAGCCGCACGCCGGCACCCGACCCGGCGGAGAACAATGCGTATTTCCCGTCGCCGTATTCGCTGTCGCAGTACACGTCGTCGAAGACGGACTTCGACGGCGCGGATTATCCGAATCCGTACACCGGCGGCAAGTGGAAAGTTCTGATGATCGCGACCGACGAGCGCTACGTCCTGATGACGAACGGCAAGATGTTCTCGACCGGCAATCATCCGGTCGAGATGCTGCTGCCGATGCACCACATGGACAAGGCCGGCTTCGAGATCGACATCGCGACGCTGTCCGGCAATCCGGCCAAGCTCGAACTCTGGGCGATGCCGCGGGACGACGAGGCCGTGCAGAGCACCTACCGCAAGTACCTGCCGAAGCTGAAGACGCCGCTCAAGCTGTCCGACGTGCTCGAACAGCATCCCGGCGCCGATTCGCCGTATATCGCGGTGTTCATTCCCGGCGGCCATGGCGTGCTCGCCGGCATTCCGCACAGCAAGGACGTCAAGCGTACGCTGCGCTGGGCGCTCGACCACGACCGGCACATCGTCACGCTGTGTCACGGGCCCGCATGCCTGCTGTCGGCCGCCGTCGACGAAGATCCGCGCGACTACCCGTTCAAGGACTACGAGATGTGCGTGTTTCCGGATGCGCTCGACACCGGGCCGAACCTCGACATCGGCTACATGCCGGGCCCGCTGCCGTGGCTCGTCGCGCAAAGCCTCGAAAAGCTCGGCGCGCGCGTGCTGAACAAGGACATGACCGGACGCTGCCATCAGGACCGCAAACTGATCACGGGCGACAGCCCGCTCGCGTCGAACGGCGTCGGCAAGCTCGCGGCCGCCGCGCTGCTGAAGGAAGTCGGGCACTGACGGTTTGCCGCCGCCTGGGGCGGCGTCTCGCCGGGGCGTGGCCGCCCGTCTCCAATCGATCGACCTGGCCGTACGGTAGTATGGCGATCCAATGGAACCCCGATGGATCCGAACGAGTGGCCATGCCCGAATTTTCTTCATCTGCCGGCGCCGGCCAAGGCGCGCAAGCGCTCGTCCTCATCGCCGAGGACGAACCCGAGATCGCCGAGATCCTGATCGCCTATTTCGCGCGCAACGGCCTGCGCACCGTGCACGCCGCCGACGGCCGCCGCGCACTCGAACTCCACCTGTCGCTGAAGCCCGACCTCGTGCTGCTCGACGTGCAGATGCCGCACGTCGACGGCTGGAAGGTGCTCGCCGAGATTCGCCATCGCGGCGACACGCCGGTCATCATGCTGACCGCGCTCGACCAGGACATCGACAAGCTGACCGGGCTGCGCATCGGCGCCGACGACTACGTGGTCAAGCCGTTCAACCCCGCCGAAGTCGTCGCGCGCGCGCAGGCCGTGCTGCGCCGGTCGATGGGCGGCGCGCGCCAGGACGAACAGCGCGTGCTGCGCGCGGCGCCGTTCGAGATCGATCTCGCGCACCACGAAGCGACGGTCGAAATCGACGGCACGCGCCGCACGCTCGTGCTGACGCTCACCGAATTCAAGCTGCTCGCGCAGCTCGCGCGCGCGCCGCGCCGCGTGTTCAGCCGCGCCGAGCTGATGGCCACCTGCCTGCCGGAAGGCGATGCGCTGGAGCGCACGGTCGACAGCCACGTGAGCAAGCTGCGCAAGAAACTCGACGATCTCGGCGTCGCGGGCGTGCCGGCAAGCGTGCGCGGCGTCGGCTACAAACTGTGGAGCGGCGAGTGAGACTCGACGGCCTGAGCCGCCAGATCGCGCTGACGATGGGCGCGATCGCCTTCGGCGTCACGGTGCTGATCGTCGTGACGGCCTACGCGTTCTACTACCTGCTGTACCAGTACTCGCCCCAGTCGTTCCAGACGGTGAGCTGGCTGCCGAGCGGGCCGGAGTGGGTGTGGATCATCTCGACCACGCTGGTCGGCCTGTTGATCGCGGTCGTCGTCGCGATCAACCTGTCGCGCCGCATCCTCGTGCCGCTGAATTCGGTGACGGACAGCATCCGCCGCGTCGCGCGCGGCGATCTCGGGGCGCGCGCCGTCGCCGGCGACCGTTCGCTGAAGGAAGCGGCGCTGCTCGCCGACAACTTCAACGCGCTCGCGAGCGAGCTGCAGCGCGTGACCGCCGAGCAAACCTTCTGGAACGCGGCGATCGCGCACGAACTGCGCACGCCCGTGACCGTGCTGCGCGGGCGGCTGCAGGGCCTCGCCGAAGGCGTGTTCACGCCGAGCGACGCGCTGTACCGCAGCCTGCTCGCGCAGGTCGAAGGGCTGACGCGGCTGATCGAGGATCTGCGCGTGGTCAGCCTCGCCGACAGCGGCCACCTGAGCATCGAGATCCGCGACACCGACCTCGCCGCCGAGGTGCGCGCCGTGGTCGACGCGTTCGCGCACGCGCTGCAGGCCGCCGGCCAGCATCCGGAATTCGATCTCGACCCGCGGCGCATGTGCTGCGATCCGGTCCGCATCCGCCAGGCGCTGCTCGCGTTGCTGGAAAACGCACGCCGCCACGCGGTGCCCGGCGCGATCCGGATCCAGACGCGTATCGAGAACGGGATGTGCCGGCTGCGCGTCGAGGACGACGGCCCGGGCATCCCGGCCGAGTTCGCGCCGCACGTGTTCCAGGCATTCCGGCGCGTCGACGAGACGCAACCCGGCGGCACGGGCCTCGGGCTCGCCGTCGTCGCGGCGATCGCGCGCGCGCACCGCGGCGAAGCGCTGTGCGTGCCGACCGGCGCGGGCGGCACGCGGTTCGAGGTGCAGTGGCCCGACGATCTCGTGCCGGCGCCCGACAGCGCGCGCTTCCCGGCGTAGCACGACGCCGTTCCCCGCTCACGCACGCGGTTCGCGCCCGATCTGTTCGAGCGGCGGGCTGAACCCGGCGCCGTGTACGCCATCACGGGCACCGCCCCGCTTCCCGGCCGCGCGCCGCGCGCCCCCGCGCGCGCGGCGCCGGCACGGTCGAATGTCAGCCGCGTGCCGACGGCCACGTAGCGCAATCCCTCCGTTCCTCCCTCGCGCGATCGCCGGCGTCCGTACCGCGCCGAAGCCGCGCGGCTGAAACGGAAATGAACACCTGGGGTTATCGATTGATCCCAAAGATTCATTGGACAGTGTCTCCGCCGCCGCGCGATGCTGGGCCGGCCCGTGAACGCAGCGTCATTGCAACGCCGCGCACGAACATGGAGTGAGACAGATGCCCAACGACCACCGTCAACGGCGCCACACACTGTGGCTGCTGTGCGCGCTTTCATTCATCCTGTACGTCGATCGCGTCAATCTCGCGACCGCCGCCGGCGCGATCAAGGCCGAACTCGGGCTGTCGAATACCGAGCTCGGCATCGCGTTCTCCGCATTCGCGTATTCGTATGCGATCTGCCAGATCGGCGGCGGCTGGATCGCCGACCGGTTCGGCGCCCGCATCACGCTGATCGGCTGCGGGCTGATCTGGGTGGTCTCCACGTTCACGACCGGGCTCGTGCACAGCCTCACGCTGCTGTTCGCCGCGCGCCTGCTGCTCGGCGTCGGCGAAGGCGCGACGCTGCCGGCCCAGGCCCGCGCGATCACGCACTGGTTCCCGCGCGAGCGGCGCGGCGTCGTGCAGGGCTTCACGCACTCCTTCTCGCGGCTCGGCAACGCGGTCACGCCGCCGATCGTCGCCGCGCTGATGACATGGCTGTCGTGGCGCGCCGCGTTCTTCGTGATCGGTGCGGTCACGCTCGTCTGGCTCGCATGGTGGATCGTCGGCTTCCGCGAGCATCCGGTGGGCGACGACGACGGCCGCAGGCGCGCAGCGCGCCGTGCCGCACCGTCCGGCCCGACGCCGTGGGGGCCGCTGTTCCGGCGCATGGCGCCGACCATCTTCGTCTACTTCTGCTACGGCTGGACCGCTTGGCTGTTCTTCACGTGGTTGCCGACCCTCTTCCTGAACGGCCAGGGCTTGAACCTGAAATCGACCGCGTTGTTCGCGTCCGGCGTGTTCTTCGCGGGCGTCGTCGGCGACACGCTCGGCGGCTGGATGTGCGACCGGATCTATCGGAAGACCGGCAATCTCGCGATGTCGCGGCAAAGCGTGATCGTCACGAGCTTCGTCGGCGCGCTCGTCTGCCTGCTGCCGCTCGCGTTCGTGCACTCGACGGCCGGTGTCGCGCTGTGCCTGTCAGGGTCGTTCCTGTGCCTCGAACTGACGATCGGACCGATCTGGGCCGTGCCGAGCGACATCGCGCCGACGCACGCCGGCATCGCGAGCGGGATGATGAACGCCGGCTCCGCGATCTCGGGAATCCTGTCGCCGATCCTGTTCGGCTATCTCGTCGATCGCACGGGCAGCTGGATGGTGCCGTTCATCGGCTCGGTCGCGATGCTGCTGATCGGCATCGTCGCCGCGCTGCGGATTCGCCCGGACCGCGCGCTGTCCGAATCGATACCGGCGCTCGCGGACGCGCCGGCGGCGCCGTCGGCGCACTGAATCCGTTCGCCCTGGTTCGCCTGCCGCGGTCGTCTTGCTGGCGTCGCCGTCACGCTTCACTGCGTTCCGCGATGGTGGGTCGGCTGGGTCGGCTGGGTCGGCTGGGTCGGCTGGGTCGGCCAGCGCGGCTTGATCGGCCTGCTCGGCTTGATCGGCTTGATCGGCTTGATCGGCTTGATCGGCCTGCTCGGCTGATTCGGCTGATTCGGCTGATTCGGCTGATTCGGCTGATTCGGCTGATTCGGTCTGCGCGGCTTGCTCGGCCGACGCGGCTGGCGCGGCTGACTCGGTCGCCTCGGCTGGCAAGCCGCGCCATTACGCGGCGCCGTCATCCTCTGCCCCGTCCCGGTGAAACAGCGCGAGAAACTGCTGCGCGGGAATGCTCAGCGGCCGGTCGCGCCGCACGAGGCTGCCGTACGACGGCAGCTTCTGTTCGAGCGTGTAATCGATGATCGCGACGAGCCCGTGCGCCGCGTTGCGCTGCGCGACCGTCAGCGGAATCACGCCGAGCATCGACGAACGATCGACGAGGTTCATCGTGGTCAGGATCGACCCCGTTTCGACGAGCCCGCGCGGCATCGGCTGGTGACGCGCGCGGAATTCGCGCTCGACGACCTCGCGCGCCGGGCTGCCGGCCGGCTGCAGTATCCACGCGTAATCGAGCAGCGCGTCGAATTCCACGGGCCCCGCGCCCGCGAGCGGATGGTCGCGGCCCGCGATGATCGCGAGCGCCTCGTCGTCGACCACGCGGAAGTCGCAATCGGTCCCGACGTGGCGCCCGATCACCACTTCGAGCACGCCTTCACGCAACTGCGGCATCAGCCGGTCGCTCGTGTCGACCGCGATATCGATCGCGAGCAGCGGATAACGCGCCTTCAACCTCACCAGCGCCTCGGTCAGCCGCCCCGGCGACGCCGCCATGATGCTGCCGATCGCGAGTCGCCCCGCGCTGCCGAGCTGCAGTTCGCCGAGCTCGCGGTTCAGCGCCTCCATGCTGCCGCGGATGCCGCGGAAATAGCCGAGCACGCGCTCGCCGGCCGGGTTCAGCACGAGCCCGCGCCCGATGCGATCGAACAGCCGCTGGCCGAGCGCGCTCTCCAGCTCGGCCAGCATCTTCGTCGCGGCCGGTTGCGTGAGGCCCATCTGCTCGGCCGCGGCACGCAGCGTCGAGCATTCGTCCACGGCCAGCAACAGCGCGATCTGGCGCATGCGCAGCCGGTTCAGCAACTGCGGCGTCGAATCTCGTCGGTCGATCGAGCCCATCTCTGATTACTCCAGGTTATCGATTCATCAAGAGTTTTCAATTTACCGACTCATTCCGTCTACCTAGCATGAACCCCGTAGACGAACGAACGGCCACGTGCCGCTACCGGAGACACCGCATGAACACCCCCTCGTCCACCGCCACCCTGCCCGTCGTCGCGCTGACGCTCGGCGACCCCGCCGGCATCGGCGCCGAACTGATCGCGAAACTGCTCGCCCGCCCCGACGCGACCGCCCGCGCGAATCTCGTGCTGATCGGCGACCGCTGGCTGTGGGAAGCCGGCCAGCGGGTCGCCGGCGTCAGCGTCGACGTCGAGCCCGTCGCGTCGCTGGCCGCCGTGCGCGGCCGGCCGGCGACCGCGCGCGCCGCGTTCGTCGCGGTCGATACGGTCGATCCCGCGCAGGTCAAGGTCGGCCAGGCCGGCGCGCCGGGCGGCCGCTCGACGCTCGCCGTGCTCGACCAGTGCCTGGACGCCGCACTCGCCGGCGACATCGACGCGATCTGCTTCGCGCCGCTGAACAAGTACGCGATGAAGCTCGGCGGCCTCGAACATGACGACGAACTGCACCACTTCGCCGCCGCGCTCGGCGTGACCGGCTACTTCTGCGAATTCAATACGCTCGGCGAGCTGTGGACCGCGCGGATCTCGTCGCATATCCCGCTGAAGAATGCGGCGGCGCAGTTGAGCATCGAACGAATCGAACAGGCGTCCGAACTGATCTACCGGTCGCTGCTCGAGAACGGCGTCACGGCGCCGAAGGTGGCGATCGCCGCGTTCAACCCGCACGGCGGCGACGGCGGCAGCTGCGGCCGCGAGGAAGTCGACATCATCGAGCCGGCGGTGCGCAAGCTGCAGTCGCGCGACTGGCCGACCGACGCACCATTCCACGGCCCGTTCCCGGCCGACACGATCTTCCTGAAGGCGCAGGCCGGCGACTACCAGGCGATCGTCACGATGTACCACGATCAGGGGCAGATCGCGATCAAGCTGCTCGGCTTTTCGCGCGGCGTGACCGTGCAGGGCGGGCTGCCCGTGCCGATCACGACGCCCGCGCACGGCACCGCGTACGACATCGCGGGCCGCGGCACGGCCGACGTCGGCGCGACCTGGCAGGCGCTGCAGATCGCCTGCCGGATGGGCGCCGCGCGCCGCACGCCCACCGTTTCGGCGTGACGTTCGCGCGCCCTTTACACACGACGACATCGATTCCCGGAGACACCATCATGAAAATCCGTTCCGTACGCGCTCGCGTATTCCAGTGGAAAGGCAAGACCGTTCCGCCCCAGGGCAACTTCTGCTCGAATGCGATGGACCTGCTGTACGCGCCGCAGGAAACGATGAGCACGTTCCGCTTCCATGCGTGGACGGTCGTCGAAGTCGAGACCGACGACGGCATCGTCGGCCTCGGCAACGTCGCGCTCGCGCCGCACGTCGCGAAGGTCATCATCGACCAGTACCTCGCGCCGCTCGTGATCGGCCAGGACCCGTGGGACTACGAATACCTGAACCAGCGGATGTACCGCGCAACCCACGCGTGGGGCCGCAAGGGCATCGGCATGGCGGCGATCTCGGCGGTCGACATCGCGATCTGGGACATCCTCGGCAAAAGCGTTGGCAAGCCGGTGTTCAAGCTGCTCGGCGGCCGCACGAAGGAACAGATCCCCTGCTACTACTCGAAGCTGTACCGCACCGACCTGAAGGCGATGCAGGACGAGGCGCAACGCTATCTGGCCGAAGGCTTTCGCGCGTTCAAGATGCGCTTCGGCTACGGGCCCGCGCACGGGCAGCAGGGCGTGACCGAAAACCTGAAATCGGTCGCGGCGATCCGCGAGGTGATCGGCTACGACAACGACCTGATGCTCGAGTGCTACATGGGCTGGAACCTCGAATACGCGAAACGCATCCTGCCGAAGCTCGAGAAGTATCAGCCGCGCTGGCTGGAAGAGCCGGTGATCGCCGACGACATCGACGGCTACGCGGAACTGAACCGGCTGACGCGCATCCCGATTTCCGGCGGCGAGCACGAATTCTCGCTGTACGGCTTCAAGCAACTGCTCGACCGCAAGGCCGTGTCGGTCGTCCAGTACGACACGAATCGCGTCGGCGGGATCACGATGGCGCACAAGATCAACGCGCTGTGCGAGGCGTACAGCGTGCCGGTGATTCCGCATGCGGGCCAGATGCACAACTATCACCTGACGATGAGCACGCTCGCATCGCCGATGAGCGAGTACTTCCCGATGTTCGACGTCGAGGTCGGCAACGAGCTGTTCTATTACATCTTCGACGGCGAGCCGGTGGCCGAGAACGGCTTCCTGCAACTGCGCGACGACGTGCCGGGCCTCGGCCTCACGCTGAAAACGGCGTTCCTCGACCAGTTCGACATCGTCGAGTGAGGCCGGCCATGAACGCGCGCTACCAGGGCGTCTTTCCGGTCGTGCCGACGATCTTCGACGCGCACGGCGCGCTCGATCTCGACGGCCAGCGCCGCTGCATCGATTTCATGATCGATGCCGACTCGCACGGCCTCTGCATCCACGCGAACTATTCCGAGCAGTTCGCGCTCGGCGACGACGAACGCGATCTCATCACCCGCACCACGCTCGAACACGTCGCGGGCCGCGTACCGGTGATCGTCACGACGTCGCATTTCAGCGCGCGGATCTGCGCGGAACGCAACCGGCACGCGCAGGCGCTCGGCGCGGCGATGGTGATGGTGATGCCGCCGTACCATGGCGCGACGTTCCGCGTCTCCGATGGACAGGTGCGCGCGTACTTCCGCGAAGTCGCCGACGGCCTCCACATTCCACTGATGATCCAGGATGCGCCGGCGAGCGGCGTCGCGTTGTCGGCGTCGCTGCTCGCGACGCTCGCGCGCGAGATCGACGCGGTGTCGTACTTCAAGATCGAGACGGCCGGCGCCGCGTCGAAGCTGCGCGAGCTGATCGCGCTCGGCGGCGACGCGATCGAGGGGCCGTGGGACGGCGAGGAAGGCATCACGCTGCTCGCCGATCTCGATGCCGGCGCGACCGGCACGATGACGGGCGGCGGCTATCCGGACGGAATTCGCCGGATCACCGACGCGTATTTCGCCGGACGCCGCGACGATGCATACGACGAGTACGCGCGCTGGCTGCCGCTGATCAACTACGAAAACCGCCAGTCGGGCTTCCTCACCGCGAAGGCGCTGATGAAGGAAGGCGGCGTGATCGCGTGTGACCGGCCGCGCTCGCCGTGGCCCGAGCTGCATCCGCTGGTACGCGCGGGGTTGCTCGACACGGCGCGGCGGCTCGATCCGCTCGTACTGCACTGGGGGCGCTAGACACCGTTTTTGCACCCGCAACGCGCGTGCGTTGCGCATCGGCGTGACGGCGGCCCGACAGAAGGCCGCCGCCGCTCATCGGATGGATGGAGACACCATGAACCTGCTGAACCCCGCTACCCCGGCCTACGACGCCGGCGAAGCCATTCCGCGCCGCCGCTGGCTGCGCGTGATTCCGCCGCTGCTGCTGGCCTGCATCATTTCCTACATGGATCGCGTCAACATCGCGTTCGCGATGCCCGGCGGGATGAACGCCGATCTCGGCATGGACGCGACGATGGCCGGCCTCGCCGGCGGCATCTTCTTCTTCGGCTATCTGTTCCTGCAGATTCCCGGCGGCCGGCGCGCGGCGCTCGGCAGCGGCAAGACCTTCATCGCGTGGTCGCTCGTGAGCTGGGCCGTGCTGTCGGTACTGACCGGGCTCGTCACGCACACGTGGCAGCTGCTGGCGCTGCGCTTCCTGCTCGGCGTGGCAGAAGGTGGGATGCTGCCCGTCGTGCTCACGATGGTCAGCCACTGGTTTCCCGACCGCGAACGCGGCCGCGCGAATGCGATGGTCATCCTGTTCGTGCCGCTCGCCGGCATGATCACCGCGCCGCTGTCCGGCTTCATCCTCGCCGCGTACGACTGGCATCACCTGTTCTACAGCGCGGGCGCGCTGTCGGTGCTGTGTCTCGTCGTCTGGATGCTGTTCGCCGACGACGGCCCGGAGACCGCGCGCTGGGTGTCGCCGCGCGAGAAAGCGTACATCCTCGACGCGTTGCGCGACGAGCAGGAGCGCAAGCGCGCGGCCGGCACGCCGGCGGCCGCATCGTTCGGCGCGCTGCTGCGCCACCCGACGATCTGGCTGCTCATCGCGATCAACTTCTGCTACCAGGCCGGCGTCTACGGCTACACGATGTGGTTGCCGACCCTGCTGAAAAACCTCACGCACGGCGGGATGGGCCGGGTCGGCCTGCTCGCGATGCTGCCGTACGTCGCGATGGTGATCGGGATGCTCGCCACGTCGTATTTGTCTGACCGGACCGGCAAGCGGCGCCTGTTCGTGCTGCTGCCGCTCGTCGCGTTCGCCGCCTGCCTTGCGCTGTCGGTGCTCACGCATGCGTCGATGGCCGTGTCGTTCGCGTTCCTGATCGGATGCGGCTTCTTCCTGCAGGCGGCGGCCGGCGTGTTCTGGGCGATTCCGCCGAAACTCTGCAGCGTCGAGGCGGCCGGCAGCGCACGCGGCCTGATCAACGCGCTCGGCAATCTCGGCGGCTTCTGCGGCCCGTATGCGGTCGGCGTGCTGACGCAGCACGTGAGCGCGGCGGCCGGCGTCTACAGCCTCGCGGCCACGCTCGCGGTGGCCGGCCTGCTCGCGCTGACGCTGCCGAAGCGCTGCGAGGGCTGACCACGACGACACGAGACAGCGAACGACACACCGGAGACCCACCATGAACGACATCCTGCTGCTGGTGCAGAAATGCGCGCACACTTTCAGCTTCTACGACCTCGACACGAAAGCGCCGCTCAAGCACATCGTGCTGCCGAACTTCCCGCATGAATTCACCGTCGACGTGAACGACCGATACGCGTACGTCGGCATTTTCGGGATCGAGACCGCATGGTCGCGCGGCCACGAAGGCGATCACCGGATCGCCGAGATCGATCTCGTCGAGCGCGCCCATACGCGCATGCTCGACCTGTGGCCGTACTACCGGCCGCACGGGATGGCGAGCGACCGCGACGGTCGGCTGTATGCGATGAGCGAGGCACACGACATGCTGCTCGTATTCGACGAGCCGACCCGGCAGCCGGTACCGAACATGGCCGTGCCGTCCGGCGGCGTGAAGACGCACCTCGTGACGCTCACGCGCGACGCGAGCCGCGCGTACGGCGTGCATCTGCTGTCGAACACGGTCACGCAATTCCATCCGCGCGACGCAACGGTCGCGCCGCGCGCGGCGATGCCCGGCCCGCGCCCCGAAGGCAATGCGCTGTCGAGCGACGAGCGCACGCTGTTCGTCGCGAACCGCGGCGACGACACGCTGGTCGAGATCGACACGGAAACGATGACCTGTGGCCGTCGCGTGAAGACGCGCAGCGATCCGAATCGCATCTACCGCACCAGCACGCGGGACGGCCGCGACCTGCTGCTGCTGACCAATTCGGGCGAGCGGTCGATTTCCGTATTCGATGCGCGGCAGCTCGAGGAGATCGAGCGCATCGCGCTGCCCGCGAACCCGACCGCGCTGTCGTTCCATCCGTCGAGGCGCGTCGCGTACGTGTCGTTCCAGGACGACCATGTGCGCGAACTCGACCTCGACGGGTGGCGTTTCGTCGGCGCGCTCCCGACGCTGCGCGAACCCGATGCGTCGTACGTGCTCGCCGGCGCGCTCTGACATGCACGACGAAGCGCCGCCCGGCGGCATGCCCGATGCGCTCGTCGATGCGCATCACCATCTGTGGCGGCTCGATGCGGGCGCGCACTATCCGTGGCTGCAGACGCACTACGATCCGGCGCGCTTCATGTTCGGCGACTACGCGGCGCTGTGCCGCAACTTCGACGTCGACGATTTCCGGCGAGCGGCGCAATGCGCGCCGCTCGTCGCCAGCGTGCATGTCGAGGCCGAACGCGCGCGCGCCGAGGCGCTCGTGGAAACGCGCTGGCTGCATGAGGTCGCGGCCACGCACGCGCTGCCCTCGGCAATCGTCGCGTGGGTCGACCTGTTGGCTCGCGATGCGGACGAACGGCTCGCCGAGCAGGCCGCGTGGCCTCGCGTGCGCGGCGTGCGGTTCAAGCCGCGCACCGCGGCGGCGCCGGATGCATCGATCGACGGGCCGGGCACGCTGCATGATCCGCGCTGGCCGGCCGCACTCGACCGCCTTGCCGCCCACGGTCTGAGCTGGGATCTGCGCGTGCCGTTCTGGCATCTCGGCGACGCGGCCGCGATGCTGACCGATGCGCCCGACGTCGACGTCGTGCTCGAACATGCGGGGCTGCCGTGGGACCGGTCCGAAGCCGGGCTCGCGCGCTGGCGCGGCGGGATGGCGGCGCTCGCCGAGTTGCCGCGCGTGACCGTGAAAATCTCCGAGCTCGGCCTGCGCGATGCGGGGTGGAACGACGCGGACAACGCGCGGATCATCCGCGACACGATCGCGATCTTCGGCTGGCAGCGCTGCCTGTTCGCGAGCAATTTCCCGGTGGCCGGGCTGCGCGTGTCCTATCCCGCGCTGCTGCACACGTTCGCCGGCGCGATCGCGCACCTCGACGGCCCGGCGCGCCGCGCGATCTGGCATGACAACGCGCTGCGGGCGTACCGGATCGCACTCGACGCGCCGCATCAACCCGCGCGCGGGTAGCGCCGGTTTCCCGCCGTTCCGCCTCGTCGGGCCGGCACCGCGCCGCACCCCCACCACCACATTTTGTGCATCGCACGACCGACCCTGAGCAAAAAGTATCGGTTCTCGAACTCTTTTGATGTGGTGATCGCATCGCCCGCGTCACACCATTGTTCCTGCCGTCATCGGCGGCATTCGAACAAGCAGAATCAAGGAGACACGGGTGAACAAGATGCGAATCGTCGCAGCCGGCCTGCTGCTCGGCGCCTGTCTGCCGGGCGTCGCGGCCGCGCAAACCTGCAAGGTGCCGACCCTTCGGGTGCTCGCGCAGAAGAGCCTCGGCCTGTCGGTGATGGAGAAATCGCTGGCCGACTACGAGAAGAAGAGCGGCACCAAGGTCGAGATCAGCTATTTCGGCGAGAACGATCGCCGCGCGAAATCGCGGCTCGACGCGTCGACCGGCGCGGGTTCCTACCAGATCTACTACGTCGACGAGGCGAACGTCGCCGAATTCGCGTCGGCCAACTGGATCGTGCCGCTCCTCAAGTACTACCCGAAGGACTACGACTACGACGACTTCCTGCCCGGCCGCCGCGCGGTCGCGAGCTACAACGGCGTCGCGTACTTCGCGCCGCTGATCGGCGGCGGCGACTTCCTGTTCTACCGCCGCGACCTGCTCGACGCCGCGCACATCCCGGTGCCGAAGACGCTCGACCAGCTCGTCGCCGCGATCAAGAAGCTGAACGCGCCGCCGAAGGTGTACGGCTGGGTCGCGCGCGGCCAGCGCGGCTCGGGAATGAACGTGTGGCGCTGGTCGCCGTTCATGCTCGGCATGGGCGGCACGTGGACCGACAAGGGCGGCCAGCCCGCGTTCGACTCGCCGGCCGCGGTGAAGGCCACGCAACTCTACAGCGACCTGTTCAAGTACGCGCCGCCCGGCTCGGCGACCTACGACTGGAGCAACGCGCTCGAAGCGTTCCGCTCGGGCAAGGTCGCGTTCATGATCGAATCGACGCCGTTCGCCGACTGGATGGAAGATGCGAGCAAGTCGAGCGTGGCCGGCAAGGTCGGCTACACGCGCCCGCCCGCGCCGCTGCCGTCGGCCGCATACGGCCACGGCTTCGCGATCTCGGCGGTCGGCGCGAAGGACGACTGCACGCGGACGGCCGCCGGCCGCTTCATCGCATGGGCGACCAGCAAGGACCAGGAACAGGCGCGGCTGCGCAACGGCGTGTTCAGCGACTACAACCGTTCGAGCACGATCGGCAGCCCGTACTTCAAGCAGCACGTCGCGCCGCAGATCCAGGCCGGACTGAACGACACGAACCCCGTCACGCAGGTGACGATCTGGCGCACGCCGCAGTGGCCGGATATCGGCGACAACCTCGGCATCGCGCTCGAACAGGTGTTCACCGGCACGCAGACGGATATCCGCGGCACGCTCGACGATGCGGACCAGTACGCGAAGGACGCGCTCGAACATGGCGCTCGCAAATGACGGCGCCGGCGGACGCGCGCTCGGCGTCCGCCCGGCCCCTTCCGCAATGTCGGCCCGGCGCGGCCGCACGCGCCGCGACCGCACGAGCCTGCCGTGGGTGTTCCTCGCGCCGACGCTCGCGCTGCTCGCGGTCCTGAGCCTCGTCCCGACGATCGCCGCGATCAACCTTGCGCTGCGCAATCGCGTGCTGCGCTACCCGGACAGCGAATACGTCGGCCTGCGCAACTTCATCCGGCTCGCGTCGGACCGGCGCTTCCTGAACGCGATCGAGGTGTCGGTGCTGTGGGAAGTCGTCACGGTCGCCGGCGCGGTGCTCGTCGGCATCGCGCTCGCGGTGTTCCTGTTCGAGCGCGTGCACGGCCGCTGGCGCCGCTTCGCGTCGCTGGTGCTGATCATGCCGGTGCTGCTGCCGCGCGTGTCGGCCGCGTTCATCTGGAAGTTCATGTACGCGCCGCTCACAGGCATCCTGAGCTGGCTGCTCGGCACGCTCGGCGTCGAGCACACCGCGTTCCTCGCCGATCCGCATCTCGCGCTGTACGCGGTCGCGCTCGTCGACGTGTGGCAATGGGGGCTGTTCTTCGCGGTCGTGATCCTGAAGCTGCTCGAGACGCTGCCGCCCGAGCCGCTCGAAGCCGCGCGGCTCGACTACGCGACGACGTGGCAGGTGCATGCGTACATCGCGCTGCCGATGCTGAAGGCGCCGCTCGTGAGCCTCGTGTTCATCAAGATGGTCGAGTCGCTGCGCTCGTTCGACCTGATCTACGTGATGACCAAGGGCGGCCCGGGCATCGCGACCGAAACGCTCGATCTCTACGCGTACCAGCAGGGCATCGGCCTCGCCGGCAAGGTGTCGTATGCGTCGGGCATGGCGGTGCTGATGATGGTCGCGACCACGCTGGTCTTCACGCTCATCTGGAAGAGGGTCAACAAATGGGACGATTGACCGCCCGCCGCGGCCCCGCCGCCACCGTGTCCACCGCCGTAATCGCCGGCGCGATCCTGCTCGTCGCCGCGTTCCCGCTGTTCTGGGCCGTGCTTAATTCGCTCAAGCACCTGCTCGACATCGTCACGCCCGCGCCGCGCTTCTTCTTCACGCCGACGCTCGCGAACTACGAACAGGTGCTGTCGAGCCCCGAGGTGCTGATCGGCCTCGGCAACAGCATCGCGATCGTCGGCGCGGCCGTTCTGATCGGCGCGGTGCTCGGCGTGCCGGCCGCGTATGCGATCGCGCGCTACCCGGTGCGCGGCAAGCGCGACATCCAGTTCTTCCTGCTGTCGCTGCGCTTTTTGCCGCCGGTCGCGGTCGCGCTGCCGCTGATCGCGATCTGGGTCGATCTCGGGCTGTACGACACCAAGCTGTCGATGATCGTCACGTACCTGCTCGTCACGCTGTCGACCATCACGTGGCTCTCGATCCCCGTGTTCCGCCGGCTGCCGCGCGAGATCGAGGAAGCCGCCGCGCTCGACGGCTACGGCCCGTACGCGGTGTTCTGGCATATCGCGCTGCCGGTGTGCGCGAGCACGCTGCTCGGCGGCATCGTGTTCAGCTTCGTGCTGGTATGGAACGAACTGATGATCGCGCTCGCGCTCACGTCGTCGCGCAGCGCGACGCTGCCGGTGGTCGCGTCCGCGTTCACGTCGCTCGGCCAGGAAGTGCCGTGGGGCGTGATCAACGCATCGACGGTGCTGCTCGCGCTGCCGCCGCTCGTCTTCGTCGGCATGCTGAGCCGGCTGCTCAATTCGATCGTCAAGGGAAAATGAGGAGAACACGTTGAAAGCACTCGTACTCGAACGCACGCGCGAACTCGCGCTGCGCGACATCGACCTGCCGCAAGCGGTCGGCCCCGGCGACGTCCGGATCAAGGTCCATACGGTCGGCGTCTGCGGCAGCGACGTGCATTACTACGTGCACGGCGGGATCGGCCCGTTTCGCGTCGACGCGCCGATGGTGCTCGGCCACGAGGCGTCCGGCACGGTCGTCGAAACCGGCAGCGACGTCACGCACCTGCGCGTCGGCGACCGCGTGTGCATGGAGCCCGGCGTGCCTCGCCTCGATTCGCCCGCGACGCTGCGCGGGCTCTACAACCTCGATCCCGACGTGCGCTTCTGGGCGACACCGCCCATCCACGGCTGCCTGACGCCGTTCGTCGTGCATCCGGCCGCGTTCACGTACCGGCTGCCCGACAACGTGTCGTTCGCCGAAGGCGCGATCGTCGAGCCGCTGTCGATCGGCCTGCAGGCCGCGAAGAAGGCGGCGATGAAGCCGGGCGACCTCGCGGTCGTGATCGGCGCCGGCACGATCGGCGCGATGACGGCGCTCGCCGCGCTCGCCGGCGGCGCCGCGCGCGTGATCCTCGCCGACGTCGTGCCGGAGAAGCTCGCGCTGTTCGCCGCCAACCCGGCCGTCACGACCGTCGACGTGCGCACGCGGCCGCTGGCCGACGCGGTGGCCGACGCCTCCGGCGGCTGGGGCGCGGACGTCGTGTTCGAGGCGAGCGGCAGCGCGAATGCATATGCGGGCCTCGTCGACCTGATGTGCCCGGGCGGCTGCGCGGTGCTGATCGGGATGCCGGTCGCGCCGGTGCCGCTCGACGTGGTCGCGCTGCAGGCGAAGGAAGGCCGCATCGAATCGGTGTTCCGCTACGCGAACATCTTCCCGCGCGCGCTCGCGCTGATCGCGTCCGGCGCGATCGACGTGAAGCCGTTCATCTCGCGCACGTTCCCGTTCTCCGAAGGCGTGCGCGCGTTCGAGGAAGCGGCGAGCGGGCAGCCGCGCGACGTCAAGATTCAGATCGAAATGGATTGAGCCATGGCCCAGATCACCTGCAAGGCTTTGTCGAAGCACTACGACGGCGGCCCCGCCGTGCTGCATCCGCTCGACCTCGAGATCGCCGACGGCGAATTCATCGTGCTGCTCGGCCCGTCCGGCTGCGGCAAGTCCACGATGCTGCGGATGATCGCGGGCCTCGAGGCGATCACCGGCGGCGAGCTCGTGATCGGCGATGCGGTCGTCAACGATCTGCCGTCGCGCGACCGGAACGTCGCGATGGTGTTCCAGAACTACGCGCTGTACCCGCACATGACGGTGTACGACAACATCGCGTTCGGCCTGCGGCGGCTGAAGGTGCCCGCCGACGAGATCGACCGCCGCGTGCGCGACGTCGCGCGCATCCTGAGCCTCGATGCATTGCTCGAGCGCCGCCCGCGTGCGATGTCGGGCGGCCAGCAGCAACGCGCGGCGATCGCGCGCGCGATGATCAAGACGCCCGCCGTGTTCCTGTTCGACGAGCCGCTGTCGAACCTCGACGCGAAGCTGCGCACGCAGTTGCGCGGCGACATCAAGCGGCTGCACCGGCAACTGAAGACGACCACGCTGTACGTCACGCACGATCAGCTCGAAGCGATGACGCTCGCCGACCGCGTCGTGCTGATGCGCGGCGGCCACATCGAACAGATCGGCACGCCGGCCGAGCTGTACGGCCAGCCGCATACGGTATTCGCGGCGGGGTTCGTCGGCACGCCCGCGATGAACTTCGCGGACGGCACGATCGAGCGCGTCGGCGCGACCGTGCTGCTCGACTGCAACGGCGCGCGCTGGCCGCTCGCGTCTTCACGCTTCGCGCGGCTGCAGGACGGCCAGCAGGTCAAGGCGGCGATTCGCCCGAACCACCTGCGGCTCGCCGCCGAAGGCGATCCGACCCCGGGCACGCTGTCGCTCACCGGCACGGTCGAGCTCGTCGAGCTGCTCGGCGCGGAGGCGCTCGTCACGCTGGACTGGCGCGGCCAGCCGTGCGCGGCCCTCGTGCCGGCCCCGATGGCCCCGACGCCGGGCGCCGTGGTAGCGTTTCGCTTCGACGAAGAAGCCCTGCATCTGTTCGACGCCGGCGCCGAGCGCAACGTCACGCTGCCGGACGCGAACCCGATCGCGCACGCGGCGCCGCCGGCGGCCGCGACGCGCACCACGCCGCCTGCCGCGACGGGCTGGTCGATGTCCCGCCCGTAGCACGCCGGCACGCCCCGACGGAGCACACGATGAACCCGGATCTCGAGATCGTTCCCACCCACCGCGACGAATCGTTCCGCGCGTGGGTCCACGACTATCCGCATTCGGTCGCGAAGTGGCACTTCCATCCCGAGTACGAGATTCACCTGATCCAGGCGTCGCGCGGCAAGGTGTTCGTCGGCGACCACATCGGCGATTTCGGCCCCGGCAACCTGATCGTCACCGGGCCGAACCTGCCGCACAACTGGGTCAGCGAGCTCGCCGACGGCGAACGCGTGCCGTCGCGCGACGTCGTGCTGCAGTTCTCGCGCGATGCGATCGAGAAGATGGTCGACGCGTTCAGCGAGCTGCAGCCGGTGATCGACCTGATCGACGACGCGGCGCGCGGCGTGCAGTTTCCCGATCGCGTCGGCATCGAGGTCGCGCCGCTGATGCTCGAACTCGCTAACGCGCACGGCTGCCGGCGCGTCGAGATCCTGATGTCGCTGTTCGACCGGCTGTCGTCGTGCCGCGAGCGGCGCGTGCTCGCGGGCCCCGGCTACCGCAGCGACGCGCAGCACTACATGTCGTCGACCATCAACCAGGTGCTGTCGTACCTGCAGCAGAACCTGCCCGGCATGCTGCGCGAAGCCGACGTCGCCGCGTTCGCCGGCATGAGCGTGAGCACCTTCACGCGGTTTTTCCGGCGTCACACCGGCTCGTCGTTCGTGCGCTACCTGAACCGGCTGCGCATCAACGAGGCGTGCGAGCTGCTGATGTTTTCCGACCTGACGGTGACCGACATCTGCTACCGGGTTGGATTCAACAACCTGTCGAACTTCAACCGTCAGTTTCTCGCGATGAAGCAGGTGCCGCCGTCGAAGTTCCGCGCGCTGCACCGGCTCAACGAACCGCACGGCCGCGACGACGCGCCGCCCCCGCGACGCGCGCCGCCGCGCGCCCCAGACAGGACGCTCCATACGTGACATATCTCGGCATCGATCTCGGCACGTCCGAGGTCAAGGTTCTGCTCACCGATTCCCGATCGGTCCCGCTCGCGACCGGCTCGGCCACGCTGTCGATCAGCCGTCCGCATCCGCACTGGTCCGAACAAAGCCCGCAGGCGTGGTGGCACGCGATGCTCGACGCGATCGCGTCGGTGCGGGCCGCGCACCCGGCCGGCTTCGCCGCGCTGCGCGGCATCGCGCTGTCCGGGCAAATGCACGGCGCGACGCTGATCGACCGCGCGGACCAGGTACTGCGCCCCGCCATCCTGTGGAACGACACGCGCGCCGGCACCGAATGCGTGGAGCTCGAGGCGCTGGTGCCGGAATCGCGCACGATCACCGGCAACATGGCGATGCCCGGCTTCACCGCGCCGAAGCTGCTGTGGCTCGCCAAATACGAGCCGGCCGTGTTTCGCGCGGTGCACAAGGTGCTGCTGCCGAAGGACTACCTGATCTGGCGGCTGTCCGGCGAATTCGTGTCCGACATGTCCGACGCGTCGGGCACGCTATGGCTCGACTGCGCGCGCCGCGACTGGTCCGACCGGATGCTCGCCGCGACCGAGCTGTCGCGCGCGCAGATGCCGCGCCTCGTCGAAGGCAACGCGGCCGCCGCGCAACTGCGCGACACGCTGCGGCGCGAATGGGGCATCGCCGGGCCCGTGACGATCGCCGGCGGTGCCGGCGACAATGCGGCGTCCGCGATCGGCATGGGCGTCACGGGCGCCGGCAGCGGCTTCCTGTCGCTCGGCACGTCGGGTGTGCTGTTCGCCGGCAACGACCGCTTCGCACCGAATCCGGACGCCGCCGTGCACGCGTTCTGCCACTGCGTCGAAGGGCGCTGGCACCAGATGAGCGTGATCCTGTCGGCCGCCGCGAGCCTCGACTGGCTCGCGCGCGCGCACGGCACGACGCCCGGCGTGCTCGCGGCGTGTGCCGAACGCGCCGATTCGGCCCGCGCGCCGCTGTTCCTGCCGTATCTCGGCGGCGAGCGCACGCCGCACAACGATGCGCATGCGCGTGGCGTGTTCTTCGGGCTGTCGAACGAACACGGTGCGGACGACCTCGCGTATGCGGTGATGGAAGGCGTCGCGTTCGCGATGGCCGACGGCTACGACGCGCTGCGCGCGGCCGGCACGACGCTCGACGCGGTGTCGTTCATCGGCGGCGGCTCGAAGAGCGCGTTCTGGGCGCGGCTGTGCGCGAATGCGACCGGGCTCGCGATGCAGCGCCACGCGGACGGCGCGGTCGGCGCGGCACTCGGCGCGGCGCGGCTCGCGCGGCTGGCTGCGACGAGCGACACCCTCGCGGAAGTCTGTGTCGCGCCGCCCGTCACGGAAACGGTCGCGCCCGATGCCGCGTCGGTCGATCTGCTGGCGGGGCGGCTTGCACGGTATCGGCGGCTGTATCGCGCGCTGCGGGATGAGTTCGCGGCCGCCGACTGAGCGTTAGAGCGATCGCGCTTGACCCGGCCCTTGGGATCGCCTTTATGCTGACCGCAACGAATCGACAGCAAAGAGGTGACGGATGGGTTCTTCCACGCCCCGTTTGAACGCATCGGCCGCCGCCGCGTGGCTCGGCGTCTCGATCAAGGCGCTGCGGCTGTACGAGCGGCACGGCCTCGTCACGCCCGAGCGCACGCCGGCCGGTTACCGCGCGTACGGCCCGGACGACCTCGCGCGCGCCGCCGACATCGCGGCGCTGCGCAAGCTCGGCCTCGGTCTCGCGCAGGTGGCGCGCGTGCTCGGCGGCGATGCGCGCAGCCTCGATGCAGCGCTCGGCGCTCACGAAGCGGCGCTCGATCGCGGAATTCAGGATCTCGTGAGCAAGCTCGACCGCGTGCGTGCGATGCGCGCCGGCCTGGCTCGGGGACGGATGCCGGCGGACGGGGAACTCACGCGGCTGCTCGACACGGGCAGCGCCGGCGTCGCGTTCAGCCTGCCGTGGCCGTGGGGCGGCGAACGGTTCGAGTGTCGCGATATCCGGCCGTTGAACTACATCATCGGTTCGCTCGGGAGCGGCAAGACGCGGCTCGCGCTTCGGCTGGCCGACGCGCTGCCCGGCGCCGTGTTCGTCGGCCTCGATCGGCTCGACGACGATGGTGCAGCCGCATCGAATGCATTGCGTGCCGATCCGGAACTGAAGTCGCGTGTCGACCGCACGTCGGCGTTGCTCATCGGCAAAGGCGCGACGCCGTCGGCGGCGCTGACCGCACTGCTCGTCGGCCTCGAAGCAGCAAGCCCGCGCGTGCGGATCGTCGACATGATCGAACAGGATCTCGATCGCGCCACGCAACTGGCGTTGATCGCGCATCTGCGCGAATGCGCGGCCGCCGGCATGCGGCCGCTGTTCTTGTTGACGCGCTCGTCGGCGATCCTCGATCTCGCGGCGGTCGGCCCCGACGAAACCATTCTGCTGTGCCCGGCCAATCACAGCCCGCCTGTGCGCGTGGCGCCTTACCCGGGCGCGCCGGGGTATGAAGCCGTGGCCACGTGCCTGGCGGCGCCGGAAGTTCGGGAGCGGGTCGCGCGGCGGCCGGAAGCGGCGCGCTGTCAGGCCTGATAGGCAGCAGAAGAGAAGATTTGCCGGCCCGCCCCGTCGGCGAACCTGGCGGCACGCGTCAAGCAGGTAGAAATCGACCTGGACGACAGGCGTGCCCGCAAGCCTGCGATCGTGACCGAGAAAGGTTCGGAAAAGTCCGGTGCTTGCCGGGCGCTATTGGACGGGTCAGCAAGCCGTCTTGTCCGGATGGCCAAAAACGCGCGCGGCCGGACGATCGCCCCTACGATGAAGGGCATCCGAAACCGTTCGTTCCGAGGTATCGTCCACCTCTGCCGCCAGCATTCCACATGACCGCACGCAATGAAAACAGCACCGCCCCGGCCGATATCGGCCCCTTCGACGCGATGAGCCGATTCCGCATCACGTACGACGGGCCCGCGCTCGAATCGTCCGAGATGGACGTGCGCGAACTCGCGCCCGCGCTGCTCGCCTTCGGCGATTTGCTCGACGCGTCGACCCGCGCCCTGTGCGGCGATCAGGTTCGGCCGCGGGTGAACGTGCGCGGCAGCTTCAAGACCGGCAGCTTCGGCATCGACTTCACGCTCGCCACCTCGCTGCTCGGCCGCATGCGCGATCTGCTGAGCGGCAGCGAAGGCACGGCGCTCGCCAATGCGGTCACGATCCTGACCGCGCTGGGCATTGCCGCACCCAAGGCGAGGAAGGGGCTTTTCGCCGTCCTCAAATGGCTGCGCGGGCGCGAGATCACGCACGTGCGGATGAAGGACCACACCGCGGTGCTGCACGTCGATGGCGACACACTCGAGATCGACCTGCCCGTGCTCACACTGCTGCGCGACGTCCGCGTTCGCCGTGCAACCGCGCAAGTGCTTGCGCCGCTCGCGCGCGAAGGCATCGAGATTTTCGCGGCGGGCACCGATACCGAGGTGTACGAGACAGTCGCCCGCAACGAGATCGCATGGTTTCACGCGCCCGAGCCAGCCGATGCGCTGCTGCTCGACGAGCATCGCAAGATGGCGTTCTCGATCGTGTCGCTCGCGTTCAAGGACGACAACAAGTGGCGGCTGTACGACGGCACGTCGACGATTCACGCGACGATCACCGACGCCGGCTTCCTGTCGCGCGTGAACAACAGCCAGATCAGTTTCAGCAAGGGCGACGTGCTCCTGTGCAATGTCCGTATGCAGCAGTGGCAAACTTCGGACGGCGCAAAAACCGAATACGAGGTCACGGATGTCCTCGAACATCGCCCGGCGGGCCTGCAGATTCCGTTGTCGGGCCTCTGATCCACGTCGCCGCCTCGCGCCCGACGCAACTTCTCACCACTCATGAAACCGGCGATCCATCTGCGTGCCGCCTCGCGGGAAGACCTCCCCTTCCTGCTGACGCTCCGTCGACTCACGATGACCGAGCACCTGCAGCGCGTCGGCGCGCCGACCGACGACGAAGCACACGACCGACGCATCCGCGCGAACTTCGACGACGCGATGATCGTCTGCGAAGGCGCCGACGCCATCGGCCTGCTGAAGGTGACGCGCGCGGCCGGCGAATGGCACGTCCATCAGATCCAGATCCTTCCCGCGTGCCAGGGTCGTGGAATCGGCGCGGCCGTACTGAACGCATTGCTGACCGACGCGGCACGCGAGCGCGTATCCGTATCGCTGAGCGTGCTGCACGGCAACCCGGCGCGGCGGCTCTACGAACGGCTCGGCTTTCGCGTCGTATCGGAAACCGATACGAGCGCGAACATGATCCGCCGCGCGTGACACGTGTCGTTTCGACGCCGCCACATTTCTGTTACTGCGTGATCTTCGCGCCCTTCAGCAGGTTGCCGATCATCTGCGCACTCGCCTTCTCGACCGCGATCGCCTGCAACTGCTGCTGAAGCGTCGGCTTCGCGGTTTCGAAAGCCGGCACCTGCGTCGGCCGCTTCGCATCCAGCTTCACGATCGCCCGCACGCCATCGACGGGAATCGAATCCTTCGTCACCGCGCCGACGGGCAGTTTCTCGAGCGCCTGCGCGACCGGCAGCGGCAACCCGGCCGTCTTGCCCGCCGCCGCCGGCGTGTTGAAGCTCACCCACGGCAGCTCGCCGCCGGTATCGCGGCTCGGCGCGACGCTGTACTGGCGCGCGAGCCCGTCGAACGACTTGCCCGCTTTCAACTCGCTCAGCACGGTGGCCGCCGCGACCGGATCCTTGACGACGATCACGCGCGGCTTGTATTCGTTCTTGCCGAGCGCGGCGACGAGCTCGTCGTAGCGCGCCTTGACCTGCTCGTCCGTCACGGGCTCCGGCTTCACGTTGTCGCGCTGGTACAGCTGCACCTCGGCCGTCACCTTCGCCTGCTGCATCGCCGCCTTGACCTCGGGCTTGTCCGCGTAGTTGGCCTTCTCGGCCGCCTGCTGCACCAGCACGCGCGTGATCAGCTGATTCTTGATCGCCTCGCGGATCTGCGGCGAATCGGCCTGCCCGGACGCGCGCAGCAGCGTATCGACGTCGGCCTGCGTGATCGGCGTGCCGTTGACGGTCGCGACGGTCGCCGCGCCCGCCGCCGTTTCCGCGTGGACGGGGCCCGTCAGCGCGCCGGCTAGCGCAGCGATCAGCAACAGGCGGTTCGGTGTCGTTTTCATTTTCGTCATGTCGTCACTTCGGCTCAAAAATCGCGGCATCGGGCTGCCGCGCAAGTTCACCGGCGCGGCAATGTGCCGGCGCAACCGGTCGGTCGATTCGGTTCATCGTCGTGTGCACGCGCACTCCCGCCGGTGCCGCCGCTATTGTGCCCGGATCGGGCTTTCCGCGCCGTGTGGTCGGGAACAGCCGCCCGGCGGGCGGTGAGGCGCGCGTTGCGCACGCCGCTCATTACGCACGCGCGATGCGGAAATTGCGTGGAAGCACGATGGACGTCCGGCGACACGCGGTGAATTCCGTCGTTGCCGCGCGGGCACGGCCGGCGGACAGCGGCCGCGCATGCGTGATCGATGTCAGGGCGTCCACCGGTACACGGTGATGCTGTTCCCCTTCACGTTGTTCTTCATCACCACGTACTCGCCGTTCGACCGGCGATACGCACGGATGCTGTACATCGCATCGATCGCGCTGCTGGTATCGACGGTCGCGGGGCTCGTGTTGACCAGCGTCGTGTCGAGGCTTCCCGTGGTCAGGTTGAATGCGTCGACGTTCGGCCACAGCGGCCCGCTGCTGCTGAACCAGTAGCCGACGAACAGATGGTTGCCCGCCGCGTCGATCGATTTCGCGCCGCTGTGCGGCAGCGTGATCACCGGGTCGGGCTTCGTCGTGTTGCCCGCGCGCCAGCCGTGATACACCTCGATGCGCGTGCCGATCGACGTCCAGTCGTTGCTGCCGAGCGCGCCCTGCGCGAGCACCATCGTGTCGCTGTCCGCAAGATAGACGATGCGCGTGAGCGGCTGGATGCTGGCCGGAATGCGGGTCGCGACGCCGGGCCCCCACGACGGCTTGCCGTTCGCGTCGAAGCCGGTCAGCGGGTAATGCGTGATCGCGCCGGTCTTGTCGAGGCCGGCCCATACGCCGCCCTGGCTGTCGAGGCTGAAGCCGCCCGTCACGCGCTGCGTCGTGTTGAACGCAGGGCCGGGAAGCGAGCCGTCCGGAATCGCGACGTAACCGTTCGCCGCGTTGAAATGATAGAAGTAGAAGACCGGCGGGTTCTGGCCGGCCGCGACGAGAATCCGGTTCGCGCCGACCGACGTGAGCAGCCCGAAGTGTTCGTCGCGCTGCGTATCGCTCATGTTGATGCGCGGGTCCGACGGATACGTGAACGGGTCGACGGTGTTCGCGACGAACTTGCCGCCTGCGCTGCCGCTGTAGATGTGCGTGCCGCCGTAGAACAGCGCGCCGTCCGTGACCGGGTCCGGCGCGGCGATGCCTTCGAAGTTCAGCGACTGCAGTGTCCAGCGCAGGCTGCCGGTGCTGCTGTACGCGTGAATGTCGGTCGCGCCGTTGCGGCCGAGATCCCAGCTGCCGCCCCACGGATTGTTGAGCACATAGAGATTGCCGCCGGTATCCTTGCCGATCCCGACGATACGCGTGAAGCGTTGCGGGCCGACCTGCCCCTTGATGCCCGTCGCCGTGTCGAGATAGCCGCCGCGCACGCCGAACGTGCCGACGAGCGCCGGCCGGCCCGAGATCGAATAACGCTTGATGTTCTGGTCCGGGCCTTCGTCGCCCACCAGCAGTTGCCCGGCCGCCGCGTCGACATACAGCGCCGACGGCTGCGAGCCGGCCGGCATGCGGATCGTGTTCAGCAGCGCGCCGGCCGGGCTGAAGCCGACGATCGAGCCGGCACGCTTCTGCGCGACCCACACGTTGCCCGCGCCGTCCACCGCGAGCGCGCCCGGCGCCGACACGCCGATGTCGCGCTGCCACACGCCATCGGTCGTGAACACGCGCACGCGATTGCCGTAGAAATCGCTCGCATACAACAGCGAGCCGGCCGTCGCGAGCCCGGTGACGACGTCGATGCGCGGCTGGTTGGTTGCCGCGCTGATCTGGATCACGCGGTCGCGATACTTCGTCGCGCGGTTGTAGCGCCCCACCGCGCCGCTGCCGTAGGTCTTGCCGGGCTGCAGCGCGACGAACAGCGATGTCGCGTTGCCCGTGATCGCGCTGCCCTGGAATTCCGAATGCGCGCCGATCGAGCCGATGCTCTTGCCGTTCTGGTAGATCGCGACGCCGCCTTCGTCCTCGTCCCACATCGACGCCGTGTAGATCACGCCTTCAGGTGCGACCCACATCGCGCGCGCCACGTTGCCGACGTGCGCCGCGAGCGTGCCGTACGTGTTCGCGATCCAGTCGGTCGTGTTGGCTGCATGCGCGGCGGATGCACATGCGGCGATCGCCGCGGCAACAAGCGCGGCCCGGATTCGTTGTCTGGCGACCATGACGGAGGCTCTCCTGAATGAGACAAACATTCACATGAAGGATCGGCCGGCCAGATGGCTTGAAGTCCGCGAGATGTAAATTCTTCCCTGAATCATCCGGCGCAGTCGGTATGACGTACGGCATACGTTCGATAATGCGCAGGGCGAGAATAGCGTTATATAAATCGAAAAAAATTGCGAATCGCCCGCGCTTGCGGCGAGCGCGGCTTCGCGTCAGTAAATGGTCACTTACGCGTCAGATCGGAAATGGAGAAAATCAGGCATTCGCCGCCGGGAATATCGCCGGGGATTCAACGACGATAGATTGAAACGGCGAATGCCATTTCGGCAGTATCGGGTAAAATCCACTGTCCCCAAACGAAAACGCCGGCCTGAATCCGTGTCGAATCCAGGCCGGCGAATATCATTTGCTGCGGGTCAGGCAATGCAGCGTTTGCGCCACCGCATTGCCGTGCGTCAAGCCGACGTTTCCCTCACCTTCACCTCGGCGACGCGCGCGCCGTCCGGATCGTCGCCATCGCGCGGCGCGTCGAGCTGCCCTTCCCACTTCGCGACTACGGCCGCCGCGATCGAGTTGCCGACGGCGTTGGTGGCCGAGCGCCCCATGTCGAGGAACATGTCCACGCCCATGATCAGCAGCAAGCCGGCTTCGGGCAGGTTGAACTGATTGAGCGTCGCCGCGATCACGACGAGCGACGCGCGCGGCACGCCGGCCATCCCCTTCGACGTCACCATCAGCATCAGCAGCATCGTGATCTGCGTGCCGAGCGGCAGATGGATGCCGTACACCTGCGCGATGAACAGCACCGCGAACGTGCAGTACATCATCGAGCCGTCGAGGTTGAACGAATAGCCGATCGGCAGCACGAAGCTCGAGATCTTGCGGTTCACGCCGAAGCGGTCGAGCGCGTCCAGCAGCTTCGGATACGCGGCCTCGGAGCTGGCCGTCGCGAACGACAGCAGGAACGGCTCGCGGATCAGCCGGAGCAGCGTGAACGCGCGCTTGCCGAGGAACGTCACGCCGGCGAGCGTCAGCACGGCCCACAGCAGCGCGAGCGCCAGATAGAAGCTCGCCATGAACTTCGCGAAGGTGAGCAGGATGCCAAGCCCTTCGGTCGTGATCGTCGACGCGAGCGCCGCGAACACCGCAACGGGCGCGAACCACATCACCGCGCCCGTCACCTTCAGCATCACCTGCGCGAGATCGTCGATCACGGCGGTCAGGCGCTTGCCCGCTTCGCCGAGCGCGGACAGCGCGGAGCCGAAGAAGATCGAGAACACGACGATCTGCAGGATTTCGTTGTTCGCCATCGCCTCGGCGATCGACTTCGGCACCAGGTGCACGACGAAATCCTTCAGCGTGAACGTGCCCGTCTTCAGGTTGAGTGCCGCATCGGATGCCGGAAGCGGCAGGCTCAGGTGGCTGCCGGGCTGCAGGATCGTCGCGGTCAGCAGGCCGAGCAGCAGCGACGTAAACGACGCGATGAAGAACCAGCCGAACGCCTTGACGCCCACGCGGCCCACCGCGCTGCCGTCGCCCATCTGCGCGATGCCGACGGTCAGCGTCGCGAACACCAGCGGCGCGATGATCATCTTGATCAGGCGCAGGAACACATCGGACAGCAACGACACGTACCCGGCGACCTCCTTCGCCATCTTCGGGTCGGGAAACGCGCTATGGCAGGCATAACCCACGGCGATACCCAGCATCATCGCGACGACGATGTACCTGGTGATGTTGTGCTTCTTCTTCATTAGTAATCCAAATCACAAAGCGTATGTTGCTAACGGCTGGCACAGCTTCCGCGTCCGGCTGCGAATCGAAACCCACGTCTCTCTGGGTGCGACCTCCCCGCCATCGGCGCTCGCCATGGCGGACAGGGGGGGCATTCTAACGCAAATGGCTCGCCGGCTTTCAAATCTGAAAGCAGCACGGGTTGATCTGCGTCCTGAACCCGCCGGGAAAGGGACGCCTGCCACGCCCGGCCTGCCGAAATCGTCACGCAGGCAGCGACACGATCAAGCGATCGCGACACATTCTCACAAACCTGCGCAGACCTCGACACTACGGCACGTAAACGGTCTGTAATATTTGGAAATGATTCGCGTTGACAACGTGCAGCGACGTCAACGCGCAATTCCGAGCCGGAAATGCGGCACCGCGTTCGCGCCATGGCTTCCATCAGGCCGAGTTATTCATTTCGTCAGTATTCCTTGAAATGAAGGATCGGGAAAAAGCGGCATCGTGATGAACATTCTTTACACCAACTTCCACGGCGACTATGGCGGCGGACAGGACACCTACGTCCGCGATCTCGCCGTCGCGATGAGCCGTCATCACCGCGTGACCGTCGCGTCGCCGGAAGGCAGCCGCTTGTCGCGACTGCTGAAGGGCACTCCCGACGTGGCCATCTTCGACATGGAATTCAAGCCGCGCTGGAACCGGCTGTGCCGCGAGATTCTCCGGCTGCGCCAGCGGATCGCCGCCGAACGCTTCGATGTGATCCATGTGAACGGGTCCGCCGATCACCGGCAGGTCATGCTCGCGCTGCTCGGTTGCCGGTATCGGCCCGCGGTCGTGCTGACCAAGCACAACACCTATCGCGCCGACAGCTTCGGCAACCTCCTGCGCGCCCGGCTGGCCACCGACCACACGATCGCGGTCAGCGACTACGTCGCGAGCATGCTCGCGCTGCGCTCGCCGTACGGCAACGTCACGGTGGTCAAGCACGGCGTGCGTCGGCCGGCTGCCGAACGACTGGCGGCCGACGAGATCCGCCGCCGCAAGATCGCGCTGTTCGGCGCGGCCGGCGCGGATGCGATCGTGCTGGGCAGCAGCGCCGGCACCGCGCCAGAAAAAGGCTGGATGGACCTGATCGCCGCACTCGGCCGCCTGCCCGAAACTGAACGGGAGCGGTTTCGCGTGCTGCTGGTCGGCGCGGAGCCATCCGGCGAACAGCGCGAGGAGCTCGCGCGGCACGGCATGGCGTCGCGTACCGCGTTCACCGGGCGACTCGACGATGTGCGGGCGCCGTTCTCGATCATCGACGTGTCGTTCGTGCTGTCGTATCACGAGAGCCTGTCGTATGCATGCCGCGAAGCGATGTCGCTCGGCTGCCCCGCGATCGTGACGCGCGTGGGCGGGCTGCCCGAGAACGTCGAGCCGGGCGTGGACGGCTGGGTCGTCCCGCCACGCGAGCCCGCGGCGATCGAAGCGATCCTGCGCACGATCGCGGAGGATCCGGGCCGCGTCCGCGCGATGGGACGCAGCGCGCGGCTGAAAGGCAAGCGAGAGTTCTCGTTCGACGCGTTCGTCGACGCGACCTTGTCCGTTTATCAGCAATCGGTTCGACACAACTCCTCCCGCTGGGTGACCTCGTTGAGATCCGCGAAATGGCAATGAATATCTGGAAGAAGTACCGGGACCGGCGCCACAAGGAATCGTCGGCCTACCGGAAAGCCGAGCCGATCATCGCGAAGTGGGCCGCGCATGCCGATTTCGCCGAGATTGGCGACTTCAAGACCCTGCGGATTTTCCGCAAGGCCGCATAACCCCACTTTCCTGCGATCCACCGATGCTTGCGCGCACCCCACGCTATCCGATCCTGATGTATCACCAGATCCGCCCGCTCCCGCCGCCGACCGACCGACTGCGCAGCCTGAGCGTCGCGCCCGACGCGTTCCGCCGCCAGATGACCTTGTTCAGTCGGCTCGGCTACCGCGGGTTGAGCGTGCGCGAACTGCAGCCGTACCTGCGCGGCGAACGGCAGGGCAAGGTCTTCGGCATCTCGTTCGACGACGGCTTTCACAACGTGCTGACGCATGCGATGCCCGTGCTCGACGCGCTCGGGTTCACCGCGACCTGCTATTTCGTCGCCGGTCGGTTCGGCGGCGCGAACGACTGGGATGCCGGTGCGCCGACTGCGCGCTCGCCGCTGATGACGTGCGCGGACATGCTCGCGTGGCGCGATCACGGCCATGAAATCGGCTCGCATACGCTCGATCATGTGGCCCTGTCGTACGCGCCGTCACATGTATCGGCGTTTCAGTTGACCGAATCGAAGCGGCAGCTCGAAATGCTGAGCGGCCAATGCGTCGAATCGTTCTGCTATCCGTACGGCGATCTCGACGCACGCGTGCGGGACCAGGTCATCGCCGCCGGTTACGGCAATGCGACGACGACCCGGCGCGGATGCGCCGGTGCGACCGACGATCCGTTTCTGTTGCCGCGGATTCCGGTCGCGGGCGGGGTCGGGGCTGCGAGGCTGTGGTTCAAGTGTGTGAAGGGACGGGTTGCGGCGGGCGGGTAACCCTCGCCGTCAGATCGACGCGGTGAGCAGGAACGAGAGCCGGCCAGCGCGAATCGTCCTGTCGACCACACGCCACGCAGCCCACAGAAAATGTAGATAAACTACAACCCACTTATTCGGTTCCGCCCTCAACACGCTCAAGTCAGATTTGGATAAGCACCCGAAATTCCCCCCATATTCCGTCCTTGACCAGCCTGGCCGTCCGCGGTTAATGTTGAAAAACTACATGATCTAGCGGGCCATCCAGTTACGGATACTGGCTTGCTTCTTCGTGGGTTCGCTTCCGCTGAGAGCAGGACAATAATTTCTTACACACAGGAAAGGAATGCTGTTTGTCAGAAACCTGAGAGATGTCGAGAAAGACGGACTGCTTGTCGAATGGGGTCCGGCACAAGCCGTCGCTTGTTGACGGAAAAGGACGGCATGGGCTACGGCGTGTGCCATACGGTGGTGCGTGCGGGGACGGAATCGCTGCTGCAATGCCGCAACCATCTCGAAGCCTGTTATTGCATTGCGGGCGAAGGCGAGGTCGAGGACATGAACGGCAACGTCTTTCCGATCCCCCCGGGCACCATCTACGTGCTCGATCAACACGACCAGCATTATCTGCGCGGCGGCAAAGACGGGGATCTGGTGCTTGTCAGCGTCTTCAATCCCCCGCTCGAGGGACACGAACGGCATAACCGGGAGTCTGCAGAAGCATCCGCTTACTGAGGCTCGATACGCTCATTCCAGGAGGCCCGGGGTACCAGCCCTCCCGGCAACGTCCGCGGGAGCGCGCATGCATCGCGTGCTCCGCGCAAAAGAAAGGTGACCGTTCGTGCGCGCCCAGCATCAAGCCTTTTTCCATTCGCTTTTCCTTGCCCGCCTCGCCGATCAGATTCTGTTGTTTCTGGTGCCGCTGGTCATCTTTCAGATGACAGGACGCGTGTCCTGGTCGGGCATCGCGTTTTCGCTCGAAACACTGCCGAGATACCTGTGCTTCCCGTTTCTCGGCGCGCTTTGCGACCGGTATTCGCCCACGAAGCTGATGCGCGTCAGTCAGGTTCTCCGCGCGGCGGTATGCGTCGCGGGCGTCGCCGCCTACGACCTCGTCGGCGGCATCGGATGGCTGATCGCACTGTCCGCGTTCTGCGGCATGCTGACGAGTCAAGGCATCGTTGCGCGCGAGGTGATGCTGCCGCAGATATTCAGCAGCCATCGCTTCGAAAAAGTGCTGTCGTATTCGCAATTGGCCGACCAGCTTGGCCTGGTGCTTGGCCCCATGCTCGCGGCGATTCTGCTGTCCTGGTGGCGCTGGGAATTCGTCGTGGCGGCCGCGGCCGTGCTGTTCGTCACAGCCGACGTCGCGCTCGCCTATTGGCAAAAGGCCAGCGCGTTCGAATTCGCGATGCCGGAAGGTTCGCACGGCACCTGGTTCAAGCCGATCAAGACGGCCTTGTCTCACGTCGTCCATCTGCCGGGCCTCAAGTCCGTCATCATGCTGGCTGCCGCGGAGAACCTCGTGATCGGCGTCACGCTCGCGACATCCGCCGCGATGGTCACCGGCTTTCATCACGAAAGCGGACGCTATTACGCAGGACTGCAAACGGCAGGCGCGTGCGTGACGATCGCGATTCTGCTGATGACGGCGACGTTGCATGTTCCGCGGCGCGTCCTCGGCCTCGTCGGC
Source organism: Burkholderia anthinoferrum (assembly GCF_002925705.1). Classification (NCBI taxonomy): domain Bacteria; kingdom Pseudomonadati; phylum Pseudomonadota; class Betaproteobacteria; order Burkholderiales; family Burkholderiaceae; genus Burkholderia; species Burkholderia anthinoferrum. The sequence goes on from NZ_LFZP01000064.1 coordinate 163,713, forward strand.
TTCGGTTCGATCTGCGTCGGCGGCGTGATCGCGGCAGCCAGCACCGGAATTGCGGGGTACGTTTTCGGCTTCCTGCTGATCGTCGGGTTCGACAAGATGTTCAACGTGTACATCCGGAGCACGCGGCAGAAGATCATCCCCGCGCGTGACTACGGCAAGACGACGGGCGTCGTCATCCTCCTCAACAACATGACACAGCCGCTCGCGGGCGTCGCGGTAGGCGTGTTCTCGACGCGTTTCGGACCAGACACGGTGATCATGGTGCTGTCCGTGTGCATGGGTTGCCTCGGGTTGCTGGTCTCGCTCGCGCCCCGCGTTCGAAAAGACCACATCTTGTCTGAGAGCCCACACAAATAAACGGGCGCCTACCAAACTTCACCCCCTCCCCGTACCGGCATTCGTCAATCCAACTGTACCGGTACTGTACAGAAAACCGTCGCTACACTGACTCCATCCCAGCCTAGAACTGAACGGAGAATCCGCGATGGAATTCCTCACCCTCAGCGCGCTGCCAGCCGGCATGCTGTTCGCGCTCGTCACGTCGATCACGCCCGGCCCCAATAACACGATGCTGCTCGCGTCCGGCGTCAACTTCGGGTTCCGCCGCACGATGCCGCACCTGTTCGGCATCAGCATCGGCGTCGCGATTCTGATGCTCTGCGTCGGCTTCGGTCTCGGCGAAGCGTTCCGTCGCGTGCCGGTCCTGTACACCGTCCTCGAAGCCGCGAGCGTCGCCTATCTGCTGTACCTCGCATGGCGCATCGGCACCTCCGGCGAAGTGAAGGCTCACGGCGCCAAGCCGCGGCCGATGACGTTCATCGAAGCCGCCGCGTTCCAGTGGGTCAACCCGAAGGCGTGGATGATGGTGCTGACCGCCGCGACGACGGTCCGCCTGTCCGCCGACTACGGGATGAACGCCGCGTGGATGTCCGTCGTGTTCATCCTGATCGGCTTCCCGTGCATCTGCCTGTGGGCCGCGTTCGGCCAGGGCCTGCGCCGCTTCCTGTCGAATCCCCGCGCGCTGCGCGTCTTCAACGTGACGATGGCCGTGCTGCTGATCCTGTCGCTGTATCCGCTCGTCGCCCATCTGCTGCCGCAGTAAGCGCTCACAAGCGCCCGTTGAGCTTCACGTGAGGCAGGCGTACCCTTTCGATACGGGCGCGTGCAACCGCTTCGGCGTTGCGCCGCTGCTCTGTATGGAGATTGCCGATGAAGCCAATGCTGAGAGCGGGTGAGCACATCGAAGGGATGCACTGGATCGCCGAGTATCATCCGCTCACGCACGATATCCGCGTGCTGCGCGAGAACATCGAAGTCGGCACTTACTGCGCGCCGCCGACGCTGTTCGGCGACGAGGAGGAAATGGGCGCCGCGAACCACGACGATCATCGCCGCCGGGAAGCCGCGTTGCGCGCGTATCTGCGCAACTTCGTCAAGGAACACGACGCGGAAGAGTAACGGTGCGCCGGCCGGAATGTCGACGGGCCGCGAAGGCGGCCTGGTCTGCTGTCGTGCGTCGGTCGATCTGCTTGCAACTGCCCCGAATCCATCATCACTGGGCCGGCACAACGTACCGGCCCCCGGTCGCTCAATGCCCGAGCGACTCGATCTTGCCTGCCGGCTGCGCCACGCCATGCGGCCGCGCCATCTGCTTGATCAGCAGCGCGACACACGCGAGCACGCCCGCGACGGCGATCGTCGCGAACACGCCCGCGAACGAGAAATGCCGACGCGTCAGCTCGGCGACGAGGAACGACCCCGCGATCCCGCCAAAGCGGCCGACGCCGAGCATCCACGCGACGCCCGTGCCGCGCCCTTCGGTCGGATAGAACGCGGCGGCCAGCGCCGGCATCGACGATTGCGCGGTGTTCATCAGCACGCCGGCCACGAACACCACCAGCACCAGCAGCCCCACGTTGCCGGCCGCCTGCCCGATCGCATACACGCTCACCGCCGTCAGCGCGTAGCACACGGCGATCACGCGGTTTGCGTTGAAGCGGTCCATCAGCACGCCGCACAGCACGGCACCCACGCCGCCGAGCGGGAACAGCGCCGAGATCAGCGTCGCGCTCTTCGGCGTCAGGCCGGCATCCTTCAGCAGGATCGGCATCCAGTTGATCGACGCGTAGAAGATCACGAGGCCCATGAAGTACGCGAGCCACAGCATCACCGAGCCGACGATGTACGAACGCGACAGCACGACGCCGAGACCCTTGCCGCCGGTCTGCGGCGCGGCTTCGGTCAGCGCGAACGAGCCGGCGTTCAGCGCGTCGCGCGAGATGCGGGCGAGCGTGGCGCGGATCTTGTCGATGCCCTGGCCGCTCGCGACCATGAAGCGCACCGATTCCGGCATCTTCAGCAGCAACAGCACGCCGAGCAGCAGCGGCGTCACGCCGCCGAGCACCAGCACGCTGCGCCAGCCGAAATGCGGAATCATCCACGCGGCGAGGAAACCGCCGAACGCGGCGCCGAGCGGAAAGCCGCAGAACATCAGGTTGATCACGGTCGCGCGGCGCTTGTCCGGGCAGAATTCGCCCATCATCGTGACCGCGTTCGGCATCGCGGCGCCGAGCCCGACGCCGGTGATGAAGCGCAGGATGGTCAGGTGTCCGATCGTGTTCGAGAACGCGGACATCAGGCATGCGACGCCGAACAGGAACACCGAGCCGAGCAGCAGCGAGCGGCGGCCGAGCCGGTCGGACAGCGGGCCCGACACGAGCGCGCCGCACGCCAGGCCGAACAGCGCGGCGCTCAACACGGGCGCGAGATCGGGTTTGGTGAGGTTCCATTCGCCGAGCAGCGACGGTGCGATGAAGCCGATCGCGGCCGTATCGAAGCCGTCGAGCAGCACGATCACGAAACACATGAGGAACACGAGCCATTGAAAGCCGCCGAACGGCTGCTCGTTGATGAAGGTCTGGACATCGACCACGGGTGTGCGGTTCATCGCTTGTCTCCTTGTCGGCCGGTGTGGGCGCGTCAGCGCTCGAACCGGTCGCATCCAACATTGATATATATGCAACAAGCGCGGCCTCGTGGCCGCGCCTTTCCTTCGTTCACGCGCCGATTCGCTGCCGGTGCGCTCGTTGATCGTCACGGCTCGCCAGCATCAGCGGCCATGCGATCGGATCGCCGCCGGCACTCGGCCGGCCGTCTTGTGCGGCCCCGCCTAGGCGGCCCCATCCTGTTCTTTAAAGATCTTGTCCGCGAGATGGAACGCGGAATTCGCGGCCGGCACGCCGCAATAGATCGCGGTCTGCAGCAGCACTTCCTTGATCTCGTCGCGCGTCACGCCGTTGTTGCGCGCGGCGCGCAGGTGCAGCGCCAGTTCCTCGCCGCGGTTCAGCGCGACCATCATCGCGATGGTCAGCAGGCTGCGCGTATGGCGCGGCAGCCCGTCGCGGGTCCAGATCTCGCCCCACGCATAGCGCGTGATCAGGTTCTGGAATTCCTCCGTCACCTCCGTGCGGTTCTCGAGCGAGCGATCGACGTGTGCGTCGCCGAGCACCGCGCGACGCACCTTCATCCCTGCTTCATAACGTTGCTGGTCGTCCATTGCCGGTGCCTCATGCAGTCAGGAAATCGAGCAGCGCGCGGTTGAAACCGTCGGTGCACTCGATGTTCGAAATGTGCGCGGCGTCGAATTCGACGTGCCGCGCGCCGGGAATCGCGGCAGCCAGCGCGCGACCCTGGTCGGGCGGCGTCGACATGTCCTTGTCGCCGGTCACGACGAGCACCGGCAGCGCGATGCCTTTCACTTCCTCGCGCAGGTCGGCCGCGTTCAGCGCGTCGCAGTTCGCCGCATAGCCGTCCTTGTCGGTATGCACGAAGGTGTCGCGGATCGCGTCGAACAGGCGCGGCTCGCGCTCGACGAATGCGTCGGTGAACCAGCGCGGCAGCACGGCGCCGGCGAGCGCGGCCATCCCTTCGGCGCGCGCCTTCTGCGCACGCGGCACCCACACTTCCGGCGAGCCGATCTTGGCCGACGTATTCGACAGCACCGCGCGCACGATGCGCGACGGGTAGCGCGCGGCGAGCGCGGCGCCCGTCAGCCCGCCCATCGAGATCCCGCAGAAATGCGCGCGTTCGATGCCGACATGGTCGAGCAGGCCGATCACGTCACCCGCCAGTTGCTCGATCGTGTACGAGCCGGCCGGCGCATCGGAATGGCCGTGGCCGCGCGTGTCGTAGCGCAGGATGTTGAAGTGCTGCGTGAGCGGGCGGATCTGCGGCGCCCACATCTGCAGATCGGCGCCGAGCGAGTTCGAGAAAACGAGCCACGGCGCGTCGTCGCGCGCGGCACGGTCGATCCGGTAATGCAGTTTCACGCCGTTGACAGTGGCGAAAGGCATCAATGTTCTCCTGGTTGTTTCGCGCCCGCGTACAGCGCGAGCACGGCGTCGACGTAGGCCTGCGCCTCGCCGACGTAATGTGCGGGATCGAGCAGCCGCGCGAGCGCGTCGCGCGACAGGTGGGCCGATACGGTTGCGTCGGCCGCGAGCACGTCGAACAGCGTCGCGCCGGTGCGCACGGCTTCCTTCGACGCATGTTCGACGACGTGGTGCGCATCGAGCCGGCCGATCTTGTCGCCGAGCGCGAGCATCACCGCTTCGCCGAGAATCAGCCCGTGCGTGAGGTCGAGGTTCGCGGCGAGGCGTTCGGTGTTGACGTCGAGGCCCGCGACGATCTGCGCGACCTGCGCGAGCGCGCCGCCCGTCAGGCGGGCGAGATCGGGCAACGCGTCCCATTCGGCCTGCCAGCCGCCGAGCGCGCGCTCGTGCTCCTGCACCATCCCCGCGAACACGGTCGCAACGAGGTTCGGCGCACGCACGGCAGCCGTCAGCACGGCCGCGCAGCCGACCGGGTTGCGCTTGTGCGGCATCGTCGACGAGCCGCCCTTGCCGGCCGCCGCCGGTTCGCCGAGCTCGCCCACTTCGGTCTGCATCTGCAGCGACACGTCGCGCGCGATCTTGCCGAGCGTGCCGGTCAGCATGCCGAAGCACGCCGCGGCTTCCGCGATGCGGTCGCGCTGCGTATGCCACGGCACGGCCGGCAGCGCGAGATTCAGGTCGGACGCGAGCGCGGCGCTCACGCCGGCCGCATGCTCGCGCAGGCTCGCGAGCGTGCCGGCCGCGCCGCCGAACTGCAGCACGAGCAAACGCTCGCGCAACTCGGCGAAACGCGTGCGATGGCGCAGCAGCGCGTCGAGCCACTGCGCGAATTTGAGGCCGAGCGTGATCGGCAGCGCCTGCTGCAGCCACGTGCGGCCGATCATCGGCGTCGCGCGATGCGTGCGCGCGAGCGCCGCGAGCGACGCACAGGCTTCGTCGAGCATCGGCTCGAGCACGTCGAGCGTGTCGCGCAACTGCAGCACGGTCGCGGTATCGATGATGTCCTGGCTGGTCGCGCCCCAGTGCACGAACTTCGCGGCCTCGGGGTCGTCGGCCTTCACTTGCGCGGTGAGCTGCTTGACGAGCGGAATCGCGAGATTGCCGCCGAGCGCCGCGCCGTGCGCGAGCGCATCGGCGTCGAGCCGGCCGGCGTCGCACGCGCGTTCGATCGGCGCGACCGCGGTGGCGGGAATCACCTGCTGCGCCGCGAGCGCACGCGCGAGCGCGGCCTCGACGTCGAGCATCCGCTGGATCGTCGCGCGGGGCGACCAGATCCGGTTGAGCGGCTCGGTGCCGCAGATCAGGGAGGTCAGGCGGGCGCTGTCTTCGAGCATGGCATCAAGATGGGGAAACGGCGTGCGCCTATTGTCTACCCAAGCGCGCCGGCGTGCGCCCGAATGCGCGCACCGGCACGCTTGCCGTTCAGGCGGCGGCCTTCTGCGTCGCGTCGATCAGCGGCACGCCGGTCAGCTTCTGCAATTCGTCGAACGACAGGTCGGTGAAGATCTCGCTCACCGCGAGGCCGTCGGCCGTCACGTCGAGCACGGCCAGATCCGTATAGATGCGGCTCACGCATTGCACGCCGGTGACCGGATACGAGCACTGCGCGACGATCTTGCTCTCGCCCTGCTTCGTCAGGTGCTCCATCATCACGAACACCTGCTTCGCGCCGATCGCGAGGTCCATCGCGCCGCCGACGGCCGGGATCGCGTCGGGCGCGCCCGTATGCCAGTTCGCGAGGTCGCCGCTCGCCGACACCTGGAATGCGCCGAGCACGCAGTAGTCGAGATGGCCGCCGCGCATCATCGCGAACGAATCCGAGTGATGGAAATACGCGCCGCCAGTGAGCAGCGTCACGTGCTGCTTGCCGGCGTTGATCAGTTCGTCGTCTTCCTCGCCGGGCGCGGGCGCCGGGCCCATGCCGAGCAAGCCGTTCTCGCTGTGCAGGAAGATCTCCTTGCTCGGGTCGAGGTGGTTCGCCACCAGCGTCGGCACGCCGATGCCGAGGTTCACGTACGCGCCTTCGGGGATGTCCTGGGCGACGCGCTTGGCCATTTCATCGCGGGTCAGTCGTTTCATGTCGATTTTCTCCAGGCGGGTCAGGCGGCTTGCGATGCAGCGTGTTCGGCGGCCAGCTCGGCCGCGTGCGCGGCCTGCGGCACCTCGACGACGCGCTGGACGAAAATGCCCGGCGTCACGATGTGTTCCGGGTTCAGCGCGCCGAGCGGCACGACTTCCGACACCTGGACGATCGCGACCTTCGCGGCGCTGGCCATGATCGGCCCGAAATTGCGCGCGGTCTTGCGATACACGAGATTGCCCCAGCGGTCGCCCTTGTACGCCTTCACCAGCGCGAAATCGGCGTGAATCGGCGTCTCGAATACATACGGCTTTCCGTCGATCACGCGCGTTTCCTTGCCTTCCGCGAGCTTGGTGCCGTAGCCCGTCGGCGTGAAGAAACCGCCGATGCCGGCGCCCGCCGCACGGATGCGCTCGGCGAGGTTGCCTTGCGGCACGAGTTCCAGCTCGATCTCGCCCGCGCGGTACAGCGCGTCGAACACCTGCGAGTCGCTCTGGCGCGGGAACGAACAGATGATCTTGCGCACCTTTTTCGCCTTCAGCAGCGCCGCGAGGCCCGTCTCGCCATTGCCCGCGTTGTTGTTGACGATCGTCAGGTCGCGCGCGCCCTGTTCGATCAGCGCGTCGATCAGCTCCGACGGCATGCCGGCCGTGCCGAAACCGCCGATCATGATTGTCGCGCCATCGTGGACGTCGGCGACCGCCGACTGAAGCGATTCGAAAATCTTGTTGACCATGTCTCTTCCTGATGCGAACCCGCGGCTCGTGCGCGGCCTGTCGAGGGGACACGCGCGTGCCGCGTGCCGCGCCGGAGGCCTTCGTCGACCCTCGGCATTTGTTCGCTAATCGAACCTAGATTCGATTAGCGAACGATGAGCCGATCATAGGGGCGCGCACAGCGCATTGTCAAGGCGGGTTCCCTCGGGGGCCGTCGCGTCTTCGAACGGCAGGCCGACGTAGTTTTCGGCGAGCGACTGCGCGGCGGCTCGCGAGCGCGTCACGTATTTCAGCTCGGCAAACTTCAGGCGATTGACGAACGGCGAATCGTCCGGCGACGCGTGCAACATGTTCGTCATGAAGTACGAGAAGTGCTCGGCGCGCCACACGCGTTCGAGGCAGGTCGCCGAATAGCGCTCGAGCGGCGTCGCGTCGCCCGTCCGGTAGCGCGCGCCCAGCGCGCGGGACAGCGCGCGGACGTCGGCCACCGCGAGATTCATGCCCTTCGCGCCGGTCGGCGGCACGATGTGCGCGGCGTCGCCGGCGAGGAACAGACGCCCGTGCTGCATCGTCTCCGACACGAAGCTGCGCATCGGCGTCACGCTCTTCTGCGTGATCCGGCCCTCGGTCGGCGTCCAGCCGGTGTCGTTCGAGAAGCGCGTGTGCAGCTCGTCCCAGATGCGCGCGTCGGACCATTGAGCGAGATCCTCGTCGGGCTTGCACTGCAGGTACAGGCGCGTGACCGTCGGCGAGCGCATCGAGAACAGCGCGAAACCGTTGTCGTGATGTGCGTAGACGAGCTCGTCGAGCGACGGCGCCGCGTCGGCGAGGATGCCGAGCCACGCGAACGGATAGACGCGCTCGAACGTCTTCAGCCGCTCGGCGGGAATCGTCTGGCGCGCGATGCCGTGGAAGCCGTCGCAGCCGGCGATGTAATCGCAGTCGATGCGGTCCGCACGGCCGTCCGCGTGCTTGAACGTGACGAACGGGTGCTCGCTTTCGACATCGTGCAGCGCGACGTCGCTGACTTCGAATTGCATCTGATGGCCGTGTTCGACACCGGCCGCGATCAGGTCGCGCACGACTTCGTGCTGGCTGTAGACGGTGATCGCGCGCCCGCCGGTCAGTTCGGATAGGTCGATGCGGTGCCGCTGGCCGTCGAACAGCAGCTCGATGCCGTGATGTTCGAGCCCTTCGCGGCGCATCCGGTCGCCGAGGCCGGCTTCGTTCAGCGTGTCGACCGTGCCCTGCTCCAGCACGCCGGCGCGGATGCGGTTCTCGCAGTATTCGCGCGAACGCGCTTCGACGAGGATCGAATCGACGCCTTGCAGGCGCAGCAGATGGGAAAGCAGAAGGCCGGACGGACCGGCGCCGATGATCGCGACTTGGGTGCGCATTGTTCGTCTCCAGAACATTGGTTCGAGTAATGAAACACATTTCAGCGCTTTCCCGACTATGCGGCAACGCGATTCAGGAGATATGTTGTATACGTTCTGGAGATACCGGCCCGGCGATGGATGCGCTCGATCTGAACCTGATTCCCTACCTCGTCGCCCTCGACGACGCTCGCAACGTGAGCCGCGCGGGCGACCTGCTCGGCGTGAGCCAGCCACGCGTGAGCACGGCGCTCGGCCGGCTGCGCGAGTACTTCGGCGATCCGCTGTTCGTGCGCACGTCGCGCGGGATGGAGCCGACGCCGCGCGCGCTCGCGTTGCTGCCGGCCGCCCGCGACGCGCTCGCGCAGATCGAGCGCGGCCTCGTCGCGCCGCACGATTTCGATCCGGCCGCGAGCACGCATACGTTCTCGATCGCGCTGTCGGACGTCGGCGAGATCGTGTTCCTGCCGAAGCTGCTGCAGGCGTTCGCGACGCATGCGCCGCACGCGAACCTGCGTTCGGTCTCGCTCGCGCACGACGAAGTCGGACGCGGCCTCGAGGCCGGGTCGATCGATCTCGCGGTCGGCTACTTCCCCGATCTCGACGGCAACAACTTCTTCCAGCAGCGGCTGTTCACGCACCGGTTCGTCTGCCTGATGCGGCGCGGCCATCCGTTCGAGCAGACGCCGCCGTTCACGGTCGAGCAGTTCCTTGCGTGCGGACACGCGGTGGTGCGCGCCGAGGGCCGCAGCCAGGAGGTGCTCGAGAAATATCTGGCGAAGCAGCGCATGCAGCGCCGCGCGGTGCTCGAGACGCCGCACTTCATGAGCCTGCCGTTCATCCTGAGCCGCACCGATCTGATCGCGACGGTGCCGCACGCGATCGGCTATGCGTATGCAGCCGAGCACGCGTTCATCGTGCCCGTCGAGCCGCCGCTCGCGCTGCCGCGCTTCGACCTGAAGCAGCACTGGCACCGCAAGTACCACAACGACCCGCGCACCGCGTGGCTGCGCGGCGTCGTCGCGTCGCTGTTCAACGACGAGCAGGACGAATGGCCGAAGTGAAGAAGCACGCGCGGCGGCCCGCACGCACGACCGGCGAAAGCATGAAACAATGCCCGGATATCGGCCGCCGCAGGCGGCCTTCGATGGAGCCACTAGATGGGTAAGGGAAAGAAATCCGCGCAGCCCGAGGCGGTCGCCTCCCGGCCGAGCCGTGAAGAAGCCGAAGACGCCGTGCGCGTGCTGTTGCGCTGGGCCGGCGACGATCCCGCGCGCGAAGGCCTGCTCGACACGCCCGCACGCGTCGTGCGCGCATACGAGCAGTTCTTCGCCGGCTATGCGCTGGAGCCGCGCGACATCCTCGCGCGCACGTTCAGCGAGGTCGACGGCTACGACGAAATGATCGTGCTGAAGGACATCCGCTTCGAGAGCTACTGCGAGCATCACATGGTGCCGATCATCGGCCGCGCGCACGTCGCGTATCTGCCGAACCATCGCGTCGTCGGCATCTCCAAGCTCGCGCGCCTCGTCGACGCATTCGCGAAGCGCCTGCAGATCCAGGAAAAGATGACCGTGCAGATCGCCGACACGCTGTTCGACGTGCTGCAGCCGAAGGGCGTCGGCGTGATCCTCGAAGCCGCGCACCAGTGCATCTCGACGCGCGGCGTGCACAAGCCGGGCGTCGAGATGGTCACGTCGCGCATGCTCGGCACGTTCCGCACCGATCCGTCGACCCGTCGCGAATTCCTGTCGATCGTCGCGAATCCTTCCTCGGTCAACCTGACGAATACCTGATGGAGCAGACGAAGCAAACGGCGCACGCGCCCGTCGTGCTCGTGACCGGCGCCGCACGCCGGGCCGGGCGCGCGTTCGCCGAGTATTTCGCCGCGCACGGCTATCGCACCGCGGTGCACTACGACCGTTCGGCCGATGCCGCGCAGGCCGCCGCCCGCGCGATTGCCGAACGCGGGCACGATTCGGCGGCGCTGCGGGCCGACCTGTCCGATGCCGCGCAGATCACCGCGCTGATCGACCAGGTCTACGCGCGCTTCGGGCGTCTCGACGTGCTGGTCAACAACGCGTCGGTGTTCTGGCAGGACCATTTCCCGAGCTTCGATCTCGCGGCGTTCGACCAGGCATGGGCCGTCAATTGCCGCGCGCCGATCCTGCTCACGCGCGCGTTCTACGAGCGAGCCCGCGCGGCCGGCACGCAGGGCGTCGTCGTGAACGTGGTCGACCAGAAGATCAAGGAAAACTTCCACCGCGACCATTTCAGCTACACGGTCGCGAAGGCCGCGCTCGGCAACCTGACGCAGATGCTCGCGCTGTCGTCCGCGCCGGTGCTGCGCGTGAATGCGGTATTCCCGGGGCTGATGCTGCCGAGCGATGACCAGACGCAAGCCGACTTCGAACACGCGAGCCGCGCCTCGACACCGCTCGCGCGCATCGCGGGCCCCGACGACGTCGCAAGCGCGATCCTGCTGCTGACGGGCAATGCGTACAACGGCGTGGATTTCGTCGTCGATGCGGGCCAGAACCTGATCCGCGTCGACCAGGACGTGCTGTACAAGCACCGCTCGCCGGACGGCAAGCACTGACGCATGCGGCGCGCGCCGGGGAACCGGGCGCGCCGCCCGCCGCGTTACGGCTTCTCGGCGCTCCCGCCTTCGCGGACCTTGCCCTGCGCGACGCTCGTGCCGGGCGGCACGCTGTGCGTGAGCCACACGTTGCCGCCGATCACCGAGCCGCGCCCGATCGTCACGCGGCCGAGAATCGTCGCGCCCGCATAGATCACCACGTCGTCCTCGACGATCGGGTGCCGTGCATTGCCCTTCACCAGCGCGCCTTCGCCATCGGCCGGGAAGCTCTTCGCGCCGAGCGTGACGGCCTGGTACACGCGCACGCGCTCGCCGATGATCGCGGTTTCGCCGATCACGACACCGGTGCCGTGGTCGATGAAGAAGCTCGGGCCGATCTGCGCACCCGGATGGATGTCGATACCGGTGGCCGAGTGCGCGATTTCATTGATGAACCGCGCGAGCAACGGCACACCGAGTTGGTGCAGCGCGTGCGCGAGCCGATGGTGCATCATCGCGAACACGCCGGGGTAGCACAGCAGGATCTCGGTGATGTGCTGCGCGGCCGGATCGCCCGCGTACGCGGCCTGGATGTCGCTGACGAGCAGCGCGCGGATCGCCGGCAACTGCCGGCCGAATTCGCGCGCGATCTCGAACGCGCGTTCGTCGAGCTCGGCGAACGGCGTATCGACGTGCTGGGGCAGGAACGGCAACGCGCGGCGGATCTGCTCGGACAGGATGCGCAGCGTGCTTTCGAGCGTGTGGCCGACGTAGTAGTCGACGCTTTCGTCGGTCAGGTCGGGCGCGCCGTAGTGCGTCGGAAACATCGACGCGCGCAGGCCGGTCACAATCTTGCAGATCGCATCGCGCGACGGCAGTTCGCGGATGCCACGCGGATGGCGCGTGCGATGGAGTTCCTCGCGCGATTCGCGCAAGCCGGCGACGATTTCTTCGAGGCCCCACTGACGGGCGGCTGATGTCGACATAGGCCAAAGCGGGCAGCCGCGCTCGGTCGCGCGGCCGCTAATAAAGTGACGGGTTCCGCAAGATTACCGCGTTTTTTGTCCGCGAGCGGCACCCCGGGGATCGGCCGGACGGCCGACGCCGTACGCGCGCGACGGCATCACATCGAGATGCTGCTCGCGTCGATCCAGCGCACGGCCCAGTCGCGCGCGTGCGCGATCGCGTCGCCTTCGTCGTTGAACTGGAGCTCGATCGGGAAAAAACGGTTCGCCACGAGTTCCCCGTCGCTCGATCGGGAGATCACGACGTAGGGCTTGAACGAACCGTCACTGGCGCGTGCGGGCGCGCAATTCAACAGATAACCGCGGTGCGTGAAGGCAGTAGTCGCTTGCATGAGTCCGCCACCTCTAGTCCCTTGCTTTGTTGTTCGCTACCCGTCTTTGAGGGTGCTGCGGCGCCCCGGCGCGGGCAGAGGCGGCGAGACTTCATCCCCTGTCGCCGCTTCGCAGGAAAAGAATCATACTCTGTAGGAAACGCGTCTTCTAGCTGAAATAAATCATGACAAATCAGTGCGCGCCGCGCGACCGCGGCGATCGCCCGCGCGCCTTTTCCCGTCGTGCCCGGAACGGGATTTGCTTCGATCCGGAGCGTGTCGCCGCCAGGAGAGCCGCGATGGAATCATCCGCTCAAACAGGCCGTGCGCATCCGCGCAGTATCGAACTCGACAACGACGCCACCCACGACAGCACGGTCGATACCGACGGCAAGAACCGCGAAGCCGCGCGCGTCGCCGGGGCCGGGCCGATCTCGCCCGACCAGGTCACGCGCAGCAATGCGTCGCTCGTCAATGCGATGCCGGAAGCCGGCGACGGCCTCGCCGGTTTCGACAGCCGCCCCGACGGCAACCATCCGGCGTTCGCGTTGCGCGCCGGCTACGTGGTGATCGAGAAAGGCTTCGACACGCCGCCCGCGGGCGACGCGCCGTTCGGTCCCGTGCACCGGATGTACGGCAGCGCGTACTGGCCCGGCCACGGCCGCCGGCCGGAGCGTGTCATCGAGCTGACGGCCGTGCCGAAATAGCCGGCGCGGCGTTTGAATCGATCGTTCGTTTGGGAATCGCCGTCGGCCGCCGACGGCGATCGACGGCGGTGCATCGGCGCGTGCGACCGGACCGCGCGCCGATACTCGCTCGCACGATGCCGAAGTGAACGATGCCGCGCATTGGCATCGGCCTTCGCAATTCATGCATGCCGCGCATCGCATCGACGCACATGCATTGACCGAAGTCATGGCGCCCCGGCGCGATTGCGATTGAATGGCGATACGTGCGGCGCATCGGCGTGATCGCCGTGCCGGGTCGATGCGCGCGCATGCGTTTTCGCCAATGAGGCGGCCACCGCATGTCCGTTCACGAACTGAACAGGGACAGCGCGGCACGCGACACCTCGCTGCACGATCGTGCACGTTGGTTTACTCTGCCTCGCAGCATCGCGCATTGCCCGGCCCGATCGGCCATCCGGCCGACTTCGTTCCAACCCGCCACTCGGAGACACTATGTACAAGCGTATTCTGGTTGCCGTCGACGGCAGCGACACGTCCCGCCACGCGTTCGACGCCGCGCTGGCGCTCGCGAAAGCGCACGGCGCGGAGCTGCAGCCGTTCTACGTCGTCGAGAACGCCGCGATCTACTACAACGTGCCCGGCTACGATCCGTCCGTGCTGCGCGATCAGCTCGTCGCACAGGGCAACGCGCTCGCGCAGGATTTCGCGAAGCGGATGCAGGCCGCCGGCGTGAAAGGCGAAACGCGGCTGAACGAAGCGACGTCGCTCAACGACGTATCGTCGCTGATCCTCGACGGCGCGAAAGCGTTCGGCGCCGATCTGCTCGTGCTCGGCACGCACGGCCGCCGCGGCTTCCGCCGCCTCGTGCTCGGCAGCATCGCCGAACAATGCGTGCGCCACGCGACGCTGCCCGTGCTGCTGATCCCGGCCGCCGCCAACGCGGATGAGCCGGCTGCGTGAGCGGCGTTCGGCACGCGCGGCCGGTCGCGACGTTTTGTCACCCGACAGCGGCAACTTGCGGTGGGACAATGATTTCGTCGATTCAACGCCGGAGTAAACGATCATGCTGACGCCCGTCGCCACCCGCCCCGCCGCCACGGCCCATACCGGTAGCTGGGCTCCCCGCCAGGCCGCACACTGCTCGTCGTGCGCGATGCGGCACCTCTGCATGCCGCAGGGCCTGGCGCCCGAAGCGCTCAGCCGCCTCGAGTCGGTCATCTGCGCGGCTCGCCCGGTCAAGCGCGGCGAAGCGCTGTTTCGCGAAGGCGACGCATTCGACAACCTGTACGCGGTGCGCTCGGGTTCGCTGAAAACCGTCGCGACGCGCCACGACGGCCGCGAACAGGTCACGGGCCTGCACCTCGCCGGCGAAGCGCTCGGCCTCGACGGCATCTGCGACGATACGCACCCGCGCACCGCGGTCGCGCTGGAAGACAGCTCGGTGTGCGTGATTCCGTACAGCGCGCTCAAGGCGCTGTGCTCGGAAGCCGGCTCGATGCAGTTGCGCATGCACAAGCTGATGAGCGAACAGATCGTGCGCGAAACGTCGCAAACGATGCTGCTCGGTTCGCTGAACGCCGAGGAGCGCGTCGCCGCTTTCCTGCTCGACGTCTCGTCGCGCTACCTGAAGCGTGGCTACTCGCCGTCGGAATTCAACCTGCGGATGACGCGCGAGGACATCGGCAGCTATCTCGGCATGACGCTCGAAACGGTCAGCCGCACGCTGTCGAAATTCCAGAAGCGCGGCCTGATCGAAATGCAGGGCCGCCACGTGCAGATCGTCGACTTCGACGGCCTGCAGCACGTCTGACGCCGCCGCTCAATCGAGAAACAGCGCGGCACGCGCCTTCAGCGCCGCGCTGAAATCGTCGAGCCAGCCGATCGACAGACGCCAGCTCTGCCAGTACAGATCGATGTCGATGGTTCGCCCGCGCGACATGTCGATCAACTCGCCCGCCGCCAGTTGGCGGTCGACCATCCGGTCGGGGCACATCCCCCATCCCAATCCCGTTTCGCACGCGCGCAGGTAACCCGCGACGTGCGGTATCCAGTGCTGCGGCGGATCGAGATCCGCGCGCGTCACGCGCCGGATGAAACGCGCCTGCAACCCGTCCTTCGGATTGAACATCACGCACGGCGCGCGGCGCAGCGCATCGCGCGTGATCCCCGCGTCGAAATAACGTGCGTAAAACGCCGGCGAGCACACCGCGCGATAGCGGATCCGCCCGAGCCGCTCCGACCGGCACCCCTGGATCGGCTCGGCCTGTGCGGTCACCGCCCCCTGCACGCTGCCGTCGCGAATGCGCGACGCCGTGTAATCCTGATCGTCGATCACGAGGTCGAGCAGCGTCTCGCGCGCCGTGCAGAACGGCCCGACCGCGTCGATGAACCACGTCGCGACGCTGTCGTCGTTGACGGCCACGCGCAACGTCGGCCACGCGCTCGCGATCTGGCCCGGCAATGCCGGCATCCGGCCGCCCAGTTCGGCTTCCAGCAACTGCACGCGTTCGGTATGCCGGCACAGCAGCGCGCCCGACGTGGTCGCGACACACGGCTGCCCGCGCTTGACGAGCACGCTGCCGACCCGCTCCTCCAGCAGCTTCACGCGCTGCGACACGGCCGACGGCGTGACGTTCAGCTCCTTGGCCGCCCGCTCGAACGAGCCGTGCCGGATCACGGCCGCGAGGGCATCGAGCAACGCGTAGTCGAGCATTAGATTTCCTTAATCCGCATTAGGTGATTTAGCTTCTCTTATTTCCGTGCTGATCGCAGACTACCGCTACCCGATTCGTTCGTCCACTGCTTCCACGGCTTTCCCCCCCAATCATGAACTGGCTCGCTTTTTCCCACGGCGCCGCACTGTGCGCGTCGCTCATCGTCACCATCGGCGCGCAGAACGCGTTCGTGCTGCGCCAGGGCATCATGCGCTCGCACGTCGGCAAGATCGTGCTGCTGTGCGCGGTGTCCGACATGATCCTGATCGGCGCGGGCGTCGGCGGCGCATCGGCGCTCGTCGAGCGCTATCCGACCTTCGTTCATGCGGTGCTGTACGTCGGCCTCGCGTACCTTGCGTGGTTCGGCATCAACGCGCTGCGCCGGGCGTTCAAGCCGGGCCACGACACGCTCGACGTGCGCGGCGACGCGGTCGCGCCGCCGCCGCAGGGCGCGCTCGCGATCGTGCTGATGACGCTCGCGTTCACGTGGCTCAACCCGCACGTGTATCTCGACACGTTCCTGCTGATCGGCACGGCCGGCGCGCGCGAGCCGGAAGGCGCGCGGCTCGCGTTCGCGATCGGCGCGATGACGGTCAGCGTCGTGTGGTTCCTCGGGCTCGGCTATGGTGCGCGATTGCTGGCGCCGTGGTTCCGCAAGGCGGTCGCGTGGCGCGTGCTGGATGGCGCGATCGGCGGCATGGTGCTGTTTCTCGCGGCCGTGCAGTTGCGCTGACCGAACCGTCCCGCGCACGGGCGGCGGTCTGCCGCCCGTCTTTCCCCCGCTCCGCCGTAATACCGGGGCAGTCCGCCCCCTTCCGTCGCGCACCCGTCGCAAAAAATTCGCTCCCGATCGAACGCAGCCGCACGGAGCGCTCACGCAGCGGACACGGTATCCGCCATCTGCCGCAAACCGTCCACCATCGCGGCGGCGCGCCGCCTGCACGAATCGAAGCGATCGGCGAGAATGTCCGGTGTCCCGCGACCATGGCGGAACCGCACCGCGCACCCTGCCGTCCCGCCGCGATCGCTTCGACCCATCCCGCAGTTCAATCCCGTTACCCGCAGTTATCGGAGAGGAACATGGCACATCGCACCCTCGGCACATCCAGCATCCAGGTTTCGCCGCTCGCGTTCGGCGGCAACGTCTTCGGCTGGACCGTCGATGAAAACGCATCGTTCGCGTTGCTCGACGCGCTCGCCGACACCGGCATCAACTTCATCGACACGGCCGACGTCTATTCGGCGTGGGTTCCCGGCAACCACGGCGGCGAATCGGAAACGATCCTCGGCAAGTGGCTGAAGCGCTCCGGCAAGCGCGAGCAGGTCGTGATCGCGACCAAGGTCGGCATGCTCGGCGCGCGTGCCGGGCTGTCGAAAGACAACATCCTGAAGGCTGCCGACGATTCGCTGCGCCGCCTGCAGACCGACTACATCGACCTGTATTTCTCGCACCGCGATCTCGCCGACACGGCCCCGCTCGAAGAAACGCTCGGCGCGTATCAAACGCTGATCGAAGCGGGCAAGGTGCGCATCATCGGCGCGTCGAACTACAGCGGCGCACGCCTGCGCGAAGCCGCCGCCATCAGCGCGCGCGACGGGCTGCCCGCGTATCAGGTCATCCAGCCGGAATACAACCTGCTCAACCGCGCCGACTACGAACGCGATCTCGAACCGGTCGTGCGCGACCTGAAGCTCGGCGTCGTCAACTACTACGCACTGGCGAGCGGGTTCCTGTCGGGCAAGTATCGCAGCGCGGCCGACCTGAAGAAGAGCGTGCGCGGCGATCGCGTCGCCGGCTATCTGAACGAACGCGGCCTGCGCATCCTCGCGGCGCTCGACGCCGTGTCGGCGAAGCACGGCACGCAGCCGGCCGCGATCGCGCTCGCATGGCAGATCGCGCGGCCGACGATCACCGCGCCGATCGCGAGCGCGACGTCGCTCGAGCAGCTCGAACTGCTCGGCGAAGCGATCCGCGTCAAGCTCGATCAGGACGACATCCGCCAGATCGACGAAGCCAGCGCGCCGTGAGTCCGTGGCGGCGGCAGGCAGACCGGGAAAACGGCGTTGCGGTTCTGCGGCCTGCCTGCGATGCGCGCGGGATGGATACAATGGCGGACATCCGATGGCCGCGCAGCTCGATCGGGATTCTTCGCGCCGAATCCACGTCGCATAAAAAACCACCGATGATCCACCTCGCCCGCCGCTCCCGGCATGCCCGTCCGCTCGCCGCAACGATTGCCGCGCTGCTCGCCTGCGCACCGGCCGTGTCGTTCGCGGGCTGGTACGAAATCGCGAACTACACCGGCACAATCGGCAACGCGCCGGTGCACGTGTCGCTGCAGACCTACGACACCCTCAACCGCAACGACGCGGGCCGCTGGCGCGTCGACGGCAGCTACTACTACGACACGCATCGCAAGCCGATCCCGCTGCGGGGCCAGCGCGAGTCCGACGGCCGCCTGACGCTGTGCGAAGCCTCGTCGCCCGCGTCTAACGCCGACTCGCCGGTCGTGCCGGCCGCGTCGCCGTCACGGCCGAAGCCCTGCCCGATCGTGCTGAACGTCGTCGGCAAAACGGCGACCGGCACGTGGGACGACGGCCGCAACGCGCTGCCGATCACGCTGAGCCAAGGCGGGCGGCTGAACGACACCGACGACCGGCACCCGCAGCTCGACGGCAGCGTCGATATCCCGATGTGGTATCGCACCAAGACGCACATGCTGGTCGGCGTCTACGCGCTGTCCGACAAGTGCGGCGTGGCGATGCAGTCGCTGCGGGCCGTGAACATCGCGACGGGCCGCGTCGATCGCACGATCGCGCTCGACTGCGACGCAGGCATGGTGATGACGTCGATCTACGCGAACGTCGCCGACGCACAGCGGCCGGGCCACGTGAGCGTCGAGTTCCGCGGCGGCAAGATGGGCTACACAGAGGACGTGCCGCTCGGGTTGCCGTCGTCTTCATCGAAGTCGAAGTAAGCCGGCAACGCCTGCCCCAAAGCCGCATACGCGTCTTGACTCGCACGGCCGCTTTCGTTGACCTGGACGGACATCGGCCACGCAACCGCCCGCCGCGCCCCACTGCAAGCGCATTACGCGCGTGCCCCGGGTCTTTCACGGATTGACCGCGGCGTTCGGCGTGCCCGAGACTGCCCCGCTCGGGCCGTCATCGGGAGAACGTCATGCCGGACACCAGCACGGAGATCGCCACGATCTCGACGCGCGCCGTACGCGGCGCCGAGCGCGTCGACTTCTGGGTCGACCATGTCGCGCGCACGCTCGTGCGGATCGAATGCAGCGGAAGGTCGTCCGAGGGGATCGACGCGTCGCTGCGCAGACGCGATCTCGGGCTGTTCCGCGCATGCGACATCGTCGCAAACCGGCACGCGGTCGTGCGCACGCCGCACAACATCCACGCGGACCAGCGCGACGCCGTGTTCATCTGCCTGATGCACGAGGGGCACGGCTATACGTTCCAGGACGTCGACTGCATGCAGCACGGGCCCGGCGACCTCGTGCTGTACGACACGTCGATGCCGTACGGTCACGGCTTTCCCGCCGACATGGCGATGACCGTGCTCGACGTGCCGCGCGACGTGTTCGAGGCGCGCGTCGGCCCGTGGCGCTATCGCAGCCTCGTCAAGATCGACCGCGGCGACGGCGTCGCGTCGTGGGCCGTGCGGCAGGTGTATGCGCTGCTCGCCGCGCCGCCGGAGCCGACGCCCGACGCGCGCGAACGGCGCGCCGCCGCAATCCTCGATCTCGTGCAGTCGATGCTGCGGCTGCACGACGGCGACGCGTCGCCGACGAAGTCGACGGTCCACACGCTGTCGCGCGCGAAGGCGTTCATCGACAGCCATCTTGCCGACGACGACCTCGACAGCCGGTCGGTCAGCCGTGCGATCAACCTGTCGCCGCGCCAGCTCGCGCGCGTCTTCGAGATCGAGGGGATGCCGCTCACGCGCTACATCCTCGCGCGGCGGCTCGAACGCTGCCGCGCCGACCTGCGCGACCGGTCGCTGAGGCACCTGACGGTCAGCGAGATCGCGTTCCGCTGGGGCTTCAACAACAGCGCGCACTTCAGCCGCAGCTATCGCGCGCGGTTCGGCGAGACACCGAGCGACACGCGCGCGCCGGCCGCGGCGTGCTAGGGTCCGTTCACGCCAATAACGGGCTTGCGTTGGCCCGTTTCCCGCTCGCACCGCCGCTTGTTGCGATGTCCCGGCGAGGCAAGCACGGCGTCCGCCTCGGGCAAATGGGGCCGCAACCTGCTCGCTAAGCTGACTTCGTGCGCGGCGGCACTCGTTCCGCCGCCCGACAGCCAGGAGAAGAAGCGGGATGGAGACGTACGACCACATCGTCGTCGGCGGCGGTTCGGCCGGCTGCACGGTTGCGCACCGGCTGGTGAAGGCCGGCCGGCGCGTGTTGCTGCTCGAGGACGGCCCGAAGGACGACAGCCTGTTCATCCGGATTCCGGCGACGTTCATCCGCGTGCTCGGCACGCAACGCACGGTCACGTTCGAGAGCGAGCCGCAGCCGGGCGCGGCGGGACGCAAGACCTACGTGCCGCAGGGCCGCACGCTCGGCGGCGGCAGCTCGGTCAACGCGATGCTGTACGTGCGCGGCACGCGCGACGACTACGACGACTGGGCCGCGCTCGGCTGCACCGGGTGGGGATGGGACGACGTGCTGCCCGTGTTCAAGCGCGCCGAATCGCATCTGCGGCTCTCGGAGCCGTACCACGGCACCGACGGGCCGTTGAAGGTCGGCGACACGCGCTTTCGGCATCCGCTGAGCCTCGCGTTCGTGAAGGCCGCGCAGGAAGCCGGCATCGCGTACAACGACGACTTCAACGGCGCCGCGCAGCATGGCGTCGGCTTCTATCACACGACGATCTTCGACGGGCAGCGCGGCAGCACCGCGGCCACCTACCTGGCCGACGCGATCGCCGATCCGAACCTTCGCGTGCTGACAGGCTGCCGCGTGACGCGCATCCGGTTCGACGGCCGCCGCGTGAGCGGCGTCGAATGGTGCACCGCGAGCGGCGCGACGGGATCGGCCGCCGCGCGCGCCGACGTCGTGCTCGCGGCCGGTGCACTGAGCACGCCGAAGCTGCTGATGCTGTCGGGCATCGGCCCCGGCGCGCACCTGCACGCGCACGGCATCGACGTGCTGCACGACAGCCGCGACGTCGGCGCGCACTACCAGGATCACCTCGAGGTATCGATCTACGGCCGCAGCGATGCGCCCATCAGCCTGCTGGGCGAGGATCGCGGGTGGCGGGCGTTGCGGCACGGGCTGCAATGGCTGATGTGCCGCACGGGCCTGCTGACGTCGAACGTCGTCGAATCGGGCGCGTTCGTCGACACCACCGGCAGCGGCCGCCCGGACATCCAGTTCCACGTGCTGCCGACGCTCGTCGGCGACGTCGACCGCGAACCGCTGCCCGGCCACGGCCTGTCGATCAACCCGTGCCTGCTCCGCCCACGCTCGCGCGGCTCCGTTCGGCTGCGCGGCAACGATCCGGCCGCGCCGATCCAGTTCGACAGCGGTGCGCTGTCGGATCCGGCCGACGTCGACGGCCTCGTGCGCGGCGTCGCGCTCGCGCGGCGGATCCTCCGCGCGCCGTCGCTCGCGTGCATCGTCCGCGAAGCCGAGCCGCTGACCGATGCCGCACTCGCCGACTACGTGCGGCGTCGCGCGAAAACCGTCTATCACCCGGCCGGTACGTGCCGCATGGGCAGCGACGCGCACGCGGTCGTCACGCCGCGTCTCGCGGTGCGGGGCGTCGACGGATTGCGGATCTGCGATGCCTCGGTGATGCCGCGCATCGTGTCCGGCAACACGAACGCGCCGACGATCATGATCGCGGAGCGCTGCGCCGAGTTCATGCTGACAGCGTGACGCGATGCGCGTGCGCTGCACCCCACCGCGCCGAAAACGAAAGCGGCGCGTGATGCACGCGCGGCCGCCGAATCATCCGCAAGCCGGCGTCACCCCACGGCCTCACGCGCCGCATCGCGCAGCGCCATCGGCGACGCGCCGTAGCGCTCGCGGATCGCGCGGCTGAAGTGCGCCTGGCTCGAGAACCCCCAGCGAAACGCGATCTCGCCGACGCTCGTCTTGCGTAGCCGCGCATCCGTCAGCTCGCGATGCGCGTGCGACAGCCGCTCGGACCAGATGTGCTGCGTGATCGACTCGCCTTCGGCCGCGAAGAGGCGACCCAGATGCCGCAGCGACAGCCCGACCGCATCGGCGACGGCTTGCGGCGCAAGCTCCGGCTCGCCGAGATGCGTCGCGATGTACTGCTTTGCGGTCAGCAGGTACGACAGCGACGCGCGCGATGCGCCCGCGCCGTTCACTTCGGTATCGATGAGTTCCGCGACCAGCGTGCGCGCATGCTCGGCGAACCGCGCGGCGTCGCGCTCGATGGGCGCCTTCATGAACCGCTCGACGCTCGTGCGCAACGTCGCGCCGAGCATCGCGCCCGCACCCGGCTTCGGCGCGATCCGCAGCGGCAGCGCGGCCAGCTCCGCATCGAGGCGGTCGTCGAACGTCGTGATCGGGATATCGATCAGCAGCTGCCGCATCGGCGTCAGGAATCCGAATAGATAGGGCACGCGCGTGTCGTAGACGACGACATCGCCGGCTTCCGCGAGCAGGCAGCGGTCGCGCTGGATGAAATACGCGCGCCCGCTGACGATCTGGCACGCGAACAGCGACTCCTTCGGCAACTGGCGCACCAGCGCGGGGCCGCGCTCGATCACGTGATCCTGCCCGCTGATGTCCGCGATGCCGAGGCCCGGCAGCGCGATGTCGGTCTTCTCGACTTCGAGCCCGGCCGGCGACAGCGACGAGCAGCGCAGGCCGACCAGCGTCGCCGCGTTGAACGCATCCCAGTACGCCATCCTGTCGCGCGCCGGCACGTCGGCCGTCGAGCCTCGCGTGCATGAAAGAACGGTCGAATTCGTCACGTCGCCTCCTGCTGGCGCCAGTCGTGCGGAGCGGCACCGATCGGGGAATGGTTCGTCTGGATCTTGGTGCGATGCAATGTCCGGCGCGATCAAGCAATTCGTCCAGCCCAGTCAAGAGCGGCGCGCACCGGCTGACTAAAGTCGAGCCCACGACAACCCATACAAGGAGACAGACCGTGGTCGACCAAGCCGTATCCGAATTCTGGCAAAACATCCCGGCGATTGCCAATCCGTTCAAGCCCGATGCGCTCCCCGAAGCCTACATCCCGAACGCGGCCACCGACGACGAGCGCTATTACGTTCCGTTTACCGAAACGGTGTCGTCGCGGCCGCTGTGGATCTCGCCGTCGCAGAACAAATGGTGCGACATCCTGATGGCGAAGGAAGCCGGGCTCGTGAACCGGCACTATCACCCGCACGAGGTGTTCGCGTACACGCTGTCCGGGAAATGGGGCTACCTGGAACACGAATGGACCGCAACGCGCGGCGATTTCGTCTACGAGACGCCGGGCGAAGGCCACACGCTCGTCGCATTCGATCACCCCGAACCGATGCGCGCGTTCTTCATCGTCAAGGGCCCGCTGATCTGGCTCGACGAAGAAGGCAATCCCGACGGCTACTTCGACGTGCATTCGTACATCGCGATGTGCAAGGCGCACTACGAGAAGGTCGGCCTCGGCGCGCAAGCGATCGAGAAACTGTTCCGCTGACGCGCGGCGAGGCTCACGATGACATCCCCTCCCTCTTCCGGACCTGCTTGGACGTACGAGAACAGGCTGCTGCTGATCCTGTTCATGACGTTCGGCTTTGTGTTCTTCGACCGCCTCGCGCTGTCGTTCTTGTTCCCGTTCATGTCGGCCGAGCTGCACCTGACGAACACGCAGCTCGGCATGGTGTCGTCCGCGCTCGCGCTCACGTGGGCGCTGTCGGGTGCTGCGACCGGCGCGTGGTCCGACGCGCGCGGCACGCGCAAGCCGCTGCTGATCGCGGCCGTGCTCGGCTTTTCCGTGTGCTCGGCGCTGTCGGGCCTCGTCGGCGGCTTCGCGAGCCTGATCGCGTTTCGCGCGCTGATGGGTATCGCCGAAGGCCCCGTGCTGCCGCTGTCGCAATCGCTGATGGTCGCGAGTTCGACGCCGAGCCGACGCGGGCTGAACATGGGCCTGCTGCAGGGCTCGGCCGCTGGCCTGCTCGGCGCGATGATCGGCCCGCCGGTCGTGATCGGCATCGCCACCGCATACGGCTGGCGCGAGGCGTTCTACGTGTCGTGCGTTCCGGGCTTCCTGATCGCGTTCGGCATCTGGCGCTGGGTGCGCGAAATGCCGCCCGGCGGCGCGCGCCACGCGCAGGCCGATACCACCGCGGTACCGGCCGCACGCGGCGCCGACGTCAGCCGCTGGGCATTGCTGAAGGAACGCAACATCCTGCTCTGCGTGCTGATCAGCTGCTTCTTCCTCACGTGGTTCGTCGTGATCATCTCGTTCGCGCCGGTGTTCCTCGTGGAAAGCCGCCACCTGTCGCCGTCCGGCATGGGCGTCGTGATGACCTGCCTCGGCGCCGCGTGGGTGTTCTGGGGCTTCGCCGTGCCGGCGATCTCCGACCGGATCGGCCGCAAGCCGACGATGATCGCGTTCGCGCTGATCGCAGCCGTGTGCCCGGTCGTGCTGATCCATGTCGGCCCGGTGTGGGCGCTCGGCGCGCTCGTGTTCGTCACGTACACGGGGCTGGGCTGCTTCACGCTGTTCATGGCGACGATCCCGGCCGAAACGGTGCCGCCGCGCGCGATCGCGAGCGCACTGGGGCTGATCATGGGCGCTGGCGAGCTGATCGGCGGCTTCGTCGCGCCGACCGTCGCCGGCTTCGCGGCGGACAGGTATGGCCTGCAGTTCGCGATGTGGACGTCGACCATCGGCGCGATCCTCGCGTGCGTGCTGTCGTTCGGCCTCGTCGAAACCGCGCCGGCCGTGCTGCGCAAGCGCGCGCTGGCAGGCGCCACCGCCGGCCGCCTCGACACGCAGAACCTCGGAGGACGCTGACATGCGCGCACTTCAATGGCATGGCGCGCGCGACGTCCGTCTCGTCGAAATCGACACGCCGCGCATCGGGCCAGGCGACGTGCGCATCGCGGTCGCGTATTGCGGCATCTGCGGCAGCGACCTGCACGAATACGCGGACGGCCCGCACGCGATTCCGGTCGACGCGCCGCATCCGCTGTCGCGCCGCACCGCGCCGCTGACGCTCGGCCACGAGTTCTGCGGCACCGTCGTCGAAGTCGGCGAACGCGTGACGACGCTGCGCACCGGCGACCGCGTCGCGGTCGAGCCCGAGTATCGCTGCAGCCAGTGCGCGTACTGCCGCTCGGGGTCGTACAACCTGTGCGTGTCGATGGGCTTCGCCGGGCTGATGGGCGACGGCGGGATGGCCGACTTCGCGGTCGTGCCGGCCTACATGCTGCATCGCCTGCCCGACGGCGTGAGTCTCGAACAGGCCGCGGTGATGGAGCCGGCCGCCGTCGCGCTGCACGCGCTGCGGCGCGCCGAACTGCGGCTCGGCGACACCTGCGCGGTGTTCGGGCTCGGGCCGATCGGCCTGCTGCTGATCATGCTCGCGAAGCTGCAGGGCGCGACGACGATCGTCGCCGTCGACGTGTCGCCGGAACGGCTCGCGGCCGCCACGCGCTTCGGCGCGACGCATGCGTTCGACCCGCGCGGGCTCGATGTGTCCGCGTTGCAGGACGCGATTCGCGCGGCCACGGGCGGGCTCGGCGTCGATACGAGCTTCGAGGCGGCCGGATTGCAGGTCACGTTCGAATCCGCGATGCAGGCGCTGCGCAAGGGCGGCCGCGTCGTGATGGTCGGCCTGATGCCGCACGCGGGTTTCGACGCGTTCCGCGCGGTCAACGACGAGCTGACCTTCACCGCGAGCGTCGGCTATCGGCATGCGTACGAAGACCTGCTGCGCATCGTCGCGTCGGGCGCGCTCGACCTCACGTCGATCGTCACGCGCACCGTGTCGCTCGAAGACGCCGTCACCGACGGCTTCGACGCGCTGCTCGCCGACCGCGCGCAGATCAAGATCCTCGTTTCACCCGCGCAGCGGCCGGCCCGCCGCGCATCCACCCTCGGGAGTGTCGAGCATGAGTCGTCAGTGGACGTTTGAAGGGCAGTCCGTCGTCGTGACGGGCGGCACGTCGGGGATCGGCGCGCGCACCGCGCTGCGGTTCGCGCAGGCCGGCGCATCGGTCGTCGCCCTCGGGCTCGATGCGGCCGGCCCGCATGCGCCAGTGCATGCCGGCGTCCGGTGCGTGGAGCTCGACGTGGCCGACGGCGCGGCACTGACGCGCACGATCGCCGCGCTGCCGCGGCTCGACGTGCTCGTCAACGGCGTCGGCATCAGCCGCCACGCGGACGAATACCGAATGGACCAGTTCGAGCGCGTGCTGAACGTGAACCTGACGTCGGTGATGCGAGCATCAGACGCCGCGCTGCCCGCGCTGGCGGCCCACGGCGGCAGCATCGTCAATATCGCGTCGATGTACACGTACTTCGGCAGCAGGGACCGGCCCGCGTACAGCGCGAGCAAGGGCGGTATCGCGCAGCTCACGCGTTCGCTCGCGCAGGCGTGGGCCGATCACGGCATTCGCGTGAACGCGGTCGCGCCGGGCTGGATCGACACGCCGCTCAGCAGCGGGCTGATGGCCGACACGCAGGCGTCGCGACGGATCCTCGAGCGCACGCCGCTCGGGCGCTGGGGCACGGCCGACGAAGTCGCGGAAGTGATCCTGTTCCTGTGCTCGCCCGGCGCGTCGTTCGTCACCGGCGCGATCGTGCCGGTGGACGGCGGGTATTCGACGGTGTAGCACACGACGCTTGACGCATCGGCGCGACCCGCCGATGCCCGTTGCACATCGCGATTCCCTTCGATTGTCGCTGAACCGGGTTCACCCGGTTCGGTTTATTCGTATCAATCAGTAGTCCCATTAAAAAATATCCGACTCGATCGGAAACATGTGAGGAGCACTTTGGAGATGACGAAAAAGACCCTTCTGGCGCTCGCGGCCTGCACGCTTCCGGCCGCGGCATTCGCCCAGAGCAGCGTGACGATGTTCGGGCTGATGGATGCCGGCATCAGCTACGTCAGCAATCAAGACGGCCACGGCGCCGCGAAATTCGGCGACAACATCTTCTTTCCGAACCTGCTCGGCTTCGAAGGCAAGGAGGATCTCGGCGCGGGCACGCGCGCGATCTTCCGGCTCGTCAACCAGTATTCGCTCGGCAACGGCTCGATCATCGGCGGCGGGCTGTTCGCGCGCACGGCCTATGTCGGGTTGCAGAACGACCGGTACGGCACGCTGACGCTCGGCAACCAGTACGAGTTCATGGTCGATTCGCTCGCCGCCGGCGGCAACGAGATCGCGCAGGATCTCGTCGGCCTGTACGGCTTTCGCAACGGGCCGTTCGACCGGCTCGCGCTACCGAACAACCCGACCGGCGCGTTCGACTGGGACCGCGTCGCCGGCAGCAATCGCGTCGCGAATTCGGTCAAGTACACGAGCCCGTCGCTGTCGGGCCTAACCATCGGCGCGCTGTACGGCTTCGGCAACGTCGCGGGATCGATCGGCGCGAACAACACGGTCAGCGTCGGCGCAAGCTACGACAACGGCCCGTTCGGCGCGGGCGCCGCCTATACGAATCAGAAATACGGCGCGGCCGGCGGGATGCCCGCCACCAGCGTGCGCAACTGGGGCGCCGGCATGCACTACACGGTCGGCACGGTCACGGGGAAGGCGCTCTTCACGACCGTGCGCAATGCGCGGAACGGCGCGCTCGCGTGGTCGGCGGAAGCTGGCGCCGCATGGCATCCGTCGCCGGCCTGGGTGATCGGGGCGAGCTACACGTACATGAAGGGCAACGACACGCTCGACAATGCCCATGCGCACCAGTTGCTCGCCGCCGTCCAGTATTGGCTGTCGAAGCGCACGATGGTGTACGTCGCGGGCGTGCATCAGCGCGCGAGCCGCGGCAGGCACGCGCAGATCAACGGCGTGATGGACGCGGACGGCGCGGCGAGCGGCGCGTTGCAGTCGATCGCGCGGGTGGGGATCAGTGCGCGGTTCTGATGGGCGGATCATTCCGCCGGCGCACGCGCGGCGCCGGCGAGCGTACGGCGTAACCGGCGCCGGCATCGCAGCGGCGTCGCAACCGGACGGGCCCGTCTCGCATCGTCACGCCGTTTCCTTTTTCGATTCAATGGCCGGCATCGGCAACACGGTCTGCAACCTGCCCCGGCGGCGTAATCGCGTGTAATTGATTCGAGAACATCGCCGACCTAGCCTTGGGTTCGAACGGAAATTGCCGTCGCCCCCACTTCCATCCTCGATGCAGCAAACCGTTCGCTTCGCATTGCGACGCCGGACAGCACGGCGAGCGCACTGCGTCGGACCGCATCCGGCGTCTTGCCCCACCGACCCTTGAACGAGCGGAGAAGCGCATGAAAAACCTTGGCAGTTGCGTGGCGGTCGCGATGATCAGCTGCTGCGCCGGTTTCAGTCAGCCCGCGGCGGCAAAGCCGTGCACGGCATTCGACCAGTGGTTTACTTCCGCCGGCATCACCGAGCCAAATTATCTCGATCCGCAGTTCCAGGATCCGAACGATCCCAAGAACGAGAATTGCAACTTCCACCGCTTCTCCTGGCACGCGTTCCTTTGGCTCACCGACACGCTGAACGGCGCGCCGCGCTTCGACAGCCTGTATTCCGAT
The DNA here is from genome assembly GCF_002925705.1 of Burkholderia anthinoferrum. NCBI lineage: Bacteria > Pseudomonadati > Pseudomonadota > Betaproteobacteria > Burkholderiales > Burkholderiaceae > Burkholderia > Burkholderia anthinoferrum. The sequence continues at coordinate 192,323 of NZ_LFZP01000064.1, forward strand.
GCAGCCATCGATCCTAGCGTGGCGCTGCCCACCGAGCACGTGCTGGACGGCGTGCAGCAGGCCGATTCGCTCGGCATCGTGATCGACCGGAATGGCCGCGCGGTTTACACGAACATGTACATCAATCCGATCTATCGCGATTTCTCGATCGCCAACAAGCTGTACACGCGTGCCGGCATGCAGAACGCGCGACCCACGCTCGAATTCACCACCGGCGCGCTGTCGCTGAAGGCGGCGTGGAAAATCGTCGGCGCGAATGAAGACACGAGCCGCTTCTACACGACCACCGCGAGAATTCAGTTGCTGGCGAAGACGGGCAATGCGGTCGGCATCCCGCCGCAACCCAGCACCGCCACCGTGAAGGTCGCGCTGGTCGGGTTTCATATCGCGTGGGTCGTCAAGGGTCATCCGGAGGCGATCTGGTCGACGTTCGAGCACGTCGACAACGCGCCGGACTTCCAGCCCAACCAGCGCCCGTCGCAACCGGTTTCCGACAAGTCGTTCACGTTCTACCAGGCGGGCACCAAGGCGTCGGATTGCAACGTCAACAATGCGTCGCGGGTGACGATCGACGAGAAGACGCAGATCCTGGCGCCGGTCACGCAGGTGTGCCGGCAATACCAGTATGGCGGGGCCGACAGCACGAACCAGGCCAACATCACGGAGCTCAACGGCGACATCCTGGCCCGCCTGGTGAAGAACAACTCCATCTGGCAGTACTACAGGGAAGTGGGCGCGGTCTGGATCAAGGATCCCGACGAGCCGTTCCACCCGGACTGGAGCCCGAATTTCGACTCCAAGGCCATCCGCGGCACGCCGAAACTGTCCAACTCGGTCATCGAGACCTTCACGCAGAACCAGGTTTCGAAGCATCAATGCTTCAGCTGTCACAACACGATGGCCGTCACCGACACGAACGACCTGACGCTGACGCTGCCGGGCAAGGACATCAGCACGAGCCACATCCTGTTGCGCAAGTACATGAACAACCCACAGATCCGGCGATAGCGTCGCCCCGGTTTCGCTGCCATCCATCCGTGCAGGACGGCGACCGCCTGCGCGACCGCCATCGAGATTCCAGAGGCCCGTCATGACAAACACGAAGTTACGCATCCATCCCGCTATCGGCTTCGCGCGTGTCGGTAGCAGCGAGGAGTACTACATTGCGCCGGAGACCTCGGCCGGCCTGCCTCTCGACGGGCAGGCCCTCACCGGCGGCCTGCCGATCAAGCCGGGCACGGAAAGCACGCCGATCACGAGCAGCGACCTGCGCGACGCCGCGGGGCGCCTCAAGCGGCAAGCCGCGCGCTTCAGGATCTATCAGTACGACGACGCGGCGCTCACACGTTACCCGACCGGGACAGGCGCCGAAGTCGTGATCGGTTCGTCGGTGGATGGCAAGGTTGTGAAGGACATCGTGTGGACCGTGCACCTCGCCAACAAGAAGGCCAACTGCTGGATCATGGAGGCGACGCCGGCGGGACTGGCCGCGTACGAGAACGGCCAGCATCCGCCGATCCGCAACGCGAGCTTTGCATCGACGTCCGATCCGTCGAACCAGACACGGCTGCAAAAGCTGATCATCGATGCCGGGCCGCGCGCGATCAAGGCGTCCTCGCGCAGCACCGTCCCATTCGACAAGAACACGCGAGCCAGTTACGGCTCGGCCACCGGCGATATCGTCGACGTGCCGCGCTATCCGGTCGCGTTTCCCGCGTCGAACGTCGCGAACCTGCCGCCCGGCACGGGCAGCCATCCGATCACCACGCTGGGCGCGCTGACCACGGAATCGAACGGGCGGCTGCTCGTGCTGGGCGCATATGGCTTCGCGTGTGGATTCGACGCCAACGGCCGCGCCAACGCCGACGCTCCGCTGGTGCACGACGTCGACAACGACAACTGGCTCGACGATACCGGCGATGGCCCCGTCACGGCGATCCTCGTGTTCAACGACGGTACCGCCCGCGCCGTCGACAGCGGCGCATGGGTGGTCTCGACCGACCCGTCGTACGCGCCTCAGACGAGAAATATCGTGACGCTGTGGGACGAGATCCTGGCCACGTGGATCGAGACATTCGGGCTGCGACCCGACATCCACGACAAAGGCGTTTACCGGGAGGATTTCCGGCCGTCGTTCGACGAATACATCTTCCCGATCCTGCGGGCCGCGTCGTTGCAGATGTGGAATACCAATTTGCCGGCCACGGCGATGAAGAGCCACGACAATATCGACAAGCTGACGGCCGCCAGGCCGCCGTTCAACATCATGTCGTTCATTCGGGATCCGGATCCGCGGTCGCCAGCGGCAGCGGTCGGCTCGCCGCTGATGCCGCTCGCGCTCGGCGACAATCAAGCGAGCTTCCTGACGCTGACCCGGGCCCAGTACTTCTTCGTCCGGCAATGGGCGAACGGCCTGTCCGAGCAAGCGTCGCCGGTATCGTACGGCCCGGGCGAGGCGCTCGACCGGAACGTGCTGTCGAACTGCCTCGGCGGGCGGTTCAGCCCCGGCATCGATCTGACGTTCATCGTCCGCGACCCCAACCTGTACAACCCGAACTGGCAGACCAGCCGCACGGGTGGCCCGGCGGTCGGCCCGTTCCGCATCAACATGCGCCCGCTCGACTACACGACCGTCAGCGCGAACCAGCCGTTCCTCGGCGTCGGCTATTTCCCGCTGCGCGGCAACCCGGTCGAGCCAGGCGATCTGTGCAAATTCATGGCGATTCCGTGGCACACGGACTACAACTCCTGCTCGACCCACTTGCCCACACCCAATCCGGGCGGCGAAATCGATCCGGATGGCAGCAACGTGTATAGCGGCGTGAACACGACCCTGTACTGGTCGTGGCCCGCGCAGCGACCAGTGGCCGTCTACACCTACGACGACCTGGTCGCGAACCACGGCGCGCTGCCCGTGCAGCGTTACTCGGTACGCGGCGAAGGCACGGCCGCCATTCAGCAGGATTCGAGCAAGACCTTCAATTCGCCGGCCATGAACGTCGGGCGCTATCAGAATCGCGTCGACATCCTGCTCGACTGGGACAAGATCGGCTTCGTGATACAGGGCGTAGCGATAGACGAGTACGACGGCAAGTATCCGCCGAACTACTACCTCGAAGTGCAGAGCCTCTTCAAGAAGGACTACAGCAACCTCGTGCAGCCATGGCCCAACACCGTGACCGACCCGCTCCTGCCGCCCGATAACAGCTGAGGTCGCACGATGCTCGCCGAACGGATCGTGCAGACGCCGTCCATCGAACGCCCGGCCGCACCGGCACCCGACCGGGCCCGCTACCGGGTCGCGGTGATCGGCGGCGGGCCGGCGGGCAGCAGTTGCGCGCTGGCATTGGCAAGGGCCGGCATCGCCGACATTCTGCTCGTCGAGGCCGGTTCCTATGCCGACGCGCGGATCGGCGAAAGCATTCCGCCGGAGAGCCGGATTCTGTTCCGCCGCCTCGGCATCGACGCCGCCTTCGTCGCGCAAGCGCACGAGCCTTGCTACGGCAGCTGCTCGTACTGGGGCAGCGACAAACGCGGCTATAACGACTCCGTGCTGAGCCCGCACGGGCATGGCTGGCATCTCGACCGGCGCAGGTTCGACGCATTCCTCGCCTCGCAGGCGCGCGCCGCCGGGGCGGAATTGCTGACCGGCCATACGTTGCTGGCATCCGCGCCGCATGCCCCGTCCGGGCATACATTGAGCCTGGGACGGGCGACCCATGTCGCGTCGCGCGTTCAGGCGGATTTCGTCGTGGATGCCAGCGGCGCGCGCGCGGCATTCGCCCGGCAACGCGGCGCGACACGGCTCGACGCGAATCCGCTGATCTGCATCGCGGCAAGGCTTGCGCGGCCGGACACCGGCGCGCCTGCTTCGATGCTCACACACCTCGAAGCGGTCGAGCATGGCTGGTGGTACCTCGCATCGGTGCCCGGCAGGATGGTCGTCGTTATGTTCGCCACGCATGCGCCGGCAGTCCGGACGATGCGGCTGTATCGGGCGGAGTCATGGCGTCGCATGCTGCAGGCCGCGCGGCGCACATGGCAGCTCGTGTGCGACCTGGGCCTCGATCTGTCCGATCTGCGCGTGAAGTCGTATCCAGCGCCGTCGCATCACCTCGATCGACTGTACGGCGACAACTGGCTGGCGATCGGGGACGCCGCCTCGGCCTACGATCCGATCACGGCACAAGGCATCGTCAAATCGATCTCGAACGGCATTGCCGCAGCGGAAACCATCCGGAAGCACATGGATGGCGATCCGCATGCACTGGAAGCGTTCGCGCGGATGGTCGACGCGCAATACCGGCGCTACCTGCAGATGCGGCATCACTTCTACGGCCTCGAGCAGCGCTGGCCGGCAGCGGATTTCTGGCGGCAGTGCACCGAGGCGTCGAGCCTTGCCTGAACGCCTTGCGCGACACGGTTGCTGTCCCGCACCGACACCATCGCACGCCGCATGCGTCGTCACACGCACGCTGTAACCGCGTGTAATCGCTTCGCAATCCGATTCTTCCTACGCTGTCGTTACGCCTGCGAGGTCCGCGTTCTTCCCGAACGCGGTCTCGCAGGACGAGTGAGGTGCAAGCGCCCCGGGCATCGTCGCGCGGCGGCGTGTTTCGCCAACGATCAAGCGTGAAAGGAACTGCCATGTCCCAGATCTTGAGTACCTACAACATCGTCGACGTCCTGACCGCGTTCGACGTCGAAAAAATCCTCGGCTATCAAAAGCCGGGCAAGCAGCTCAGCCAGGATCCGACCAGACCGACTCCGTTGCCGTCCAACGGCTACGACGAGGTCTACATGATCACCACGGACAGGAACGTCATTTCCGGCCAGGCCGGCAGCAACTTGAGCATGCGCGTCGAGGTCAACGACATCGTCCGGTGGCGCACCGTCTCGCTGACCGACGTCGCGGACTACCAGTGCTTCATCCACACGTTCAAGTTCCTCTCGGTCACCTCCCCGAACGACCCGCCGCTGTCTCAGCCGACGTTCGAACATACCTACCCGAGCGAACCCGATCCGGCACCGGGCTGGCCGAACAACGGCGTGAAGGAACGACCCGGCTCGGACTTCTACTGGCAAGCCACGGCGCGCAGCCAGGGCTCGGCCACCTATACGTTCGTCGTGGCGATGTATCAGCGCAACGGCGAGCTGGTGGGCTACTTCCAGTGGGACCCGTCCATCACGATCCGCAACTGAACGCGCACGGGCGCCCCGCATGTCGGGAAGGGCCGCGCCGGCTTCATGCGCCCGGCGGTCCGTACTGCATCGGCGCCGCTGGCCGAAGCATCGTTTTTTCAACGCCGTACAATCGAAAAGGAGCTGTCATGCCTGAAATTCTGAGCACCTACAACATCATCGACGTCCTGACCGCGTTCGATGTCGAGGAAATCCTGAACAGGAACGCCAACTCGCTCAGCAAGCGTCCGGATGCGCCGACCCCTCTCGGCCAGAATCCCGACACCGTCTACATGATCACCACGCTGGCGAATGCGGCGTACGGCTACGGCCAGGGCCCGTTGCAGGGCGTCGACCAGGGCGAGGCGGGCAGCAATTTGCGGATCAAGGCCAGCGTCAACGACGTGATCCGCTGGCGCACCGTGTCGTTGACCGACACGGCGGACTACAAGTGCTTCCTGTATCGCTTCACTGCGATCGGTCCCAATCGGCTTGGGCAGGTTTCGTACCTCACCGCCAACGTCACCGAGCCTTATCCCGCGCCGGGCTGGCCCGACAACAACCGCGTGAACGAAGAGCCGCGCGCGGACTACTACGCGCAAGCCACCGTGCTCAGCCCCGGCACCGAGACCTATACGTTCGTCGTCGCGATTTACGACCGGCACGCGCAGTTGAAGGGCTATGTCACCTGGGATCCGTACATCACCATCACCGACAGGTGAACTCGAGCCGGCGCCTTGGACGCAACCCGGAACAAGGCGCCGGACCATGCCCGGCGGACGACCTCGGCTCATTCTCCGCTTTCCCGTTGGCGGTTCCATCCCGCAGCCGGCCACGGGCGGACCCGAGGCCAGGTCATGGAAACCGCAGCGCCGGATTAAGCTCCGCTTCGTCACACCGCCGCGCGGGCGACGCATACGGCGAGATCGTCGCGGTCGTGCGTATCGGCGATCGCGATAGTCAGTTCGGACTCCCTTTCAATGTCGATACCGGCCGCGTCGAGCGCACTCCGGAGCGCCGCGTCGTCAGCGTGCGGCGGACCGGCCTCGAGCTTGTCGAGAAACGTCGGCGAATGCCAGGCGAGGGCGATCGCCCGGATGACGGTCGCGCGGTCGTCTGCTCTGCTGAATGTCGGTTTGAACGGCTTACGGCAACGACTGCAACGTCGCCTCGGCGAGCCTCGCGATCCGGCCCATGCCCGCCGTCGTTGCAATTTCGGCTGCGCGCCGGCACGCATCGAGCGCGGCCACGCCGCCGCAGCGCGGATCGGCCCGGCGCAAGAACTCGGCCTGCTTGAGCAACAGCTGGGCTTCGTAATACCGTTCGCCGCTCGATTCGCACCAGGCGAGACACTGTCCGACCTGCGCGAGCGCCGCGCCGTAGTCGCCGCGTTCGGCATCCAGCTCGGCAAGCAACGACGCGTAGTAGGTCATGCCGAGCAGGCCGCCCGACTGCCGCTGCGCATCGAGGTGCGCGACGACGCCCGCGCGATCGCGTTGCGCCCACGCATGAATGATCGCGGCGTAATGCCCGACTGCCCGCAGCCGGTGCTCGTCCGCGAGGCGGAGAATCGCTTCCGACACCGCTCGCGCCGCGTCGCGGTCTCCGGCGAGCTGATGCGTGCGCGCGAGGTATAGCATCGTGACGCCGAGCGTCGGCAGATGATCGAGACAGGTCGCGCAATAGACGGCTTCGCGCGCCATCGCGAACGACGGCTGCGGATCGTCGTCCATGCACCAGCGCACGCTGGCGAGCGACGCCATCGCCCACGCGCGCGTATCGAGCGCCAGGACGCGCCGGTGCCCCGCGTCGCGTCGCACGTCGTAGCCAGCCAGCACCGCGTCGAACGCGGCACGGGCGCGCGCATAGTCGCCGTCGATCCACAGGCTCATACCGCGCATCGCGTCCGCCGCGACCTGCACGCCCGCATCGCCGCGCTCGGTCGCCAGCGTGTCGAGCCGCTTGCCGATCCGGCGCACGGTCGGACGGTCGCCGGCGACGTGGTAGTACGTCGACAGCGTCCACAGCGCGCTGATCTCAAGTTCGGGATCGTCGAGCGTCTGCGTCTGCCGCAGCAACTGCTCCGCATGCTCGCGCACCCGCGGGTCGGCCCAGCCGAATCGCGCCATCGTCGCGTGCGTCAACGTGGCGCGGATGCGCGCACTGTCGTGCTCGCGCCGCGCGTGATCGGCAGTAGCGAGCCAGTCGGACACGGCCTGCCCGTAGCGGATCGCGTCGTCGTATCGCGAACGCTCGAGCGCGCGATGCGCCGCATCGATGCCGTGCGCGATCGCGTCCGCGTACGCGCCTGCGCGCGCGAAGTGCGCGGCGACGCCGAACGCATGCGCACCGGCACCGCGATCGGCCTGCGCGAGCAGCGCACGGCCGACGCGCGCATGATTGCCGCGCCGTACGGCAGGCGGCATCGATTCGTACGCGGCGTCGCGAATCAGCGCATGGCGGAACGCATAGAACACGCGGTCGCGCCGATGCTGCGCGTACACGATCCGCTCTTCGAGCAGCAGCCGCAGATGTGCGTCGAGCGTGGCGCGATCGTGCGGCGACGCGTCGGCGAGCAATTGCGCATCCACTTCGAGCCCGATGGTCGCGGCCAACTGCGCGGTGTCGCGCGCGTCGTCGATCCGGTCGAAGGCCAGGCCGAGCATGCCGCCGAGACCGAGCGGCAGCGGGTACGGGTCCGTTGCCGCTGGCTCGGCAATCGGACCGTCCGCGCCGCTCACCGTCAGTTCGCGGGCGACGGCCTCGATGAACAGCGGGATGCCCGCGGTGCGATCGGCGAGTCGGTCGAGCCACGCCGGATCGAACGCGCCCGGGCCCAGATGCGCCGACATCAGGCGCTGCGCGTCGTCGCGCGGCAGGCGGCGCAGCACCAGGCGGTCGGTCGCGCCGCGCCAGCGCGCGAGCTTGTCGGGGCGCGACGTGAGCACGATGCACAGTGCCGCCGCGCGCGGCGAGTGCTGCAGATACGCGAGAAAATCCTCGGTCGAGCGATCGAGCCACTGAACGTCCTCGATCACGAGCAGCACCGGCGCGCCGTTGCCGAGCGACACGATCAGTTGCTCGAGGACGTCGAACAGCGCGTGCTGTTCGCGCGCGCTCGACCACAGGAGCCCGTTCGCATCGCAGGGCAGCCCGAGCCAGGCCGCGAGCGCGACACGCGCCGCCGCATGGTCGCAATCGAGCGGTGCGATCATCGCGTCGATCGCCGCGAGCGCGGCGCCGGGCGCGTGGTCGGCGTCGACGTGCCAGTGCGAGGCGATGAATCTCAGGACCGGAAACAACGCATGATTCTCGCGTTCGGGCAGGCACCCGCAATGCGCAAAGGCATGGCCGCGCGTCCGCACGGCCTCGCACAGTTCGTGCACGAGCCGCGACTTGCCGAAGCCCACATCGCCGACGACGAGCCGCGGCACGCCGCGCGGCTGCTCGCCACGCATCGCGCGACGATGCCGCTCGTGCGTGTCCTGCCACGCGCGCAACAGCACGTCGAATTCGCGCGCGCGGCCGACCATGGGCGTCCGCCTGCCCGCGTCGAGCGAATCGAACGGCGTATCGGCGTGCCGCTCGCCGAGCAATTCATGAACCGGCTGCGACACGAGGCCCGCGCGCGGCAGCCGCAACGCGGTCGGACGCGAATCGGCATGCCGTTCGAGCACGAGCCGCGCATCGTCGCTGATCAGGATCTGTCCGGGCCTGGCCAGCCGCAGCAGCCGCGACGCCGCGGCCGGCGTCGACGCGCCCGACATGTGCGACGCATGCGCGAGCATCTGCCCGACGTGAATCGCGGCGGCCACTTCGACTCGCCAGCCTTCTTCCGCGCCGCCGGCACTGCCGCCGGCGGCCGACGGCACCGGCAGCCGCGCACGCTCGGCGACGCGCACGATGTCGAGCGCCGCCCGCGCCGCGCGACGCGCGGGCCAGTCGATGTCCCCTTGCAGGCCGAAATGGAACAGCAGCGTGTCGCCGAGCCGTCCACCCGCGTGCGCGCCGTAACCGATCGCGATATCGGCGCACTTCGTCAGCCACTGCGCCTCGTAGCCGTCGAGCGCCATCCCCTGCTCGGTTCCGGCACGACGTTGGCGGCCCTCTCCGGCGATCGTCACGCAGCAGCACAGCGTGGTGATCTGCCGGTACTCGCCCCCCTCCGCGATCGTCTCGCCGCGCGACCCAAGCGAGCGCGCACGCGCGCGGCGGCCGGTGCAACCGGTGTCGAACCGGCCGACGAGCGCGGCGAAGTTGAGCGCACGAAACTGCGCCGCGAGCGCGTCGGCCGACGCGGCGCGCTGCCGAGGATTCTTGTTCAGCGCATGCCGCAGAACCGCGCCGAGCGGCAGCGCCGCGATCGGCGGTGGAAGCGCGACATCCACGGGGCTCAGCTGCTGATGGAGGATCTCGGCCACGCTCGCGCCCTGCATGACGACCTCGCCGGTCAGGCATTCGAGCACGATCAGGCCCCACGCATACAGGTCGCTGGCGGGCGTCGGCGGCTCGTTGCGCAATTGCTCGGGCGCACAGTAGGGCGGCGAGCCGAGCACCTCGGTCGCGAGCGTCGCGGTCCGACGCGTGATGTCTTCGGTACCGGGCAGCAACGCGCCGATGCCGAAATCGAGCAGCTTCGCGTGCGGCCCGTCGTCGGCCATCGCGATCACGACGTTCTGCGGCTTCAGATCGCGATGCACGATGCCGCGCCGATGGGCGGCCGCGAGCGCGTCGAGCACTTCCGTCATCAGCCGCCCGGTGTCGAGGGCCGACAGCGGCCCGTCCGCGGCGAGCCGGTCGCGCAGCGTCCGGCCCTCGACCAGTTCGAATACCGCGAACAGCCGCCCGTCGGGCGCCTGCCCCTGGTCCAGCAGCGCCACGATGTTCGGATGCCGCAGCGCCTCGCACAGGCTCGTCTCGCGCCGGAAGCGCGCACGCCGGCGCATGCGCTCCGGCGCGATCAACGCGGCGTCGTCGCGCATCAGCTTGATCGCGACCGCGAGCCCCGTCTCGTCGCAGGTCGCCCGAAACACCACGCCGTTGCCGCCTTCGCCGAGCAGCGCGCCGAGCCGGTAATGCCATCTGCCGGCGAGCGTCGCGAAAGGCGCCGCATGCCTCGGCGGTTCAGATGCATCCGGCCCGGCGGGCGCGCGGGACACGATCGGCAGCACGGCCGGGCCTCCGGCGTTCACGGACAATGGACGACCGGGCCCGGCACCGCGCGCGGCGCGCCGGGACGCGGTCCGCCGGTCGGCACCCACTCGCATTCGAGATGCTCGCCGCGCACGATCCGGAACGGAACATCGCCGAAGCGGACGCTGCCGCGCCGACGCTCGACGAGCTGGCTGGCGCCCAGCCCGGGCAGCGCCGCGAACTGGCTCCGGGCGCGATGAATCTGCACGTTGACGTGGGATGTGTCGATGCCGAGCATGCGCGCGAGCCGGTCGAGCTCGATCCATCCCTGCGTGGCGGCGTCGTGGCCGGCCTGCCTGTCGGCCGAGCGCGCGCGGGCGAGCGTGACGAGGCTGTAGTGATGGGCGCGCTCGCCGAGGTCGACCACGCCGCCGCGGACATGCAGCAGCATGCGCACGTGCTCCTCGTTCCGGCTGACGAAGAATTCGAGCAGTTGCGCCGGCGCGGCCGGATCGGCGTGGGCGGCGAGCGTCACCGTCGAGCCTTGGCGCGCGAGGGCGAGGCGCCATGCGAAGTCGCCGGTCGACACTTCGTCGCCGTCATGGAGCGCGCGCGGCGGCAGCGTGTCGTCGCACAGCCATTCGCCGGCCGGCGATCGGACGATCGTGACCGGCTGCGCGGCAGGGGCCGGCAGGATCTGGCGCGGCGCGAGCACGATCGGCGCGACGGCGCCGCGGATCGGCCACAGCGTATCGGCCGGATCGTCGAGCGATTCGACGCGCCAGGGCGCGATGCCGGCCCTGCCGAAGCGAATCACGTCGCCTTGCCGCAGCACCGCATGCTCGCCGTCGCGCAGCGATACGCCCGATACCGACGTGCCGTTGCTGCTGTGATCGTGGAGTTCCCAGAGCCCGCCGGCCCAGCGGACATGGGCATGGACGCGGGACACCGAGCCGTCCCGGATGACCGTGTCGCAGCGCGCGTCGTCGCGGCCGAACACGTGATACGCGCGGAGCAGGCATGCTTCTCCGGAAGCGTCGTTCTTGAGTATCGCCATGGCCGCCCCGTGTCGGATTCGCCCGGATCGTTCGAGTGCCGCATCGACGTTGCCGGACAAGCGATTGATTCAATGATCGCGAACGGTCGCACGTTCGCCGCCTCGTTACCTGTTTTTCCGATCAGCTGTCTTGCAAGGGGTCGCCCCGGCATCGCACGTTATTTCAGCAAATTGAACTGTCGATCGCTTTGTTGTTTTAAAATCGGGCGCCCGATGAAATCCTGCCAAATAAAATCATGCCCCGCAACCGGAATGCACGGATAACGACTTCATATTGCAATCCTTTACGTTTCCGATAAATTTCCGGGTTACCAATAAGGGGTCGAAATTATTCATCGTCTCGCAAATCGCCGCCAGACATACATCCGACCGGTATGGCGACATTGAATGACAGAGCGGGATTAATGACCTTTGCCAACACGGAAATTTTGTTTGCCCGAGCGAAAATAAAATCACACCGTTTCGATTGTTTAAATAATTTTCCCTGGCGTTTTTATAATCGATGCCGTTTAACCCGTCCGTAAATCAAGCCGCGCCGCTCATGCCTTTCGGGATAGCCGGCTAACGTGGGTATGTCGGCGCGACGATGCACATGGGGTAGTCGATCGAACGGCCGCGACACCGGATACAGCCCCGCACCCCGCCGGTCGCCGTATCGATTCGCCCGGCCCCCAAAAAAACCGTTCGGTTTAAAATGTTTGCAAATCATCTCATGGTGTGACGGACATGGGCAGACCCAAAAAATTCAGTCGCGAAGGCGTGTTGCAAAAGGTCCTCCCGCTCTTTTGGAAGTACGGCTTCGCCGGCACGTCGCTCCAGCAGCTGGAACGGGCGTCGGGCGTCAACAAGTCGGGGCTCTATGCGGAGTTCGGGGACAAGGAAGACTTGTTCCTGCATACCCTCCTCTACTACTACGAACATCGCGGGGCGCTGCAGATCCTTACCGCGGAGCCGAAAAGTTACGGCAACATCGAGCGCTTCCTGCGGCTGGGCGATGCGCAAGACGACGGCTGCGTAGGTTGTTTCTCCGTCAATTCGCTGCGTGAATTCCCGTCGTTGTCCGACCGCGTGCGCGAAGTCGTCGGCGCGTATCACCATCGGCTGATCCCGCAGATCATCGAAAATATCGAGGCCGAGCCTCATCACCTGCCTGCCGCGACCATCGCCACGATCGTGACGGTGTTCTTTGCCGGCTATTGCATCGAGCGCAATTTGCCCGCCGAGGCCGAAGGCGACGCCGTCGGCGCATTCATGCAAGCGCTACGCCTCCTTTGACGCTCGTCCGCGGTCGGCCCGCTTCGCGATAGACCAATCGTTTTGAACCGATTGGTTTTTTTAATTGGCCCCGCCTCGCTCGCGTGATCATACTGAACCGATCGGTTCAATAAAGTACCGATCTACAGCGGAGAGCAGCCATGAGCTTGAAGATTCACCCGATCAACTTCGGCAACATGTCGCTCGATTCGAGCGGCCTCGTCCTGTTTCGCGAACCCGGCAAGCAGGTGACGATACCGGTGCTCGGGTTTCTGATCACGGGTGGCGCGCATCCCGTGCTCGTCGATACGGGTTCGCGCAGCGTCGAGCAGTACGCTGAATTCGGTCTGCCCTACGAAGTCACGCCAGAGATGACGATCGAGTATCACCTCGCTCAACACGGCCTGAAGATGAGCGACATCCGTCACATCGTCCATACGCACGCACATATCGATCACGTCGGCATGACCGACCGATTTCCCATGACGACAACCGTCGGTATCTCGCGTCGCGAGCTGGAATTCGCGGCATCCGGGATCATGGGCCCGCTGATGTACACCGCGGCCGATACGAAGCATCTGATCGACCGCCTGCATACGCGCGGCGCAATCCGGCTGTTCGACGTGGACGGCACGTTCGAGGAAGAGGTCATTCCGGGCGTCGCGGTCCGTCTCTCCGGTGGCCATACGCCGGGTTCGCTGTCGGTGCTCGTCGAAACCGACGAAGGCATTGCCAACATCTGCGGCGACATCGCCTACAACCTGAAGGATCAGTTGATCGACCCGATCCTCGACCAGGCCGCGCACGAACCCACCATTACCGCGAACCGCGCGATGTCGACGCTCGACGAGAAGCGCGCGATCAAGCGCGCGCTTGCAACGAGCCGCTTCCTGCTGCCAAGCCACGACGTGCCCGCGCTGGTGAGCGGCGGGAAGGTAGTCGGCCTGATGGAAAACGCCATCTCGAACCCGCGGGCCGATGTCACGAAGGCGTCGAACTACACGCCATTGACGCAGGGTTGAACCCAGATGCCCGGCCTTCTGCGTCGAACGTTCGGACTGTTGATTGTCGCCGCGGGCGCATTCCACGCCGCGGCCACGCTGGTTCTGCACACGCTCGGCAGGTAGTCGGTTGATCGGTGCGCGGCCGTCTCGTCTGCGGCGCCGCGTGCTTCTCAAGCCTCGAAAGGACTCTCTCATGACTACGCCCTTTTCCGCGCGGACGGCGCGCGCACTCCACACCCTCAGCCTCGCGTACTTCGTACAGGCGACGGGCGCGCTCTCCGTCGTCGGCAGCCTCGACTCGATATCGCGTCAATGGGGGCTCGCCGATTCGCAAAGCGTTTACCTCGTTACCGTGTTCGGTGTGACGTTCGCTTTCGCCGCTCCGCTGCTGCAAGTCGGTTTTGGACATCTGCGACGCCGTCGCCAGGTCCTGCTCGGCTTGGCGCTGTTCAGTACGGCTGCCCTCCTGCTGGCGGCCGCGCCGAATTATCCCGTGCTGCTGCTGTCGCGCGTGCTGATGGGGCTCGGCGCGGGTTTCATCGGCCCCGTGCTCGGCGCCTTGGGTTCCAGCCTCGTCGAGCGCGACCAGCAGGGCAGCGCGATTGCCACCGTGCTGCTCGGCTTGAGCGTCGCCGGCCTGGTCGGCATGCCGCTGTCCGCATGGATCGCGCACGCATGGGGCGCACGGTCGCTCTTCGTCGCCGTCGGACTCGCCGGCGCCGTGACCGCCGCGCTCATCGTATGGGCCGTACCCGACACCAGCAGGGGCGAGAACATCGAATTCGCAACGATGGTCTCTCTTCTGACGCGCACCGCTACGCTCAGTGCATTTCTGGTCGTGTTCTTCATCGCGGCCGGCGTCTATTCGACGTACGCTTTTATCGCACCCATCATTCGCGACGTATTCCACGCAGGCGCCGACATGGTGTCGACCTCGCTCGTGGTGCTCGGCGTCGCCGGCGTCGCGGGCAACCTGTTCGTGACGCGCGCCGCGCGGCGCCATAGCGCGGAAACGATGCTGCTCGCCGGCCTCGCCCTGCTTGCAGCGGACCTGGTGTTTCTCTGGTTCACGCCCCCGAGCCTGCACCTGCTTTTTGTCGCACTGACGGCGTGGGCGTTCGCGACCGACCTGCTGTGGCCTTCACAGCAACGGCGCATCGTCGAACTCGTACCGCAATGGCGGGGCATTGCGTTGGCCTTGACCGCATCCTTCGTGTTTTGCGGCATCGGCGTCGGCTCCGCCGTCGCGGGGTGGGTGTATCCCGCGTTCGGTTTGACAGGGTCGATCGGCAGTTCACTGGTGTTTCTCGCGCTGGCGACCGGCAGCCTGCTCGTGTCCCGTGCGTCGGTCAACGCGAAGGCCTGCGCGGCCGGGTGTCGGGAATCGCTTCAATCATGACGCGATCGAGACAAGGCACCGGCCCGCGGATACGCGAGCAGGCCATCGGAATGAACGGCGTCCTGACCGCACTCGTCGCGCCCGTACTCGCGCTGCTCGTTCGATGATCGACGTCGCGCACGCGACGTCCGGCCTCGATCGAACGAACGAAAAATAACGGCGGCCGGAAATCGATCCGGCCGCCGGCTTGTTCCAGAATGATTTCGGTTCGCCTAGATCACTTTCTCGAGCAGCACGACATCGAGCGTCGCCTTGCCCGCGAGTTCGCGCGCCAGGTTCTGGAACGCCGGTGCTTCGCCGTGGACCTTCAGCGCACGTTCGTCCCGCCATCGCTCGATCATCGTAAAGCGATGAGCCGCCTCGCGGTCGCGATGCAGCTCATACTGCTCGCACCCATCCTCGGTCCGGACGGCCGGTACGGCCGCCAACAACGCCGCTTCCACCGCCTTCGCGTGTTGCGGATCCGCGGTAATCGTGGCAACGACAAACTGCTTTGACATTTTCATTCTCCATCGTAAAGGGATCTTTCGAGCATCTGCTTTCGTTTGACACGCCAGTACGACGACACGATCGGACGGATCGGTTCGTCCGCATGGCGCCCCGTCGCTCATTCAGTCTTCCAACTGCTTCGCGAGCGTCAATGCACACAGCGCCCGACGGGCGCTGTGTGGCGTTCCGGAACGACACCGGGCATTGGCCGTCAGTCGAGCCGACGCCCGACACGTTCAGTCGACTGCCGGAAAGTCCAGCGTAGTGTCGTTCACGCGGTTCACCAGGTTGGTGAAGGTGATCGATGTCATGACCAGGATGATCTCGATGACCTGCCGCTCGGTATACCCCGCGTCCAGCACCGCCTCCAGCACGCCCTGGGGCACGGTATCGCGCGTCGTCGCGATCGATCGCACGAACGAGAGCAGCGCATCACGCCGGGCCTCCCCCGACGCGCGACCGGCGCGGATATTCTTCATCACCTCCGGCGTGAGACCCGACATCCTGCCGAGCATCGTATGAGCGGCCAGGCAATAGTCGCAACCGGACAGCGCGCTTACCGCAAGGCGCACCGTTTCAATGTCGGCCTGATCCAGAGAACTTGCCGCGATCGCCGCATCGACGTTCAACATGGCCGAAAGACCGGCCGGGCTGTGCGTGCCGATGGTCGCGTAGGCGTTCGGGACCTTCCCAAGTGCGGCCTTGATCTGACCGAACACAGCTGCGGTTTCGCCGGTAGCTTCCGACGGCTTCAGGGTAGTCAAGCGTGTCATATATCTCTCAACGAGTTGGATAACGAAGTACCGACCGGAAACGGCCGGCAGGATAGCGACGATGACGAGTCGGAGCCCGCGCCCCTGGTTTTACTGCCAGATAACCGCGCCAAATGCCGAATAGGTCGCGTCACGCAACGCGCACGACAATTATCGACATCGAAAACCCACGACCCGATTTAATCGCAGCATTTGTCATCATAAAAATTCGCCGCTTGAATTTGAATGCGATTTACCGAAAAACTGACTTTACTCGTCAACATCGGGGCCGGCCCGTTTCGCCTTCAGATCATTCATTTTCAGGCACGTCATGAACGTGTCGGTCGCGATATCGACCCACCAATTACCCGGCAAAAAGGACGTTATTTCGGCGCGACGAACACACCCGTTTTCCGTGCATGGCGCCATGCAACATTCAAAATCGGAACTCGGCCTTCGAGCCGCCGCGAACACCGAGCGACGCGCGAACGCATCGGTACGCGCACGTCGGCCTCCGGTGAAGGCAATCAACGGCCCGGTTCGCCCGGCACCACATTGTTGGCGACGGACGTCACGCCCGCGACCCGCGCGGCGCTATCGCCGGCAAGCTGGACTTGCTCGCTGTCGGGCACGTATCCGGTCAGGGTCACGGCTCCCCGGCGAGCGAGCACCCGCACGTTGATTGCATTCAATCCTTTCGTTTTCGACAGCGCCCATACGATTTTCCGCGACAGCGCGCGATCGGCCGCGTGTTGCGCCTTCTTTTCACTCTTCGTCACTTCTTTCTGGCTGACGACCTGCTCCGGCGGCGGAGCGGTATTCTGCTCCGCCGCATGGGCTGAAATACCGAAGGCCAAATAGCTGACATACAGCATCGACGCGATCGTTTTCTTCATCACACTCTCCTTAACCAACGTGAACGTAAAGTTATCAAGGGATAAAACCCGAGTGAATGGTAGGAAGACAATGGGCCGACCTCAATGGCCTCTCCCTGAAAACAGCTTTCAGCGCGCGTTCTTCGCCTTCCCGCGCCGATGCTCGCAAGCCACCTATACCTGCGCATAGGTGCATTGACTATTTTCGACTAGCTCGAATACACGGCGAGACGATTTTCCGGGCAACTCCGAAACGCCAAACTGGCTGCATGTGTTGCCCGATGACCCGAAAGGCGCCTGAACGACGCTCGAACGTGGGCGATCTGCCAGCGGGAACCCGGTTGCCGTGGACTATCGCGACTGGACGTTAACGAAACCTGGGGACCAGACAGCGTCCCGAATTGGAGCCGAGAAGCTGATGAATACTCCGTTGCGCGTCGTTCTCCATTCACCTCCGCACGTCACGGCTCGCGCGGCTAAAAAGGCCGTGCTACTCCATCGCGTCGCCAACGTAGTCGCGCATCGCGGCGATCATCGGCGAAATTCGTTCGCGGAGGTGCGCATGAAGGTATCTGACCGCCGGCGAGAACTGGCGACGATGCGGACACACGAGGCTCAGCGGAGCCGCCTCGCCTCGCTGATCGGGCAGCAATACTGTCAGGCGCCCCGCTCTGACGTCGTCATGGACATCGAGCCAGGATTTGTAGGCAATGCCCCTGCCCTCGACAGCCCAGCGCCGCGCGATTTCGGCATCGTCGCACAGCAGCACACCCTTCACCGTGACCTGCCGCCTCACGCCGCTTGCGGGGAACAGCCAGCGATCGTAGACACGCCCACCGAGCACGTAGGGCAAACAGTCGTGCAAAACGAGCTCGTCGAGCGACGCAGGCGCGCCGTGCCGTTTCACGTATTCCGGAGCGGCGACGAGCACTCTTCGATTGCTTTCGGCGAGCGGAAGCGCGACGTAGCTTGCGGCCTCCGGCGCGCCATAGCGGATAGCCACGTCCACCGGATCGCGAAATACGTCGGTCACGTAGTCGGACAACGAAAGCTTCAGCACCAGCTTCGGATGCGCATCGCGGAACACGCCGAGCCAGGAAAGCAATGCATTGCGTCCGATATCCGACGGTGCGGCGATTCGCAACGTACCTTGCAACGCGTGCTTTCCTCCGTGCAACCGCTCACGCCCCTCGTGAACCATGGAAAGCACTTCCTCCGCATAGGGCAGGTACTGCTCGCCTTCCGCGGTGAGTTTCAGGCTTCGGGTGGAGCGTGCAAAGAGACGGGTATCCAGCTCGCGCTCGAGCCTTTGAATCGCGGCGCTCACTTGCCCTGGCAGCAGATCGGCTTCCCTCGCCGCATTCGAGAAGCTGCCGAGCGCCGCGGCTCTCACGAATAGTTGAAGGTCCTCGAGCCGCACCATTTTCATTCCTGGAGTGAAAGTCCTCCCTAATGTAACGCGTTTTTCCCGCAGTCGAGGTCGAGCAGTATTTCACTCACACGCTGGCGCCCGGTCTGCAGCGAGCAGCCCAGCGCCACTCAACCATCATTCGGAGTTCATCCATGAAAGCGGTTGTCTATACACAGCATGGCCTGCCCGCGGACCATCCCGAGTCCCTTCTCGATGCCGAGGTGTCCAAGCCCGAAGCCGAGCCGCGCGACTTGCTGGTGAAGGTCGACGCGATCGCCGTCAATCCCGTCGACACGAAGGTTCGTATGGGGTCACCCACCGAGCAGCCGCGGATCCTGGGATGGGACGCCGTCGGAACCGTCGAGGCAATCGGAAGCAACGTTTCCATGTTCGCTCCGGGAGACAAGGTTTTCTTCGCGGGCTCGATCGCCCGGCCCGGCGCGTATGCGCAATATGTTCTCGTCGACGAGCGTATTGCAGGCCGCAAGCCTGCGACGCTCTCCGATGCTCAAGCAGCAGCGTTGCCGCTTACGTCGCTGACGGCGTGGGAACTGCTCTTTGATCGCCTCGGGATCGCCGAGGGCGCCGGTGCCGGCGATGCATTGCTGATCGTCGGTGCGGCCGGCGGCGTCGGCTCCATGCTGACGCAACTGGCGCGTCAACTGACGGGGCTGCGTGTAATCGGGACGGCGTCTCGCCCCGAAACGCGCGCATGGGCGCAAGCGCTCGGTGCACACGACGTCATCGACCATACGCAGCCGCTACTCGAGGGGCTGCGCCGCATCGGCGCCCCGCAAGTGCGCTACGTCGCCAGCCTCACTCAGACGGACGTCCATTACGCGCAGCTCGTCGAGGCGCTGGCGCCGCAGGGCCGACTTGCCGTGATCGACGACCCCGACACGCTGGACGCGATGCCGCTCAAACGCAAGTCGATTTCGCTTCATTGGGAACTCATGTTCACGCGATCGCTGTTCGAAACCGCGGACATGGTCAGGCAGCACGAAATCCTCGATCGCGTCTCCACCCTGATCGACGACGGTACGTTGCGCACGACCATGGCCGATCACTTCGGAACCGTCAATGCCGAAAATCTCCGGCGCGCCCATGCCCTCATCGAGAGCGGTCGCGCGCGAGGAAAGATCGTGCTGGAAGGCTTCTGACGCACGCCGACGACGCCCTGTATCGCCATTCCGAAAATGCTGAACAAGACCGGAGAACAAACATGCACTTCCCGCATCGACGCATCACGAGATTCACTTCCCTCCGCCGGACCGCAACCGCACTGGCAGCCGGCTTGAGTTTCACGCTGCTGGTCAACCCGGTGTTGGCGCAACCGTCCGCGCCGGCAACGGCGCCGGCGGTTCAGGCGACCGACCGCACCATCGGCGCGATGGACACGGTGGCCACCTTTTCCGGCCCCATGCCCACCGGCGTGACGGTTGCCGAGAACGGCCGGATTTTCGTCAATTTCCCGCGCTGGGGCGACGCCGTGCCTTTCACCGTTGGCGAGTTGCGTGACGGCCGCGTCGTCGCCTATCCAAACGCCGAGATCAACCATGCCGATGCGGCGCACCCGTCCACGCACTTCCTGAGTGTCCAAAGCGTCGTTGCCGACGGTCACGGCAAGCTCTGGGTTCTGGATACCGCCGCACCGAACTTTTCGGAGCCGGTCGCGGGCGGCGCGAAGCTCGTCGCCATCGATCTCGCAACCAACCGCGTCGTCAAGACGATCGTGTTCCCCGCGAACGTGATGCGCGCCCAGACCTATGTGAACGACATGCGCTTCGATTTTCGCATCGGAAAGGCCGGGGTCGCTTACGTGACCGACTCCTCGCTGTCGGGCATCGGCGGCCTGATCGTGATCGACCTCGACAGCGGAAAGGCGATGCGCCGCCTGACCGGCGACGTGTCGACGTCGGCGGATCCTCGCTTCGTCCCGGTCGTCGAAGGCCAGTCGTTGAAAGTCCGCGACCCGAACGGGACCACCAAGCCCTTTTCCGTGGCGTCCGACGGCATCGCGCTCTCCGCGGACGGCCAGACCCTCTACTACTGCCCGCTGTCGAGCCGCCATCTCTACTCGATTCCGACCGCGATGCTGCGCGATCCGTCGATCAGCGACGCGCAACTGGCGGCCGCGGTGAAGGATCTCGGGGAGAAAGGAGCGTCCGACGGTCTTGCCAGCGACGCGAACGGCAATGTCTATGCCGGCGATTACGAGCACAACTCGATTCGCAAACTCGAACCGGGCGGCGAATGGCAGACGATCCTGCACGATCCGCGCGTGCTCTGGCCCGACACGCTGTCGGTCGGCCCGGACGGTTACCTCTACTTCACCGCGAACCAGCTTCACCGCCAACCGGTATTCCACGGCGGCAAGGACGAGCGCCAGAAGCCGTACGCATTGTTCCGCGTACGCATCGGCGCAGGTCCCGCACCGACCCGTTAATCCCTTTCGCCATCGCCGACAACCGGAGTCCCGCACATGAATCTCGCCGACGCCATTCATGCCCGCCATACCGTCAAAGCCTTCGAGGGCGGCAAGTCGCTTCCCGCCGCGCAGGTCGAAACATTGCTGTCGCTGCTTCACCAGTCGCCGTCCTCGGTGAATTCCCAACCGTGGCATTTCGTGGTGGCCGCGACACCGGAAGGCCGCGCGCGCATCGCGGCCGCCACAACGGGCGCCTACGCGTACAACGAGGCCAAGGTCGTCAACGCATCGCACGTCATCGCGATGTGCATGCGGACCGACATGGACGACGAACACCTTCAGGCCATTCTGGAGCGCGAATCGGTGGATGGTCGATTCAAGACCGCCGAAATGCGCGCCGCGCAGAACAAGAGCCGCCGCTCGTACGTCGACATGCACAAATACGAGCTGCGCGATACGCCGCAATGGATGGAAAAGCAGGTCTATCTGGCGCTGGGCGGCCTGCTGCTCGGCGCGGCGGTCCTCGGCGTCGATGCAACGCCGATGGAAGGGTTCGACAGCCGCGCGCTCGATGCAAGCCTCGGCCTGCGCGAACGAGGCCTGACGAGCGTCGTCATCGTGTCCCTGGGTTTTCGCAGCGGCGACGACTTCAACGCGGATCTGCCCAAATCGCGGCTGCCGCGCGAACGGATATTCACATTCATTTGATCACCCGAAGCAGGCTTGCCGCCCGCGCGGCAAGCGTTCCGAGCTACCGTTTCGCGCACGCTCGGCTGCACGACTTCGAGGAGCGTCATCATGTCCGAGTTGATTCGGATGGACACGCACGGCCGCACCGCGACCGTGCCCTCGTCCAGATATGGCGGTGCGCTGTTATTGGGCGCGGCGATTTTGTTGTGGGGCGCGAACTGGCCGGCGATGAAGCTCGGCCTGGCGCACGTCACACCGCTGTGGCTGTCGGCAGCACGGTTCGCATCCGGGGCGCTGTGCCTGTTCGTCGTGCAGGCTGCGACCGGGACGCTGCGCTTGCCGAAGCGCGCCGACCTGCCGTTTCTCGCCAGTGTCGGCTTGCTTCAGATGTTGGCGTTCACCGCGATGAGCGCCGTCGCGCTGCACCACGTGAGCGCCGGCCGTTCCGCCGTGCTCGCCTATACGACGCCGATCTGGGTGACGCCCGCGTCGGTGCTGGCATTTCGCGAGCACCTGTCCGTGCGTAAAGCATTCGGCACGGCACTTGGCGTGGCCGGGGTGCTGCTGCTCTTCAATCCGCTCGATGTCGACTGGCACGATCGTCAGGCCGTTGTCGCGCACGTCATGCTGCTCGGCGCGTCGCTGTGCTGGGCGGTCTGCATTCTTCATCTCCGGCATTTCCGCAGCGCGTCGAGCGCCTACGTGCTCGCGCCCTGGCAAATGCTCGTTGCCGCCGTACCGCTCGCCGTGCTTGCCAGAGTGCTCGAGGGGCCCTACACGGGCGACCGCAGCCTCAGCCTGACGTCGGCGCTGATCTACATCGGTCCGATTGCAACGGCATTTTGCTTTTGCGCGGTGAATGCCGCCAACACGCGCATGTCGAGCACGAGCATGGCGACGGCGATGTTAGGCGTTCCCGTCGTCGGCCTCATGACGTCGGTCCTCTTTCTTCACGAGCATCTCACGATGGGGCTTGCGGCAAGCGTCGTTCTCATCGTGGCCGGCATCGCGCTCTCTATCGCATCACGCTGACCTTGATCGTCTGAACCAGGAGAATGCCATGGTCGATCTCGACCCGACTCAACCCAGACTCACGCTCGTTACCATCGACCTGTCGTTCCATCGCGCGGCCTCCGGCGTCGTGCGGCGGATATTGAACGAGCATGGCGTAACGGTCGACGAAATATTCGCACCGCACGAAGAAGCCTTCCGGATTCTGCGGGAAGGGCGAGCCGACATGCTGAGCAGCGCGTGGCTCCCGAGCAGTCATAGTCTCTACCTCGCTCCGTTCGAGCAGGACGTGCACAAGATCACCGTCCTTTACCGGCCATATGCATTGTGGGGCGTACCCGACTATGTGCCCGAAAGCGCGGTGAGCTCCATCTCCGATCTGAAACGGCCGGATGTGGCGTCACGGATGGTGAAGCGGATTCAGGGCATCAATCCCGGCGCGGGCATCAGCAGATTTTCCCGCGAAATCGTCGCGCAGTACGGCCTGGCGGACGCAGGGTATCACTTCGAAAACGGCACGCTCGACGATTGTGTACGCGCCTTCGAGGAGGCCGTCGCCGCACGCCGGTGGGTGGTGGTTCCGCTTTGGACTCCACAGTACCTTCACGAGCAATACACCATTCGCGAACTCAAGGACCCGAAGGGTCTGCTCGGCGGCACGGACGACGCCACGTTGATCGTCAGAAATGCGTCGCTTGACGCGATCCCGTTGGCCGCATTGTCCGAACTGCGCACTCTCAGCCTCGGCAACCGGGAAACGAGCCGTCTGGACCATGTCCTCTCACGCACCGGCTCGCCGCGAACGACCTGAGGCGCCACGGGCGAGCACCGTCGGTGACGAACGCGTAGACGACGCGTATCGACCGAAACCGCCGCGAACGTCGACGGCCGTTATGCAGTTCGCGCGAACGAATATTCGGAGTAAGTGAAATGACTTTATGGGCGGAGCGCGTTGATCGACACGTCGCCTCGCCAATAAACTGCATCGCACTACATCGCAATCGCCGAGAAACAGAAGACTGAAACGAGCCGGCCGAGATGACGCAACCGGCTCGGCGTTTCCCGGCAGATGTCATTCACTTCGTAACCATCGACGGAACAACATCATGACGCAAGCACACAAAGGCACCGCACTGATCACGGGCGCATCGTCGGGTATCGGTGCGGTCTATGCCGAACGACTCGCACGCCGCGGGTTCGATCTGATTCTCGTTGCACGCAACAAGGATCGGCTCGACGCATTTGCGAAGCGCATTACCGACGACACGCAGCGCAGTGTCGAAGTGATCGCCGCGGACCTCGGCGATTCGCGCGCGCTGGCCGCCATCGAAGCGAAGCTGCGCACGGACGCGAGCATCACGCTGCTCGTGAACAATGCCGGTGTCGGCACGCATAAGCCGCTGCTCGAAAGCGACGTCGACGCAATGACGCGCATGATCGATCTCAACGTCACGGCGCTGACGCGTCTCACCTATGCAGCAGCGCCCGGCTTCGTCGCTCGCGGCCACGGCGCGATCATCAACATCTCGTCCATCGTTGCGATCGGGCCCGAGCTGCTGAACGGCGTGTATGGCGGAAGCAAGGCATTCACGCTCGCGTTCACGCAGTCCCTTCATCACGAACTGGCAGACAAGGGCGTGCAGGTTCAGGCCGTTCTCCCGGGCGCGACGGCGACGGAATTCTGGGAGATTGGCGGGCTCCCGCTGGACAACCTCCCGAAGGAGATCGTCATGTCGGCTTCCGACATGGTCGACGCAGCGCTGACCGGCTTCGACCGTCAGGAACTCGTCACGATTCCATCCCTGCACGCAGGAGAAGAATGGGCCGCATACGACGCCGCCCGCCGCGTGATGATTCCCCATCTCTCGAGCAATACCCCCGCGGCGCGTTACGCCGTCGCGCAATAAACGCAGCAAACCATTTTCGCAACCGCTCCAGTCGTCCATTCAAAGGAACTCCGATCATGAAACTCACCGGAAACACTGTCTTCATCACCGGCGGCACGTCGGGTATCGGCCGCGCTTTCGCAGAAAACCTTCACAAGCGTGGCAACAAGGTCATTGTCGCGGGGCGTCGCAAGGCGTTGCTGGACGAGATCGCTCGGGCCAATCCGGGTATCGACACCGTGGAGCTGGATGTCGGCGACCCCACGCAGATCGAGCGTGTCGCGCGACAGCTGATCGCGGACTATCCGACGCTGAACGTCGTGATCAACAACGCGGGCATCATGCCGTTCGATGACGCCGGCGGTGCGCTGGACGACGCGCAAGCCGTCCGGCTCGTGAACACGAACCTGCTCGGCCCGGTGCGTGTCAGCGCCGCGCTCGTCGAACATCTGAAGGCGCAACCCGAGTCGTTCATCATCAACAACAGCTCCGTACTGGCATTCGTCCCGCTTGCCGCCACGGCGCTCTACTCCGCGACGAAGGCGGCCATTCATTCGTACACGATGTCGCAACGCTTTGCGTTGCGCAATACGAGTGTCCGCGTGCTGGAAATCGCCCCGCCGTGGGTCGACACGGATCTGATCCACAAGAGCGGTGATCCGCGAGCAATGCCGCTGGACGCCTTCATCGCCGAGACGATCCAGCGTCTCGAAACCGCGACGACGGAAGTCGTGGTCGAGATGGCGCAGCCGCTGCGTAACAACGTCGGCCCCGACGAGTATGCGTTCGTCGATCAGTTCAATCAGGCGCTCGTCGAGAACCCCATTCCGGTAGCCTGAGCCGCCGCGAAGAAGGACTCCGGAGGGTGGCCCTGCGACGCCGCCTTCCGCCCCCCGCAATTCGATCACTCACCGAACGACAAACGACTTGAGGCTGACAACAATGTCCGACAAGAGCCTGACGACCGCCGCCGGCGCCCCCGTATCCGACAACCAGAACTCGATGACCGCCGGCGCGCGTGGCCCGGTCGTACTGCAGGACATGTGGCTCGTTGAAAAGCTGGCCCATTTCGACCGCGAGGTGATTCCCGAGCGTCGCGTACACGCAAAGGGATCGGGCGCCTTCGGAACGCTGAAGGTCACGCACGACATCTCGCGCTACACGAAAGCCAAGGTCTTCGACCAGGTTGGCAAGGAAACGCCGGTTTTCATGCGATTCTCGACGGTCGCGGGCGAGCGCGGCGCCGCCGACGCGGAGCGCGACGTGCGCGGCTTCTCGATCAAGTTCTACACGGAGGAAGGGAACTGGGACATCGTCGGCAACAACACGCCCGTGTTCTTCGTGCGGGATCCGCTCAAGTTTCCGGATTTCATCCACACGCAAAAGCGCGATCCGCGGACGAACATGCGCAACAACGTCGCGGTGTGGGATTTCTGGTCGCGCCATCCCGAGTCGCTGCATCAGGTCACGATCCTGATGAGCGATCGAGGCATCCCGAAGAACTACCGGCAAATGCACGGCTTCGGCTCGCACACGTTCTCGTTCGTCAACGCGGCGAACGAACGCTTCTACGTGAAGTTCCATTTCAAGTCCGCACAAGGCATCGAAAACTATACGGATGCGGAAGCCGCTCGCGTGGTCGGTCAGGATCGCGAGTCCGCGCAGCGCGATCTCTACGAGGCGATCGAACACGGTAACTTCCCGAGATGGCATTTCCGCATCCAGGTGATGCCGGAAGCGGACGCATCGAAAGTGCCGTACAACCCGTTCGACATCACCAAAGTCTGGCCGCACAACGATTACCCGCTGATCGACGTCGGGACGATCGAGCTGAACCGGAACCCCGAGAACTATTTCGCGGACGTCGAGCAGGCCGCGTTCACGCCGGCGAACGTCGTACCCGGAATCGGGTTTTCGCCGGACCGCCTGCTTCAGGGGCGGCTGTTTTCGTACGGCGACGCGCAGCGCTACCGGCTCGGCATCAATCATCACCAGATCCCCGTCAACGCACCGCGCTGCCCGTTTCACTCGTTCCATCGCGATGGCGCGATGCGTGTCGACGGCAACCTCGGCAGCACCGTGAACTACGAACCCAGCCGTCAAGGCGACTTCGCCGCGAATCCAGCAGCGGCCGAACCGCCGGTGCAGGCAGGCACGGTCGACCGTTACGACCATCGTGACGATGACGACTATTACAGCCAGCCCCGTGCGCTGTTCCGTCTGTTCAGCGCCGACCAGAAGGAGAGACTGTTCGCCAACATCGGGCGGGCGATCAGCGGCGTCCCGCAGGACGTGGTCGACAGAGTGCTCGCCCATCTCGAGCGCATCGATCCGGCGTATGCCGCCGGTGTCCGCACTGCGATCTGGGCCGAGTAAGGCCGGCGTGCGCGCGCCGAGCGGACGTCGCGCGTCGATCTCGCGGATTCGCCTGTCGGATTAATCAAGGAGTAACGTTATGGAAAGCGCGAAGCAATACGAATATCTGTTCCTCGGCGGCGGCAAGGGCGGAAAATCCCTGGCGATGGACCTCGCCCGAAGCGGCAAGCGCGTCGCCGTCATCGAACGCGGCATGATCGGCGGTTCATGCATCAACGTCGCGTGCATCCCCAGCAAGACGTTGATTCAGAACGCGCGCAACATGCATGCGTGGCGAGCGGCGTCCGCCGACGCGCACCATCTTGCAGACATGGCGCGCGTGCATGCGAACGTCCGTGCAGTCGTCGACGGCATGGTGGATATCAACCGCCGCGCTTTCGAACAGTCGGGCCTCGATCTCGTGATCGGTTCCGGTCGGTTCGTCGCGCCGCGACGCATCCTCGTTCGGGCCGGCGACGGCTCCGAACAGCTGTTCGAAGGCGAGAACGTCTATATCAACACCGGCACCGTGGCGGCGGTTCCCGACGTGCCCGGCCTGCGTGACTCGAGCCCGCTCACACACGTTGAAGCGCTGAACCTCGACGTGCTGCCGAAAAAGCTCATCGTGATCGGCGGCGGCTACATCGGCCTGGAGATGGCCCAGGCGTTTCGGCGCCTCGGCAGCGAGGTCGCACTCATTCACGACGCACCGCGGGTCGCCATTCGCGAGGACGAGGACGTCAGCGTCGAAATCCAGCGCGCGTTCGAGGACGACGGCATCTCGCTGCATCTGTCTGCCCGGATTACCGGCGTAAGCGGGCGTTCGGGTACAGGCGTCACGGTCAAGCTCGACGACGGCACATCGATCGACGGCAGTCATCTGCTCGTCGCGGCAGGCCGGCGGCCGGTCACCGACGACATCGGCCTGGATCTGGCAGGCGTCGATCGCGACGAGCGGGGCTTCATCAAGGTCGACGACGCGCTCGCGACCACCGCGGAACGAACGTGGGCGATCGGCGAGGTCGCCGGCACGCCGATGTTCACGCACGCGTCGTTCGACGACTATCGCGTACTGAAGGCCGGTATCGAAGGGCGGGCAGGCAGCACGGCAGCGCGCATCATTCCGTACGCGTTGTTCACCGATCCGGAACTGGGGCGCATCGGCCTGAACGAAGCGGACGCCAAGGCGCGCAACACGCCCGTCATCGTCGCGAAATTGCCGATGGCGGCCGTGCCGAGAGCCCGCACCAACGGAACGACGCGAGGCTTCATGAAGGCACTCGTGGCGCCCGAAACCGGACAGATCCTGGGCTTCACGATGGTCGGCTCGGGGGCGGGCGAAGTGATGTCGGTCGTGCAAATGGCAATGATCGGCAACCTGCCGTACACGTCCGTGCGCGACGCCATCATCGCCCACCCGCTTCTCGCCGAAGGCCTCAATCTGCTCTTCGCCACCATCAAATAAGCGAGTGCCTTTGCCATTTGCCTGGCTTGCCCCACCGAACGCGGGGCCAGCCCGATGCTCGTGCCGCCACGACGCGCTTTGCGTCGCGGCGGCTTTCGCGCTTCCAATTCAGTCGTCGCCGCCACGATAAAAATGCTGACAGCCGCTGTCCTGCGATCGACACTATCCGGTAAAATCTCCGGACGAGTTCGAATCGCGCAACGCCAGCCCGTCATGTGCCGCACGGGCAGTTCCGCGATCGCGGGCCCTGAGAAAAATATGCCTTCGTCAACACCGGCGTCCCGGTCCGGACGCCTCGAGTGAACGATGGGCAAAGTCGCCGTTCTTCCACCTCATCCAGCATTGCCTGCGCCTCGTTACCGACGCGAACGAAGTGCGGGCACGGCCGTGCGTCGTGGAGTGGATACGTGAATTGCTGCTGGCATCCGATATCGACGATCACTGGCGTCGATGTCGACACATTTGTGCGGCCTTGCTCGCCGAGCAACGGGGGAACCTCTTGGATCTGAACGCGACGCGCGCATCCGGTCGTCCGGTCGATAGCAACGACCCGAACGACGAAGCGCGGGAAAATCGTATTTCGCGGCATCTCGCCCTGCGAATCCTGCCCATTTTCATGTTTGCGTATGTTGCCGCATACGTCGACCGCATCAACGTCAGCTTCGCGAAACTCCAGATGGGGGTCGACCTGGGTTTCACCGATGCGGTGTTCGGATTCGGCGCGGGTACTTTCGCGCTGGGCTACGTGGTGTTCGAAGTTCCGAGCAACATGATCCTGCAGCGGGTGGGCGCCAAGCGATGGCTCACGCGAATCATCCTGTCGTGGGCGATCGTTTCGGCATTGACCACCTTCATCGCGACGCCCAAGCAGTTCTATGTCATGCGCTATCTGCTCGGGGTGGCGGAGGCCGGGCTCGTGCCCGGCATCGTTTATTACATCTCCCAGTCGTTCCCGCGATACCACCGCGCGCGGGTGCTGTCCACCTTCTACGCGGCGCTGCCGCTGTCCGGTCTGATCGGCTCGCCGCTGAGCGGCTTCATCATGGAGTATTTCGACGGAATCGGCGGGCTTTCCGGCTGGAAATGGATGTTGATGGTCGAGGCGCTGCCTGCGTTCGTCGCCGCGCTTCTCTGCTGGAAGTATCTCGAGGACGATGTCACCCAAAGCCGCCACGAGACGGAGGCCGACCGAGCCTACCTCACCCGAACGCTTGCCGAAGATCGTGCTCTCGCCGCTTCGGCGAACAACAACGCGATGTTCGGCAGCTGGATCTTTTGGGTATTCGGGCTGATCTATTTCCTCGACGTCGTCGGCATTTACGGCTACACGCTGTGGGCGCCCACGATGATCAAGTCGCTCGGCGTGGGCAGGGATCTCTTCATCGGATTGATCGCGGCGCTGCCCAACGCGTTCGCGATGATCGTGATGATCACGGCCGGACAAAGCGCGGATCGCCGCCGAGAGCGGCGCGTCCACACCGCCGCACTATTCTTGCTGGCAGCGTTGGGGCTGACACTCGCCCTCGTCTGGCACGGCAATTTGTGGCTTACCGTGATGGCACTGTGCATCGCGAATGCGGGATTGCTTTCTCTTCCCCCGGTGTTTTGGGGAATGCCCACGGCGGTTCTCGGCCCCGGCAACGCCGCCAGCGGCATCGCATGGATCAGCGCGATCGGCAACATCGGCGGCTTTTTCGGCCCCTATGTGGTCGGCGTTCTCAAACAGTCGTCCGGGAGCTTCGCGCTTCCCGTCTCGTGCATGATCGCGTGCCTGTTGCTGGGCTTCTGCCTGACGCTGTCGTTGCCGAAACACATCGTCAACAGATAGCCCCCGGGCCGCGATTCCGGTTCGCTCCGGATCGACAGGGCGATGCGGCCGGATCGCCCCACCGGCGTGTTCCGTTGCGCTGACGCGGCGCGGCGCTCACGCGCGTCGAGATCGGTACTGCTACTCCGCGGTGGGATCCAGCCCCAGCGATTGCGCGCCCAGCACGAATTCGGGCAGGGTTCGCGCGCCCATCTTCCGCATTGCGTGGCCGCGATGGATCTTCACGGTGATTTCGCTCAATCCGAGCTCTGCGGCAATCTGCTTGTTCAGGAGGCCGCTCACGACGTATTTCATCACCTCGCGCTCGCGCGGCGTCAGCGTCTGGTAGCGGCGGCGCACGTCGGCGACACGGCTCTCCGACTTCCGCCGCTTCTCATCCTTCAGCAATGCATTCTGGACGACATCGAGCATGTCCTGGTCGCGAAAGGGCTTGGACAGGAAATCCAGCGCCCCGTTCTTCATCGCCTTCACCGACATCTCGACATCGCCATGAGCCGTAATGAAGATGATCGGCAGCTGCACGTCGCCCGCGACGATCTGCTCCTGCAACGCCAGTCCGCTCTGTCCTTTGAGCCGGACGTCGAGAATCAGACAGCTCGGCACATCGGGCTTGTCGAAATCCAGAAACTCCTGCGCGGAGCCAAAGAGCTCGACACTCAAGCCAACCGAGCGAAACAGCCGGCCGAGCGCCTTGCGCATGGAATCGTCGTCGTCGACAACGTACACGACGGAGTTTGTTGCGATGAGATCGGGACCGTGGCTCATGACTGCGTGATTCCTTCAAGCGGTAGAACGAACTGCATCGATGCCCCCTTGTTTTCTTGCGACTCGGCCCAGATGCGGCCGCCATGCCCCTCAACGATCGAACGGCAAATCGAGAGCCCCATGCCCATGCCCTCCTTCTTGGTGGTGAAGAACGGCGTAAACAACGAATTGACGTCTTCGCCACGAATGCCGGGGCCGGAATCCTCCACGCGTACCTGCACGTTCGCGCCATCGACCAGCCCGGTCGACACGACGAGGGTCCGCTTGCGGTCCGCGACGTCGCTCATCGCCTGAACGGCATTCATCAGGAGGTTGATGATGACCTGCTGCAACTGGACACGATCTCCGCGGACCCAGAGCGACGGCTCGCAGCTTTGCGCGACCTCGACGCCGTGAATCTGAAGCTCGCGGCGCACGAGATCGATCGATTGTTCGACGATGGACGTCACGTCGACGAGCGCGTCGTCCCTGTCTCTGCGCTTGGCCATCGCACGGATCTGCCGGATGATATCCGTCGCCCGTCTCGCGTCGTCGGTCATCTGCTCGACGGAATCCCGCACCTCGACGAGATCTGGCACGTCGTGGTCCAGCCAGCGCAGCCCTGCCTCACCTGACGTGACTATCGCAGCCAGCGGTTGGGTGACTTCATGCGCGATCGAAGCCGCCAGCTCGCCGAGCATCGTTACCCGCGTGACATGCGCGAGCTCCGCGTGCGATCGCTCGAGCGCCTGCTCGGCTTGCCGGCGCGCCTCGATGTCGGTGTTGACGCCGTACCAGCGCAGGATCCGGCCGTCTCCGCCGCGCAAAGGTGCGGCACCGACGATCATGCAACGATACTCGCCGCTGCCGAGCTGGACGCGCGCCGTCACCTCGAACGGGCTTCCCGTGGAAATCGCCTGGCGCCACGCGGCGCGCAACGTCTCGATGTCGTCGGCATGAACGATATCGCGCCATACATCCGTGCCGTCACTGGTCCGCACACCGTAATCCGTCCAGCGCCGATTGAGGTACAGCAAGCGCCCGTCTTCGTCCGTGCTCCAGACCATCGCGGGAATCGCGTCGACGGTGGCCACGAGCTCTTCCTTCTGGCGGCGCAATTCGGCTTCCAGCGATTTCGCCTGAGTGACGTCGCTATCGGTGGAAAGAATGGCGACGGGCAGGCCCGACTTGTCTCGCGACACGATCCATCGGCTGGAAATCACGACGCGCTCGCCGTTCTTGCGAATGCGCGTGAGCTCTCCCTGCCAGTTGCCGTGCGCCACCGTCTTCTCGATCAGGTCGGCAATCGGCAGCGCGGCGCCGGTGCGCGTCAGCTCATGGAACGCTTTCCCGAACGCTTCTTGCGCGCTCCATCCGTATAGGCGCTCCGCGCCTTTGCTCCAGAAGCGGATACGCCCGTCGAGCCCGTACACCACGATCGCGTCGTGGGTCAGATTGAGCAAGTCGACCTGGTTCTGCAGCGTCGCCCTGCTGCTCTGATTGCGCAACGCCAATGCCGAGACCGTCACGATCGCGATGACGCTCACGATACAGCGCGCGAGAGAACTGACGGCTATCTGGTCGCTCTGAGCCAGAAGAAATCCGAGGACCGTCAGGGATACGCATGCCCAGGCCACGCCGACGGTGACCGTTTGGGAGGCGACCGACGCGACCAGCAGCACCACGACGACATACAGAACCGCGACGGCGACGTCGACGGGCGCAAACGCGTCGACAAGGAATACCGCGAGGCCCAACGCAATCGCGACCGCGTATACCGCGGGCTGACTGTTCCGGAGTTGCGCCTGGAGATTGGGCCCGAGCTCGGACGCACGCGCCGCCGCGAGTTCGGCCGGAGCGATGACCGGATCCGCGTATGCGCCGTGGCCGTCACCCGCCTGGCGGTCGTTATTCATAGAGTCACTCGGTAAAGACGGATTTCCGGATCAGGTCCGATTGCTTTCCGAGCCGATCTCCTCCAGGCGCTGCTTGATCTGCGCCGGATCCACCGGTTTGCTGAATACGCAGATCGCGCCAAGCTTCATCGCTTGCTCGCGGGTGGTTTCGGATGGAAAAGCCGTGATGAAGATCACGGGGGGAGCCGGTCCGCGCTCGAGAAGCGCTTCGTACATCTCCAGCCCTGTGATGCCCTTCATCTGGACGTCCGAAATGATACACGCGACGTCCATTATCAAGTCGGCGTCAAGGAACTCCTCGCCGGACTCGTAGACCCTGACCTCCCAGCCGAGCGAACGAACGAGGCTTCGCGTGGCCCTGCGGATGGACCGGTCATCATCGACGATGGAAACAATACCTTGGTTCGGCATACGAGCGGTCCTTGACCTTCAATTCAGTAAAAATATCGAGAACGCGAGCATTTCAGGTCGGCGGCTCGACCGCATCCTATGCCGCCGGCAATCGGCGCGCAAACTATACGTCGGTATGAGTGCCGTCTCGGCCAACACCGTCGTGCGTTGCCCGCGTGTGTCATGCAGTTGCGGCAGTCGCTGCCAGTTGCTGCAGCCCCTTGGGCATGAACCGCGAGTCGTGTCGGCCACTGCCCGCCATCCAGTATGGCGCTGCGTCGCGCCCGCCGTTGATCGCGGGCGTGCCGTCGAAGCTGGCAGTCTCCAGATCGCGAAGCTGGGCTTGAATCCAGTCGATGAACGCCCGTATCGACATCGGCACCTGCCGGCGGTCCGGATAGAGGACAGAAATCGGTAGCGGCGGCGGACCATACTCGTCGAGCACGGTGACGAGCCGCCCTTTTGCGAGCTCTTCCGTCACCATACGCTCGCTGACCTGGGCAATACCGACACCCTCTACCGCATAACGAACCGCCGAACGGACGTCATTGACGGAAATGCGCTCCGCCAGCTTGAGCCGTGTCTCTGCTCCGTCCACGGTGTAGCGGAATTCCCGGGCTGGGCCGAAGCGCCTCGGGGTGTAATGGATGACATCGTGGCAATGAAGGCTATCCGGGTCGGCCGGCGTGCCCCGAACGCGCAGATAGTCCGGACTGGCGACGGTCACCACGTGAAAATTCCCGACGCGCCGGCTACGCAGCGACGAATCCGCGAGTTGTCCGACGACGACGGCGCAGTCCACGCCGTTGGCGATCAGGCCGTCCGCATCCCCGCCGACGTCCACGCGCAAGCCCACCTCGGGGTAACTGGCGTGGAAAGCCGGCACGAGCGGCAAAACCGAATGCGCGACCTCCTGGTCGAGGTCCACCGCCAGCCGCCCACGCGCGATCTTCCCCGCCCCGCTGAGTTGCTGCTGCATATGCTCGATCTCGCCGAGAATGCGCTGGCAGTGCTCCTGATACTGCTCCCCCTCCGTGGTGAGGCGAACACAACGGGTGGACCGCTGAAGCAGCGTGACGCCGAGATGCTCCTCCAATCGACGGACCAGCGTGCTGGCCGACGCTGCACTGATACCGAGCATCTCAGCCGCTGCTGTGAAACTGCCCAGTCGGGCGACGTGACTAAACACTGACATCGCATGCAGAGTACGGTCCATGCTGTTCTCCGGAAATCGTTGCGGTAGAAGGATTAACCGGAAGTCTAGAGAACAGTCGGCCGCGGCAATATCACCTCGTGGGAGTTTGGACCTTATACGATGGTGTTAATAGTCGCACCGCGGGCGCAGCGCGATCGAAGCGTGCGGCTCGCCGTATTGGACGGAATCGCCCGCCTACCCGCCGGTACATAGCGTGACACCGATCCGGACTCTCTGGACGACAGACCGGCGCAGTACCATTACGCTCCGTTGAGCAATGTGCTGATCCGAAATAGCGCCGTTATCAGGCACGCACCTGCCCCGCATTAGTACGCGATCCGAATTACTTGCGGCCGTCGAGCATTCATTGGCGGCACTTTGAAAACGCCAATCTCATGCCGCCCTCCTCGATGAGGGTCCGGACAACACCTCCGAGAAAAATCCATCACCGGATCCGGGTTCTCAAAGCTACGGCCACGATCTCCGTCTCGAGACGCTGGACCTGTTTTCGGCAGAAGATCCTGTCAACTGCGGGCAAGGCGACCTTTTCTGCAAACCTCAACCACAAGCCCTCCACTCCCGCTGTAGGGTCGCAAAAAAGGTGACCTCCGCGGTCCATACAAATCAATGACTTGGCCATCTTTTCTGCGAATTTCCGCGTGAGGATGTGGCATAAAAGGTGACCTTTTCCTACAAAATTCGCAGAAAAGATGGCCTCCGATCGAATCTCCGTATAGACGATTTTAAAATCAAAGACTTACGCGCAGGCAGGAACCCGAAAAGAAGCGGCGCTCATGGATCAAGAGCGCCCCATCTACGCCGCATACGAGTTGCCGATGCCCTGCTTGCTTGAGGTTCACGGCCCAATGGCAGACCGGTGTGTGCTATAAATGTGCTTATAGTGTGCAAATAGTGAGCAACGATGGGATCTGACATCACCGGCAGTGCGGCAGCGCCCAGCAATTTCGCGCAATTCATGGCGTCTTTGCGTGAACCAGACAGCCCCGATCCGATCATCTCAGCCAGACGTTTCGCAGCCGCTCTGCATATCGATATGCAGACGCTCGCGCGGCTCGCACATGTACATCGCAACACGATAGGTCGCCTGTCAGGATCTGAGAGTGTGCAGAAGTTCCTTCGGGACGCACTTCGGATTATCCGTGCCGCAACCGACGTCTCCGGCGACGTGCCGAGCTCTCTCTTCTGGTATCGCAATGAGCCGTTGCCAACCTTTGACTACAAGACTGCCGAACAGCTTGTATCGGAAGGACGTACAGACGACTTGCTCCGCTACATCACATCGCTTGAGATAGGCGCCGCCGGATAAGGCCATGGGCGCCCGTTGCGAGTCTGCCAAATTGCGGCTACCCTCATGCTGCAGCCGGTCTAGGGCCGGCGACAAGAAACAGGGTGCGGGGCTTACTGGCTTGGACGTTGTTCCACGGTAAGTTTCCTGCCCCACCTCTTCAAACGCCCGCTCGCATAGCGGGCGTTTTTTCGCTCTCGTTGACAGTAGAACCGCTTGAGACTGTGCGCTTCGGACACACTTCAACGTCATGTCACGCGCTCCCAGGCGGATTGGTCGGCGCCAGAGTGGGCAACTCCCACCGAGGAGCCAACTTTCGATGAAGCAGGACAGCTGACGGCGTCAGGCCGGCTGCTGCCGTCCGGGTTTGACAGTTGTAGAGTAGCAAAGTATCTATACCCGACATC
Source organism: Burkholderia anthinoferrum (assembly GCF_002925705.1). Taxonomy (NCBI): domain Bacteria; kingdom Pseudomonadati; phylum Pseudomonadota; class Betaproteobacteria; order Burkholderiales; family Burkholderiaceae; genus Burkholderia; species Burkholderia anthinoferrum. The sequence continues at coordinate 228,499 of NZ_LFZP01000064.1, forward strand.
CGAAACCGTATCCGTGTTGAAGAACGGAAATGGAATACAGGCGCGCCCTTAGGCCACGGAGCCGCCGGGGTCCTGTTGCATCAGGCGCCTTGGTTCATTGACCACGAGTCTATTCCTGCTCAGATGCCGCCTTTTTCCGTTGCTCAAGGCGAACTGCTCTGGCTGCCTGATAGCGGGTAAGTAGCACCGCAATTTGTTGGGCTAAGTAACAGCATGCGTCGATGATCAGCGTTGTCAAACCTTTGAGCGTCGCTATTGCTTTCTTGCCGACGTACTTGATAGTGGTGAGTACCCACGACCGCGGACGGACGGAGTCATCTTTGACCATCGCCCTTGAAGCGTTGGCCAGTTTCCCTCCAGCCAGAAATGCAACGGCTAGGAATACGAAATAACGGAGATTGCGCCCTCGCTCAATTTCACGGATGCGTTGATCGGATTTTTCCATGGAGGCGTGTAACCTCTGAATTGCGTCAGCATAGTTAGGTGAGGGAAAAGCTAGGGGGGTGTCCATGTCCTGGATTGACAAAGCTGTATCTCTGGGGACTGCTTGGCACTGTCCCGGCTGCTGCCTCTGGGTGCAGGCCCAATTGTTGAGCGCTCTAATCTGGCTCGCCAACACGGGATCGCTGGCGAGCTTGGCAGCCCAATTGGGCGGCTCTATCTGCGAGCGCACGTTACCTTTCATGTCCAGATAGCTAAGTACACCCCACTTCAACTCCGGAGCGAGCGCACACAATGCGGGAGATAGCTCTGCCGTTTCCGGCAGAGCACACAGGACGTCGAGATGTCTTTCCGCAATTCGAAACAGTTGCAGGGTACGGACCATTCGGTCGTCGGCGTCTTCCAGGTCTGACTTGTACGAGGAAAAACCCGCATCGACCACGAAGTACAGGGCTGCGATCAGTCCCATGGTGTACCAGATATGGTCGTAGACATTCTTGAAGGTGTTTTTCTTCCAGAGCGAACTGAGCAGCATGATGAGAGACCAGCCGGCAACTAGACACATGAGCAGGTTGGCCGCAGCTGATTCAGCGCTGCCCGGGAAACCTTCACCGAAGCGGAATACATCAGGCGCCACGCCGCGAATATCCGGCACGTAGCCGAACATGCTCAATAGACCAGGAAGTAACCATAGGGTCAAACCGGCACTACCAACCCACTTGTTCAGGTAGAAGCAGGCTCGGATGTTCAGCACAAATATGATGACGAGAACACCCGTGAGAACAACTGACAAGTTAGCGACACCCACCGCCGGATTGAGATTGAGGGGATAGAAGATGACATCACCGATCTGCTTCGGCTGAGTATTCAGGTATTTGAATAACCTCAGGCCCTCGAGATTTTGTGCCAAACCCCAAGAGGCCAGATGGCAAAGCGTTAGATATGGAAGGAAGAACTGAAGAAGCATGCGTGGTCAAGAACTTGTGTCAAGGGAAGTACGCTCAGGCGAGCCAAATTACCCTTCGGCTCGATCGGGGACACCATACGATCTTAGAACGACGTCAAAAAGATACGAACAAGCGCAGTAGGAACCCAATCCTAGCGTATCGGAATAGTGTTGCGGAAATCACCTTGAGCCGCGACGTTTCGTGTAGTCATTTGACGAGTAGCGACGCAATTCGTTTAGAGGTCGGGTTGTCCCGCGCTTGTGCAACGAGCGCTTTCGCTTAAATTAGGTGGTCTCTGTTCACGTAACTCATATCTACCTCAGCACTATCGACCCGGGCCCGATACTGTAAAACGTAAAGGAATCGCATGAGAATCGCTACCCTGAAGATTTCGAACTTCCGCGGTGTCCGTGAGGGCTTCGTTCGCTTTGGAAAGCATCCGGTCCTTGTCGGGGACAACAATACCGGAAAGACATCGATAATCGAAGCCCTCACACTGCTGTTGGGACGGGATCGACTGCTTCGCGAGCTAACCGAACACGACTTCTACGGCTCCTGCCCGCAAGCTGCTGATCGCATCAAGCTGGTCGCAACGATCACCGATTTTGCAAACGACGATCCGGAACAAAGCAGTCAATGGTTCCGCGAAGGTCGAGCAGTAGTCAAATGGCTGGACGATGCAACCGGTGCTGTCCATCCACTCAGGCGGAACGACGCATGGAAGTTGTGCTGTCAAATTGCTGTACAGGCTAGATTCGACCACGAGTCACTCGCGGTAGAGATGCTGCGATACTTTTACGACCACGACGAGCCTATTGACCCATTTGCAGATGAGACCCCGACCGCTGTACCGGGGAAGCTCATTCAAGAGTTGAGCTTCTACCTCGTTCGAGCGAGCCGTACATGGGACAAAGTCTTCTCGTGGGGAAATGAATTGTTCAAGCGCACAGTCCTGGCCGCCGCCGCTCAGCCTGCTGCTGCACTCTTGGCAGAACGAGATCGCCTGAGAGCACCGGCCCAGCCAATCGATGCCGATCCTGGCATCGAACCATTGATTCAAAACCTCAACAGAGAACTGGCTCTGTCATTTCCCAATGCTCCTCAAGTCCAACTGCGATTGACGGGGACGGATAGTCGCTCCGTGATGGAAGCGGTAACGGCTCACTTCGCGGCGGCAGACGGGTTGAGCATCCCTGCCGCGAGGCAGGGAAGCGGACTGGTTTCGATGCAGGGCTTACTTCTGCTGCTTGAGTTGGGGCGTGCTCGAGCAGCGGCCGGCGGCGAATTTTTGATGGCGTTGGAAGAACCAGAAGTACATCTGCCACCTTCGGCGCAGCAGCGATTGGTTCACCGAGTACAGGCACTATCGACTCAAACGTTCGTAACAACGCATTCGCCACTAGTTGCGAGCATGGCGGATCCAACCTCGGTTCTTATCCTGAAAAAGCAGGATGGGGTTCTATCTGCTGAACCGTTTCTTGAGGCACCGTTGCCGGCCGCGGCCCAAAACTGGGAGCGCAAGTTCTTTCAGCACAGTCGGGTCGATGTACTCAGCGCGCTGATGCAGCCTTTTCTGCTGATCCCCGAGGGTCGAGCCGATTTTCAACTGCTTCGATGTATTCTGAGGCCGCTAATGATGACGGCTGGGTGGGTCGATACCATGAGCCGCCCCTTTGGCATCGAGGTCGGGGTTGTTCCTACGGAAGACGCCAAAGTGGTTGAAACTCACAGGCTGATGGCTAGATTACATGGGCGGGTGTGCTGTCTCGTTGACGGGGACGGAGACGGGCGACGCTACGCGAATGGTCTGTTGGCGGCTCCAAAACCTCCCGCAGCGATCATTCGGTGGAATGAAGGAGCGATGGTTGAGGACGCAGTTGGCTGGATCTTGTCGGCAGACGAAGGTGCTGTGATCGCCAAGCTCGCGGACCTATCGGTGGACCCACCCACGTCGATCGAGGACGTCGTGGCTCACCTTAAGGCGAAGAAAATGGACATTATTGCCTACGAGCTCGTCGCAGAAGCGATTGCCACGACAATACTTTGTCGGGAGCGTGCTTCAGATTTGCTTGGTGGGCTTGCGTGCGCCTGTGCAGGAGTCGATAACACAAGGCGTTTCGTTCGCGATGGCAATGGCTTCTGGATCTTTCAACCGTGACAGTTCGAGCGTTCACCGGAGGTGCGGGATGCGGCAAGACGCATCAACTGATGCAGTCGCTGGAGGAGCATTTGGAGGCGACGCCGCTACAAGACGGGCAGAAAGTTCTGGCTTTGACATTCATGCACGGTTCCCGCCGGCGGCTGGAAGGTCGGCTGGGACAATTGCAAACGTTGCGGGGACGCGCAGAGTGCTCGACGATCGACAGCTTTGCTTGGCGCTTGGTCCGAAGGTGGTTGTCTCTCGCCAGTACACTGGGATTTGCCAACATTGACCCGGAACAGTACGAACAGGTGTGTGATGCTGCGGGGGCGCTTCTTCAGCACGGAGATGTTTGCAGTTGGGTAGCTGCCACTTTCCCCATCCTCCTGGTAGATGAGGCGCAGGACATGACGGAAAATCGTCTCCGTATTGTTGCGGGATTGTCAAATCGATTGGAAGTCTTTGCGGCGGCTGACGAATTTCAATGTCTTAGCGAAGACCTCCGACCCAATCCGGCATGCGCGTGGCTCGCTCGGGTGTGTGACGCGGACGACCTTACTCAGCCTCACCGCACCAACGAAGCCGAGCTTATCGATGCAGCTGCAGCGATCCGTAGAGGTGAGCCTCCGAATCCCGGAAGGGTATTCATGGTTACACCGACAGCGAGGCCACCGCTAGCAGGTGCATGGATCAACTCGAACCTCCGCTGGTACGGAGGAGGCAAGAGTGTGGCCATAATCACGCCGACGTTAGGCGTGTTTGCTCGAGCGACTATGGAATGGGCTGCTCGTAATACGAATTCCAGAGGGGCTGGACCGTATTCTGTTCCGTGGGAAGAGTCTGAAGGAAAAGCTGGTGAGCGCTTCCTAGACAACGTCGATTTCCAGGATATGAACGACATGGCTAGGGTGATCGCTCTTCTTAATGTCGCAGGGGATTTTCGGGTTACACAAGACATCGTCGACTGGATGGACGTGCAACGACGGACACGTGGCAAAACATTATTCGCCAAGGACGAGATCACAGTTGCAATCAAGCAAGTGTTTGCCCGTCGACGTCGAGCACGAAGTGACGGTGACGATGGTTGGAAGGGTATGACAGTTCATGGTGCCAAGAATCGCGAATTCGATAACGTCATCGTGCTTTGGCCAGCGGCAGTTGGAGGTAGCGCTGATCAAAAGCGTCGACTGCTCTACAACGCAGTCACTCGTGCGAAAGAGCGCTGCCTCGTGCTGGTGCAGGCAGCGGCGCACCTTAATCAGGCGCCGTTTGCCTAGACACCGCTCTGTGTTCGGGTGGGGACTACACCTCGCAATAAGTGATACTTTGAGGACCTCACGTGACGCGACCGCCACTGGAGTTTGTGCAGTTTCTAAAAGTTTTTGAAGCGGACTGCGCGAAACCAATTTGAACGCAAATCGACTCCTTGAACATGAAGGCATCAAACACAAACGCGCAACTTTTCTCCGAGACACACGAGGCCATTGAGTGGTTAAAGCAGTTTTCCGACGAAGACAGATCGGTCGCTGCTGGATGGCTGGACGAACTCACTGTCATCAGTGCCGATACACTGCGGGCCAAACTCCTCGAGTTGATCAAAAGAGAAGCTGCGCAGACCCCCGATACGCCGATAGCGCTCTATGTCGAGCGGGAACTCGCTATGCGCTCCCAAAAGCCACAGTACGCATTCCATCAGCGAACGATGAAGAGTCCCCGGTCGGGTCGGCCGGTGGTTCGGGCCCATCACACCGTGCCCAAAATTAGGTTACTTCAGCCCAGACGGACCCTCGGCCCAGAGGCGGGCAGTGAGGTGTTGATTTCCACCGAGTCTTAACCCACCGATTTCATCTAAATCTGACCCACCCCGAGACAGCGTAGTACATCTATTCCGGTGTGGATAACTCTTCGTTACCCTCTGGTTTTGCCGCTCTTTTTCTTGTTGTCTTTGCCTTGGCAGAACTGGTCCTGAAGCGCCACGATTCATTGCCCGTTTCGACGATGTGGCAGTGATGGGTGACGCGGTCCAGCAGCGCTGTCGTCATCTTTGCATCCCCGAACACGCTCGCCCACTCGCCGAAGCTGAGATTGGTCGTGATCGCGACGCTCGTGTGCTCGTATAGCTTTGAGAGCAGATGGAACAGCAATGCACCGCCGGTCTGGCTGAACGGCAGATAGCCCAGTTCGTCGAGGATCACCAGATCGACGTACATCAGCTTGTGGGCAATCTGGCCTTGTTTGCCGATGGACTTCTCCTGCTCCAGGGCGTTGGTCAGCTCGACGGTCGAGAAGTAGCGCACACGCTTGCCGTGGCGCTGTACGGCTTCGACTCCGATCGCTGAGGCGAGGTGCGTCTTGCCAGTGCCCGGACCACCGATGAACACGACGTTGTGCGCGCTTGCGAGGAACGACAGCTCGCTCAGTTCGCGCACCAGCGCTTCGTCGACGTGTGCCTGCGCGAAGTCGAAGCCCTTCAGGTCGCGGTGTGCCGGGAAGCGCGCAGCGGTCATTTGATAGGCGATCGAGCGCACCTGCCGTTCGGCGGTTTCAGCCATCAACAGCTGCTTCATGAAGCGCTCCGGCTCGAAGTCAGTGTGACGCGACTGCGCGAGCAGCTCCGGCCATGTGCTCGCCATGCCGTGCAGTTTAAGACCCTTGAGCTGGGCCGCGATATCGTTAGACATGACGATCCTCCGGTGGGTTGGCGCGCAGCGTCTCGTAACGGCCCACGTCGGCCGCGGGCTCTTCCTTGAGCTGGAGTTTCGTCGTGGCGAGCCTGCCATTCGTGACGGGCGCCTTCAGCCGGCTCAGCACGTTCAGGACGTGCTCTGCGCTGGGGCGTCCTGAATCCAGCGCAGCCTGTACGGCGAGCAGCACCGCATCGAGCCCGTGTTCGCGCACCGCAGCGAGCACCTGCGTCATGACGCGATCGCCGCCCGGGTGTTTCAGCAGATGCCGCTGCAGCAGTTGCAGCGGCTGCGGCATCGTGATGAACGGTGCGCCGTTGCGCAGTGCGCCGGGTTTGCGCTCGACCAGCGTGACGTAGTGGCGCCAATCGTAGAAGGTCATGTGCCGCTCGAAGCTGCGTTCGTGGCGTGCGATCTCCTGGGCGTTGGCGACGACGCTGAGATATGCCGGATAGCAGCGCACGCTCACCAACTGGTTCGTGTACTCGGTGGGCACGCTGTATCGGTTGCGTTGGAAGTGAATCAGGCTGGTCGACGAGACTCGCAGGGTCTGCTCGATGTAGCCGTCGAACGGCCGTGGATTGGGCATCAGCCGGGTACGCTCGTCCTGCAGCACATCCTCGACTGTCAGTTCAGGCCACTGCGGGTGCCGCATGTGCCACGCCTCACGACACTGACCAGCGACCCATTCGTTCAGGATCTCCAGCGTTTCCCAGCGCCGTAGCGCTGCTTCGTGCCAGATCTGACGTCGCCGGTCCTGAACGTTCTTCTCGACGATGCCTTTCTCCCAGCCTGCGGCCCGGTTGCAGAATTCCGGCTCGAACAGGTAGTGACTGCACATCGCTTCGAAGCGCGCGTTGACCGCACGCTCCTTGCCGCGGCCAACCTTGTCCACCGCGGTCTTCATGTTGTCGTAGATGCCGCGCCGCGGCACGCCGCCGAACGCGGCGAATGCGCGGGCGTGCGCATCGAACAGCATCTCGTGACTCTGTGTGGGATAGGCGACGAGCCAGAACGCGCGGCTGGAGTTAAGTTTGACGTGGGCGACCTCCAGGCGTCGCCGCAGCCCACCAACAAACGCGTATTCGCAGCTCCAGTCAAACTGGAAGGCTTCGCCGGGTTCGAAGGCGAGCGGCACGAAGGCCTTCTTGCGAGGCGCCTCAGCCTGCTCCTCGTGCCGACGCCTCACGAACGCGCTTACGCGGCCGTAGCTGCCGGCGTAACCCTCGGCGCGGATCGCCTCGAACATGAACCGGGCGGTGCGCCGGTCACGCTTCGGGCGATGACTGTCGGCACGCAGCCAACCTGTCAGCTGTGCGGCCCAGTCGTCGATGACGCTCGGGCTGACGCGCTTCGGATACTTCGGCTCGACAGCATCAGTCTGCCGCAACCAGCGACGCACCGTGTTTCGGGACAGGCCCGTACGCCGCGCAATCTCGCGCAGCGGGACCTTCTCGCGGAAATACATCCGCCTGATCTTGGCCAATATGCCCACCGTGATCACCTTTGTATCCCCTGCTCAAAGATTGAGCAGGGCATTCAATCACGTGGGTCAAAATTCGATGAAAATTTGCAGCTCTAGTGGGTCAGTTCTGTGCGGACATCAACAGAAGGAGATGAGTAGCCGAAACTTATGCGGCGCACTTATCACTGATGTCTATAAATTGATTGCAAAGTATGGACTTGCTCCAAATTTGAGCAAAACTGCCGTCACCCCGCCCGGCGGCCGCAAACTTCTGCTCGGATTATTGATCGATGGAGAGAAGCCGCGACTAACTAAAGAGTTTCGCGAAGAATTGAATCGCCACCTGTATTTCATTGACAAATACGGCGTCCAATCTCATGCCGATCATAGGAAATTTGAATCGATATATGGCCTTCGCCACCATCTCTTTGGACTGGCATACTACGCGAGGCAAATCGACCCCACGTATGGTCAAGCGGTACTTACGCGCTTGAACGCGGTCCCTTGGCCGATCTAGGCAATCTCACCCATAGGTCATTTCCGCTGAATCTTCCTGGAAATCGTGTCGAACTACCTCGGCAATGCTTGCCTCAAAAAGACGGCAACAAGGTAGCGGCCTTGATTGACTGCTCCGAGTCGACATGCGTCTGATACCTTTCAGAAAGTCGGACGCTCAACGTTCGCAACGCAACATCCATTGCGATGTTCGGTTACCTGCTTGACTGCCTCGATCTTGAACTTATCCGCGTACCGCTTGCCGCTCATCCTGACCTCCTCGGTTGCCATAAATTATGGCTCGAAGATGTCTACGAAAGGCTGGCCGACCCACAGGGTCCCGACCATCGCGCAATTTCAGGTATGGTGTTTGCATGAACTACTGAATGGCGTGTACCTCAGGGATCATCGCTGCCTGACCGCAGTGATTTCCGGCCGAATCAGTGAGTTGCCACACCGTTGCATGATCGATCCAAAAGCGTGTGCCGGACTTGGTGATCCGTATCCCTCGATATCCCGCCACGAAGCCATCTCGCGCGACTTTTTCAAGAAACAGTTGGCGTTCGCCCCTCTCCATTGGCTCCGCCGAGAACCGGGAAGGTAGGGCGGTGAGTTCGTCCCAGTCATACCCAAAAATGGCCTGCGCACGCTTGTTGCCGTAGACGAACACGGGATCTACCGCTAAATCGTGCGCCAGAATCCCGAACGGCGCTTCCTCGTATAGCCATGTCGCGGCTTCGGACGCATTCATCCCGGCGGGAACGAGCGACTTGTTGAGCAGTCGGTGATAACTGTCCGCAAGGATGCGGAAGAAGTGAAGGTCAATACTCGATGACATCGCGAAGTGCTCCAGAGAGGGATTTCGGCGTTAATAGTATGACGATTTTGGATGCAGCAACATCTGGCGCGCCACCACCCGGCCCGGTCCGTTCAAGCCGACCTTTGTTGGTACCGGCGATATGTTTCGCTCTAAAATGTGGTGGTTCATGAACCGGCCTACCGGATTATTAAGCAGAAGCATCAAAGGCAATTCTCTACGGATCTCAGCAGCGGAGCGATGATGACGGACATGAATGGTGGTACGACGGATCCAGTCGTCTTCGTAGTAGACGACGATAGTGCCGTGCGCGAAGCTGTCGAAACGTTGCTCGATTCCGTCGGCCTGCATGTCGTTTCGTTCGACAGTGCGCACGGCTTCCTGGCCGCCGACTTGCCGGACCGACCGAGTTGCGTCGTCCTAGATGTTCGCTTGAAGGGGCACAGCGGACTCGCCGTGCAGGAGCACATCGTGCGGAACATGCGCTTGCCCGTGATCCTGATGACGGCGCACGGAGATATCCCCATGTCGGTTCAGGCGATGAAGGCTGGTGCCGTCGACTTTCTTCCGAAGCCGTTTCGCGGACAAGACATGATCGACGCCGTGACATGTGCATTGGAGTCCGATTGCAAGCGCCGCACGTCCGAACGGTCAATGGCGATATTGCGCGCGTCCTATGACACATTGACGCCGCGAGAACGAACCATCATGACGATGGTCGCCCACGGGCTGCTGAACAAGCAAATTGCGGCCGAACTTGGCCTGAGCGAAATCACGGTCAAGCTGCACCGCGGGCAAGCAATGAAGAAAATGAAGTCGCCGTCGATTGCCGATTTCGTACTGAAAGCGGAAGCGCTGGGTTTGATCAGCCGCGACGAGCGTCTGGCCGCACTGGCCTGAGCGCGCAACGTTAACGACCTGCGGCGATCGTGACGGCGCGGCGCCAGATCGCCGGCGTTGCCGGTCGTCATGAACGGCTCCGTCAGCTATACCCCTCTCCCGGAACAGCGATTGCCGGCATGACCGATACCGCCCCCTCCATCATCCCCGAAGACGACGGCATCTCTCACTCCCGCGCATGCTTCACGAATGCCGAAGGGCGGCGCATCCCGGTCGTCGTCGTCCGGCCGCGACGCGGCGCATCTGACACGATCGCCGTTGAACATCTATTGAACGAATACCGGATGCGCGACCAGCTGGATGGCGCGTGGGCGTTGCGCCCGCTCGAATTGCAGCGGCAAGGCGACAGCGTCGCACTCATTCTCGAAAACTCCGCCGGCGTCAGCCTCGAGCAGCTATTGAGTGAGCCGCTGGATACTGGACGCTTTCTGAATATTGCCCTCCTGATCGTCGTCTCAGTCGGCCATATGCACGCCGCCAAGATCGTTCACCGCGATCTCAAACCCGCTCACCTGTACGTTGACGAAGCCGGCGGCCGTGTGCGGCTCACCGGCTTCGGGATCGCGCTCAGCGGCCAGGATCGTCCCGAGATGGCAGAGCACGCTGAAGTCATTGCAGGCACCATGCCCTACATGGCGCCTGAGCAAACGGGCCGCATGAATTGGCAGATCGATGCGCGCAGCGATTTGTACAGCATTGGTGTCGTGTTTTATCGCATGTTGACCGGGCAACTGCCATTTTCCGCAACCACCCCGATGGAGTGGATACACAGTCATACGTCGCGCACGCCCGTAGTGCCCCATCTGCGCCACGGACTCGTAGATCCCCAGTTGTCGGCGATCGTCATGAAACTGCTCGAAAAATGCCCCGGCGAACGCTATCAAAGCGCGACAGGATTGGAGCGCGACCTGCGTCGATGCATGGCGGAGTGGTCAGCGACCGCGACGATATCTCGGTTCGAGCTGGGCATCGCCGATCTGCCCGAGCGACTTTCCCGACCGGCCAAGTTGTACGGTCGGGACCAAGAACTGGCGCGACTGACCGGCGCATTTTCACGGGCCATGCTCGCGGGATCGACTGAACTGGTGATGATTTCCGGTTATGCCGGTATCGGCAAATCGTGTCTCGCGCGCGAGCTGCAAACCGCGGTAGGCACGTTTCAAGGGACTTTCGCCAGCGGAAAGTGCGACCAGTACAGCAGCGACGTACCGTATGCCTCGGTGGCGCTTGCGCTGAAAGGCATGATCAAGTCCGTGTTCGCCAGAGGCGAAGACGACGTACACCGGTGGCGCGACGCGATGCTGGACGCACTCGGGCAGAACGGACGCCTCGTCACGGATTTCGTGCCGGATCTCGAACTGCTGATAGGCAAGCAACCCGGCGTAGCTGATTTGCCGCCGCAACAGGCACAGGTCAGATTTCAACGGGTGTTGCGGGACCTCGTACAGGTGTTCGCTGAGCTGAGCCCTCCCCTTGTGCTCTTTATCGACGATCTTCAATGGGCAGACGCCGCAACGCTCGATCTCATCGAACATATCGCGCACCATTCCGACATGCGCCACCTGCTGCTGATCGGTGCGTATCGTCACAATGCAGTCGATGCCGATCACCCACTGACGCGAAAGATTTCTGCCGCCAAAGCGGCGGGAATCGCAGTTCATGAAATCGACCTGTTGCCATTGAGCGCCAAGGATGTCGCGCCACTTCTTCGCGACATCCTGCACTCCACCGACAAGTTGGTCGAGCCGCTTGCGAGAGTCGTATATTCGAAGACGGCAGGCAACCCGTTCTTCGTCGTTCAGTTCCTGCATGCACTCGCGGAAGAGAACGTGCTCGTCATCGATCCGGCCGCCGGACGCTGGTCGTGGAACGTTCAGGACGTCCGGAGCGCGCGCTATACGGACAACGTCGCGGATCTGATGGCTATCCGGCTCAACCGGCTTCCACCAAACTGCAACACCGCACTCCGCGACCTTGCCTGCCTGGGCAGCGCAGCGACGACCTGCAATCTGGCGATCGTGCGCCAAACCACCGAAGAAACGTTGCACGGCGAGCTTCAGGCCGCCATCCGGCAACAACTCGTCGAACGCGTTGGAAATATCTATCGATTCGCCCACGACCGGATTCACGAGGCAGCATATTCGCTCATCCCTGTCAGCTCGCGCGCGGAAATGCACCTGATGGCTGCGCGGCGCCTGTTACCGCATCTTGCCGAAGGGACCGACGAAGGGCTGTTGTTTGAAATCGTCGGCCAATTCAATCGCGCCGGTGACAAACTCATCTTGGCAGAAGAACGGCACGAAGTCGCGGCGCTCAATTTGCGAGCCGGCATTCGAGCGAAGCGATCCGCCGCGTACGATACCGCGCTGCGCTACTTCAGTGCCGGTGCGGCGCTACTGAGCGCTATACCAACCAACGACCCTGCCGGCATCCATTTCGAGTTCGAACTTGAGTTTGCCGAATGTGAATTCCTGACCGGACAACTCGAGCTGGCGGAACGGCGCCTGGCAGCGTTGCCGATACAAGGATTAGACCTGATCGCGCGCGGTCGCGTCACGGTACAACGGATGGACGTGTACACGGCGCTCGATCAAAGCGACGACGCGATCGCCGTCGCGCTCGATTATTTGCGTTGCGTCGGTATCACATCATCGGCACATCCGTCCGATCAGGACGTGCAAGACGAATATGCTCAACTCCACCGACGTGCGGCCAGCCTGACGGTCGATGACATCGCCGGATTACCAGCCATGGTCGACCCGCTAGCGTTGACTACGCTGGAGGTACTGACACGCCTGCTGTCCGCAGCATGCTTCACCGATTTCAATCTCAACTCGCTGATTACGTGCAAGGCGATCAACCTCAGCCTGACCAGTGGAAACTGTGACGCGTCCTGCGTTGCTTACGGCACGCTGACCCGGACTTCCGGTCCGCGTTTCGGTGATTTCGACCTCGGGATTCGCTTCAGCCATGCGGGCTATCGCATTGCCGAACGCAATGTTCAACATCGCTTCCATGCCAGCACGTCGATGGTGTTCGCAATCTTTACGAAGTGCTGGATAGAGCATGTTCACGCATCCGAAGACACGTTGAGGTACGCGTTTTCCGCGGCAAACAAAACCGGGGATCTGTTGTACGCATCGTACTCCCTCAATTGTATGAATACGGTGTTGCTGTTCGCGGGCAATCCCCTTTCCACCGTTCACACCGAAGCGGAACGCGGTCTTGCGTTCGCCCGGAACGCTCAACATGGATTGGTCGTCGATATCATCTCGACACAAATCGCGTTCATCGATAGCCTGCGAGGGCGGACGAAAAGGCTCGGGACATTCTGCAGCGAGCATTTTAACGAACAGGCATTTGAGTCCCGTCTTTCACATCGCCGCGGTCTTGCCATCGCGGAGTGCTGGTACTGGACGCGAAAAATGCAAGCACGTTATCTGGCGGGTGACCACGACGCCGCTTTCGAGTCTCTGCTCCGCGCCGAAGCCCTGATGTGGACCTCTTCGATGTTCCTCGAAGAGGCGGAGTTCCATTTCTACGCCGCGCTCACGTTGGCCGCAACACTGGAGCAGATGACGCCGGAGAACCGTGCTCGGCGGCTGGAGCAACTGGCTCGGCACCAAGCGAAACTCAACGTACTGGCGAACCACTTTCCCCGCAATTTCGACGATCGAGCAGCGCTCGTGAATGCGGAGATCGCTCGCATCGAATCCCGCATACTCGACGCCGAGCGGCTTTATGAACAGGCGATCGGTGCCGCACGCGCAAGCGACTTTCCGCATCAGGAAGCGATTGCGAGCGAACTGGCTGCGGGCTTTTACCAGTCCCGTGGCTTCGCGATCATCAGCGATGCCTACTTACGCAATGCACGTTACGGTTATATGCGCTGGGGAGCGCTTGGGAAAGTCCGGCAACTCGACGACGCATACCCGCATCTAGGCACCGACGCGCGTGGCAGCAGCGCGCACGAGACGACGCGGTCCACAGCCGGCGAGATCGACTACTGGATGTTGATCGACGTCTCGCAGCGCGTTTCGTCCGAGATCGTTCTCGAAAACGTAGTCGATACGTTCATGCGGGCTGCACTGACGCACTCTGGCGCGGATCGCGCCATTCTGATTCTCACCGCGGACGAGGGACCCGCGGAGATACAGGCCGAGGCGACGGTCCAAGGCGAAGCAGTGTGCATTCGGCAGGGAAGCTCACCGCTCGATCCGAAGCGGCTCCCGACGGCGACGATCACCTACGTCATGCGGACTCGGGAAGTCCTGTCGATACCGGATGTATCGAAGGATCCAATATGCGCGACCGATGCATACACCGTCTCACATCGAGTGCGCTCGATTCTATGCATTCCTCTTATCCGTCGCGGCACACTGGTCGGTACGCTTTATCTGGAAAACAGGCTTTCCACGGGCGTATTCGCGCCGACCCGGTTGGCGGCGCTTGGCGTACTCGTTTCGCAGGTCGCCATCACGCTGGAGAACGCACGCCTGTATCGAGAGCTGTCCGACCGCGAGGCTAGAATCAGGCGCCTCGTGGACGCCAACATCATCGGCATCTTCATTTACGCTCTGGATGGCACGATATTGGACGCGAACAGCGCCTTTCTCGACTTGCTCGGCTACAGTCGCGAGGAGCTCCGTCATCGCCAGCTGAACTGGCGGGACATCACCCCTCCTGAATGGATTCAGGTCGACTTCCAGATCCACGAACCGGTCCTTCGCGCGACCGGCGTGCTTGCGCCAATCGAAAAAGAGTATTTCCGCAAGGACGGCAGCCGTGCGCCTGTCCTTGTCGGCGCCGCGATGTTCTCGCCCGACGGCGATCAAGGGGTCGCCTTCGTTCTCGATCTGAGCGCAAGCAAGCGTGCGGAGGCACGCGCGCGAGACAGCGAAATCCGGTTCAGCGAAATGCAGCAGGAACTCGCCCACGCGAACCGTGTATCTACCGTCGGACAGTTGACGGCGATGATCAGTCACGAGGTGAAGCAACCGATCGCCGCGATGTCCGCGAATGCAGACGCGGCGCTGCGGTGGCTGTCTGCTCGCCCCGCAAACGTCGACCGAGCAGCCAGGGCCCTCGAACTGATCGTGCGTGATACCTTGCGAACCGGCGACATCATCGACCGCATCAGAGACCTAGTGCGCAAATCCCCGGTTCGAAAGGAGCAGGTGGACGTCAACGATGCCATACTCGAAGTTCTGTTTATGACTCGCCGCGATGCGGAGAAAAATGGCGTCGGCGTAGAGACGACGCTTGCCGCGCCCGCTCCGATCGTGACAGGCGATCGCGTACAACTGCAGCAGGTCGTACTCAACCTCGTCGCCAACGCGATCGAAGCGATGAACGCCGTCAACGAAGGGCGCCGGCTGCTGTCGATCACCACATCGTGCAGCGACGATGGCATGGTAGACATAAAGGTGAAGGACTCGGGCCCTGGTATGTCGGCCGCACATATGGAACGGCTTTTTGAGCCGTTCTTCACCACCAAGGATACGGGAATGGGCATCGGGCTATCAGTCGCTCATTCGATCGTTCAAGCCCATGACGGACACCTGAGGGCGACCCCCGAAGAACCTTCCGGCACAACATTTCACATCACGCTTCCAGCGTCGCTCGCGTAACCGCGCCGCGACATCGACTGTCGGAATTGCGCCGTGTGACTTGGCTCGATCGGCTCACTCAAAGGGCGAGCGACCTCGGAGCACGGCGAGCACTTCATGCAATTTGAGAAAAGCCGTGCCATAACAAAATTCACCGCTGTCCGTCTCTCCTAATCTGCGACGACGCGTCACTGCGTAGTCCCGTCAACGCGAGAAGGAGACGATGAATGGCAAAAGTTCTATGTGTGCTCTACCCGGATCCGACGTCCGGCTATCCGCCGCGGTACGTTCGTGACGGTATCCCGTCGATCGCCGCATATCCCGGTGGACAGCGCTTGCCTACCCCTCAAGGTCCGCTCGGCTTCTCTCCGGGCGAACTCGTCGGATGCGTGTCAGGCGAGCTCGGCCTTCGGCCTTATCTGGAGGCAAACGGTCACGAACTGGTCGTGACGAGCGACAAGGACGGCCCCGAGTCCGTCTTTGACCAACATCTGCCCGACGCGGACGTAGTGATTTCACAACCGTTCTGGCCAGCCTATCTGACGAGAGAGCGAATCGCGAAGGCATCCAAGCTCAAACTCGCGCTCACCGCGGGAATCGGCTCGGATCATGTCGATCTCCTGGCTGCTGCAGAACGAGGCATTACCGTCGCGGAGGAGACGTTCTCGAACAGCATCAGCGTAGCGGAACATGTCGTCATGACGGTGCTGGCGCTCGTCCGGAATTTCGTTCCAGCTCATCAGTTTGCGACGAACGGAGGCTGGAACATCGCGGATTGCGTGAGGCGAAGCTACGATCTCGAAGGGATGCATTTCGGAACGATCGGGGCAGGGCGTATCGGGCTGGCCGTGCTTCGACGACTGAAGCCGTTTGACGTACATCTTCATTACCACAGTCGTCATCGCCTATCGGCAGACCTCGAACGCGAACTGGGCCTCTCCTACCACGCCAGCGCCAGGTCCCTCGTCCAGGTGTGCGATGTGATCAATTTGCAATGCCCGCTGTATCCGACCACCGAACATATGTTCGACGACGAAATGTTCTCGCATATGAAACCGGGCGCTTACCTCATCAATACTGCGCGCGGCAAGCTATGCGATAGAGACGCCGTCGTGCGAGCGCTCGAATCCGGTCGTCTCGCCGGCTATGGCGGCGACGTGTGGTTCCCGCAACCGGCGCCGCCCGACCATCCGTGGCGCCGTATGCCGAGCGAAGCAATGACACCCCATATCTCCGGCACATCGCTGTCCGCACAGGCACGCTATGCGGCAGGCACCTTGGAGATCCTGCAGTGCCATCTGGAAGGCCGGCCGATTCGCCCCGAATACCTTATCGTGGATGCCGGAAAACTCGCCGGGACGGGCGCAGCGTCATATAAGTTGAGCTAATACCCCAAAGGCGCCGACACAGACGTCGTTCATTCGGCGTGGAGCCGGCGGTGAACCTTGCGTACCGGCATCCTGACGCAGGAGTGTCGGTAGCCATGCTCCCGAGTTATTGGGGACGTGCGTTCGACACGGACGTCGGCGCGCTTACGGTTGTCCGCACACCGGGCGCCATCGGGTACATATCGCGATGGCGGGCGGCTGCCTGGGCGCTGGGAGGGTAGTCCGAGTTTGGATTGGGCACGGTGCCATCCCGCTCGGCCTGCGCCAGATCAGCGATAACCTGCGCGCGCGTCAGCACATGTTGCGGAATCTGCGCAAACGCTGCAACCGGTGTACCGAGCGCGACAAAGAGTAGCGCACTTGCTGCGATGAGTCGGCGGTTCATGATGAAACTCTCCTGGGCGTAGGTCGAGAAAATTGCATCGCGATTGCACAGCGAATGGCGTTGGCGCTGCAATCGACCAACCTATTCTCGTACCGTGCCCCCACCGATACGCTGACTGTTAGATGACGATTCCGAAATCCACGGATCGCTTCAGGTGACCCCCGATCAAACTTTGCAGAATTAGCGGCTTGGGCGCGCGGACGGTGCGATCGACGACCCACAGCATCACGCAGTGTCCTGCAGCTCGAGCACGTAGCCAGCGCCACGCACCGTATGAATCAGCTTCACCTCGAACTGTTCGTCGATTTTCGCGCGCAAACGCCTGATCGCTACTTCGACGACATTGGTATCGCTATCGAAGTTCATATCCCACACATACGACGCGATTTGCGTTCGGGTCAGCACCTCGCCGTGCCGTCGCGCAAGCAGTTGCAGCAGGGAGAATTCGCGCGGTGTGAGCTCGATGCGGACCGTGCCTCGCTTCACGCGGCGACGCACAACGTCGATTTCAAGATCACCGACGACGATACGCTCCATCTCCCGTGGCGGTCCGCGACGCGCTAGCGTGCGAATACGCGCGAGCAGCTCGACGAACGCAAACGGCTTCACCAGATAATCGTCGGCGCCGAGTTCGAGACCGTGCACTCGGTCTTGTACGTCGTCGCGCGCCGTCAGAAACAACACCGGCGTCATATGTGTGGCACGCAATCGCTTAAGTACACCCCAGCCGTCGAGTACCGGCAGCATCACATCGAGCACGATCACGTCGTAGCTCTCTTCCTGCGCAAGCATCAACCCTTCCGCACCGTCTTTCGCGAGGTCGACACTGAAGCCGGATTCTTCAAGCCCCTTCTTCAGATATGCACCTGTCTTCGGCTCATCTTCGACTATCAGAATGCGCATGATCGTATCCGTGTGAACTGTCGCCGCACGATCGGCGAACCGTCCTGGAAGAAGAAACAGCGACATGCAATCGCGGCCGTATCGGCTACGAGGTTCCCGTTTACGAAGGAAAAACAGGATCCTGTTACGCGGCCAACAGACGAATGTCGTCGCTTGTCAGGACCCGACGCTCGCTAGCTACTCTGCATTCTGGCTGCCGCCGGGGCCTGTGCCGGCTGGCCGACACCCAGCGCCTCGGCCTTCTTCACGAAGTCGGCCAACGAGCGCGAGTCCATCTTCTTCATCGCCTGTCCGCGGTGAATCTTCACAGTGATTTCGCTCAGATTCAGTTCTGCCGCGATCTGCTTGTTCATCAGGCCGCTCGCCACGAGTGCCATTACCTCGCGCTCGCGCGCAGACAGCGTTGCATAGCGCGCGCGCAGATCGAGGAGCGAACGATGCTCGCTTCGCCATCGCGCATCGCGCTCTAGCGCCGCAGTGACCGCGTCGAGCATGTCCTGCTCTCGAAACGGCTTCGCGAGAAAATCCATCGCACCGGCCTTCATCGCCTTCACCGACATCGCAATATCGCCGTACGCCGTCATGAAGATGATCGGCAGGTGCAGCTCGGCGGTGGCGATCTGCTCCTGAACCGCGAGCCCGCTTTGGCCTTTCAGGCGAACATCGAGAATCAGGCAGCTCGCGACGTCGGGCTTGTCGAAGGCGAGAAACTCCTGCGCCGACGCGAACGCTTCAACGCGGAACCCGACCGACCGAAGAAGCATGTCGACCGCTGTTCTCATCGACTCGTCATCGTCGACGACATAAACGATCGATTGTTGGGCGGCGTCTTGCGCGTCAGGGTTCATTACACCTTTCCTCATCCAGTGGCAATACGAACTGTACGACCGTTCCGGGGCGGTCCGGCATCTCGGCCCAAATACGGCCGCCATGCGCTTCTACTATCGACCGGCATATCGATAAGCCCATGCCCATTCCGTCCCGCTTCGTCGTGAAGAATACGCTGAACAGCCGGGCGAAGTCTTCGTCCCGGATCCCGACTCCGTGGTCCTCCACCATCACGTGGGCGCGGCCATCGCGCGCGTGAGTACGAAGCCGCAAGCGGCGCGCGCCCGGAGGCACGCCCGACATGGCCTGGATCGCGTTCATCACCAGATTGATGACGACTTGCTGCAATTGCACGCGGTCGCCGCAAACGCGCTGGGGTAACGACGAATAGTCTGTCTCAACGTCCACCCGCTGGGTCTCCAGCTCGCGCGCGACGAGTTCGAGCGATTCTCGCACGACGTCGTTCAGGTCGAGCAGTACCTGTTCGGGTGCACGCTTTCTCGCCATTGCCCGAATCTGCCGGATGACATCGGACGCTCGCTTGGCGTCGCGGATCATCTGTGAAACGGATTGCTGCACCTCGCGTAGATCCGGCTCCGGCCGGTCGATCCAGCGCAATGCGGCGTCGCCAGCCGTGACAATTGCTGCGAGCGGCTGAGTGACTTCATGAGCGATCGACGCGGCCAGTTCGCCCAGCATCGTTACCCGCGTCGCGTGCGCCAGTTCGGCATTCGATCGATCAAGCGCTTCCTGCGCGACGACTCGCTCGGTGATGTCCATCAATGCACCGACGTATTCCGTCTCGTTTTGATGTCGGATCGGATGCGCAACGTAATGGACATGTTTGATGCGGGCATCGGCCATCAACAGTCGAAACTTGATGTCAAGCGCCGACGCACCCGAGACTTGGCGATTCCACGCATTGCGAACGACGGAAATGTCATCCGGGTGGACGCGCGATGCAATCTCCTGCAGGCTCGGTACCATGTGGCGACCGAGTTCGAAGATGCGATACGTCTCGTCGGACCACCACATCGTACCGTCGGGAAGCCGCATCGCAATACTGCCGGTATGGCTCAGCCGCTGCGCGCCCGATAAAAGTGCCTCGCTGCGGCGCCATGCCTGCTCAGCCTGCTTTCGTGCCTCTATGTCCGCATTCACCCCATACCAACGAACGAGGCGCCCACTCCCGTCACGAAGCGGTGCCGCGCGGACATGCACCCATCGGTAGACGCCGTCCTCGCGCCTGATCCGGACGGTGTTCTCGAATCGTGATTCGTTACAGACAGCGCGTTCCCATGCGTGCTGCATCGCAACCAGATCGTCGGGATGTACGACGGCACGCCAGATATCCTCTTCGCGTTCGGCCATGGACACGCCGAACTCCGTCCATCGCTTGTTGACATAGCCAATCTTGCCCTCACTATCCGAGCTCCACACCATCGCTGGAATGGCGTCGATCATCGCGTGCAATTCATCTTTCTGCTGCCGCATTTCGCCTTCCAGGCGCTTGCGGTCCGTGATGTCATTGTTGGTCGCGAGTATCGCAACCGCCTTTCCGCCGGCATCACGCCACAGCGCGAGTCGACTCGATATCATCACCACTTTCCCGTCCTTGCGTACACGCTGCAGTTCACCCTGCCACTGTCCACACTCGAGTACGGTACGGTGAATGCGGTCCAGCGGCACCGACGCGACGGTCTGTGTAAGCACGTGGACCGGCTGACCGAGCGCCTGTTCGGCCGTCCAGCCGTAAAGCGCTTCCGCGCCCTGATTCCAGAACGCTATCCTGCCCTGCAAGTCGTATACGACGATCGCGTCATGAGTGAGATCGAGCAACTGCAATCGCTCACGCAGGGTCGCGGTGTTGGCGATATTGCGCAGCGACAAAAGTGCCGTCGTACCTATCGCCAGCAAGCTTACGCAACAACGTGCGAGCGCGCCGCCTGAATAGCGTTCGTCATGCGACAGTCCCAGCGCGAGTAATGTCAATCCCGCGCATCCGCATGCAGCGACATACGTGGCCCGGCGGGAGCCCGCGGACGCCACTAGCAACACCACCACCACGTAAAGCACTGCAATCGCGATATCAAGCGGCGTCACGTCGATGATGAAAATGAGCGACGCCAGTGCACCCGCCAGGGTATACAACACGCGTGCGTCCTCTCGCCACGGCTTGCCAATTGTCCGATTGCTCATCGTCGTCGTGTTTCGCAGTGCTCGAAGGAAATGAAGCGTACGGAATACCAGTCTGTATCTCGTTTTCCCACAGCAGCGCGTTGGCGATACGAGCGGGGATACCTGGCTTGCGGAATGCGCTACGAGGCCCGGTTTGCCCCGCTGTTCTTCAAAGATTCCAGATGGCGGGCAACTTCCACGCCATCCACGGGTTTACTCAACACGCAGATCGCGCCCATATCGAGCGCCTGCCGACGGACGGCATCGGACGCGAATGCCGAAATGAAAATGATCGGAACCGTGACGCCGCTGTCCAGCAGCCGTCGATACATTTCCAGACCTGAAATACCGGGCATCTGCACGTCCGAAATAACGCACGAAACGTCCAGAACGTCGTCGGAGGCCAGAAACTGCTCCGCCGATGCGTAAAGTTTCGTGCTCCAACCCAGCGAGCGAACGAGACTGGACGTGGCGACACGGACGGATTCGTCATCGTCAACAATCGAAACGATTGGATAATTCTGCAAACCCGAGCCCTCGGCCGAAATTCCGTTTCGGGTGACCGAACATTGGTCGCCCTGTCGCCCCCAATCATAAAGAAATCGGCAATTTGCGGAAATCATATATATGTATAGTTCCACGCGGTCCCGGTCGGCACCGGTCGTTCATCGCGATGCCGAGCTGTCGGACGCCGTCGTCGTCGCGTTTGCTTGGAAAACGCGGCCTCATCCCGATCGGACGACGCCACCTCACGCCGGCTTCCGCGCAACGAAGGCCGTACAAGCCTGTGATAAACGAAGGTACGCATGCCGCACGCGCGCGGTATGCGTGGCCCCCCACTTCTGCCGCCATGCATGAGGAGTCCACGTCTGCATTGCATCGAATGTCCGGATCTCGGCGCACCGTCGGTGCGATGAGGGCCGCATGCGCCGCGGGCGGCTGGCGATGTCGCCGAGCCGATACCGGCGGTAAGTGCACCGGTATCTGGAACTCGTCACGTGCGTCGCCGGTTCGCGTCGACCGACGACACGTCGAGTAGCCGGAATGTCACGCGCGAATGAACGCGAGAAGATCCGCGCTCACCTGATCGGCATGCGTGGTACACAAGCCGTGCGGTGCGCCGGGGTAAATGGTCAGCCGTGCGTCGCGAACGATCTCGGCCGACAACCGACCGGAATCGTCGAGCGGGACGATCTGATCGTCATCGCCTTGCAGCACCAGTGTAGGAACGTCGATGCTTCGCAAATCAGCGGTGAAGTCGGTTTCCGAGAAGGCCTTGATGCAGTCGTACGCGCTCTTGATCGAACATTGCATGCCCGCATACCAGAACGCATCCACCGTCCCGGCCGACGCCTTTGCATTGTCGCGGTTGAAGCCGTAAAACGGGACCGCCAGGTTCTTGAAGAACTGCGAGCGGTTCGCCAGGACACCCGTTCGGATATCGTCGAACACCGACAACGGCAGGCCACCGGGGTTCGCCTCGGTTTTCAGCATTAGCGGCGGCACAGCCGCGATCAATACGGCCTTCGCGACACGCGTGGTGCCGTGACGGCCGATATATCGGGCAACCTCCCCGCCTCCGGTCGAATGACCGACGAGTACTGCATCCTTGAGATCGAGATATTCGATGAGTTCGGCGAGATCGTCCGCGTAACGGGACATCTCGTTTCCGCCCCACGGTTGACTGGAGCGGCCGTGCCCCCGGCGGTCGTGCGCAATCACGCGATAGCCTCGCTCGGCGAGATACATCATTTGTGCATCCCACGCGTCGGCGTTCAACGGCCATCCGTGCGAGAACACCACCGGCTGGCCCGAGCCCCAGTCCTTGTAGAACAGTTCGGTTCCGTCTTTCAATACGAGCGTTGCCATCTTCGTACTCTCCTTGGCGATGTCGCTCCCAACCAGCGTTCACGGTAGAAGCGACGTTACGCGCCGCCTCGCGGCCACGACGCGGGCCACAAAACTCACGCACTGGAACAATTATCGAAGCGACGAATCTCCGTTCCTTTTGACAGGGACCGGGATTTTCCGCTCCGCACGATCGTCCCCGGCATACACGGTTGCCGCACCGGAGGTCGAGGCCGAGTCGCGTCGCTCGCCGAGACATCGGTTTTGCGGCCGTTCGATTCATGTGGTTACGGGCGAACGGAAAAAACCCGGAACGGCCGAATCGCCAACCTCTCCATACATTCTTGCGTTCCGTCTGCCCATCGCGACTGCCATGAAGGCCGCGAACGGACGCAAGTCTCGCCAAGAAACGGCTGCATGCACTGTCTGATTGTCCGACATGTCGTGCTCCCATGCGGTGCCTTCGAATCGTTCTCAACGGCACCACGCGCCACGAGTGCTTCGATCGTGATGCCGCCGTTTGCGATGAAAAGGAGCCACCTCATGTCAAAAGCACGCCAGACCATTCGCCAAGCTACCTCCGAAACCGCGATGAGTTTCGACGAACGCGCAATCAGCGCGATCTCGGACGCGCTCAACCCGTTACTCGCAGACGTGTTTGCGCTCTACCTGAAGACGAAGAATTTCCACTGGCACATGAGCGGCGCGCATTTCCGTGATTACCATTTGATGCTTGACGAGCACGGTGTCCAGCTCTTCGCGATCACGGATGACATCGCCGAGCGCGTACGTAAGGTCGGCGGGACGACGTTGCGTTCGATAGCCGACATCGCACGGCACCAACGACTCGCGGATAGCGACGCAGCGAACGTGCCCCCCGACGCGATGCTGAGCGAACTTCACCGAGACAACCTGCTGCTCGTGCAGTTCATGTTGGCCGCGCACGCTGTCTGCGGAGCGCACGGAGACGTCGCAACGGCGAGCATGCTCGAGAACTGGATCGACGAAGCGCAACGGCGCGCGTGGTTTCTTGCCGAAGCCTGTCGTTAGCACATCGGCTAGACCGCTTGTCGACGGCGCTTGCTTCAACAACGCTCCACCGCCAATTGCGGGTCGCGCCATTTCCGCGCCCTGTCGGGAAGTCTCCGAGCAGCGCACTCCGGTCATCGGCATTCTTGCGTGCGAATTCGAAACCCGCGGCGCCAAGATGCAATACCGTCGCGCACGAACGCATCAAGATCGATCCCGAATCCATCGAGGAACTCGACATGGCCAGGAAGAAAACCGTTCGTATCTACAGCGAACCCGCCGGCGGCTGGGGTGCTCTCAAAGCGACGGGTGCGGCGCTCGCAGTACAGGGCATTCCCGTTTCCGGCGCGAAGACGCTGCTCCACATGAACCAACCGGAGGGATTCGACTGTCCGGGTTGCGCATGGCCCGATCCGAAACATACGTCGTCGTTCGAATTTTGTGAGAACGGTGCGAAAGCGGTGGCATGGGAGGCAACGTCGAAGCGCTGCACGCCTGAGTTCTTCGCTGCACACAGCGTGTCAGAGCTGTCCACATGGGATGACTACGATCTCGAGATGGTCGGACGTCTCACTCACCCGATGACCTATGACCCCACGTCGGATCGCTACGTACCGGTCACGTGGGAGGCCGCGTTCTCGATCATCGCAGATGCCCTGAATGCCCTCGACCATCCCGATCAGGCCGATTTCTATACGTCCGGACGCGCATCGAACGAAGCGGCATTCCTCTATCAGCTTTTTGTACGCGAATTCGGCACGAACAATTTTCCCGATTGCTCGAACATGTGCCACGAAGCCACGAGCGTCGGGCTGCCGCAGTCGATCGGCGTCGGCAAAGGGACCGTGCTACTCGAAGACTTCGAGCAGGCCGACGCGATCTTCATCTTCGGCCAGAACCCCGGGACCAACAGCCCGCGAATGATGAGCGACCTCCATGCAGCGTCTCGCCGCGGAGCCAAGATCGTCTCGTTCAACCCGTTTCGCGAACGCGCGCTCGAGCGCTTCACCGCGCCGCAAGATCCGCTCGAAATGGCAACGCTCGGTTCGACGCCGATCAGCACATTCCTCTACCAGGTCCGCGTCGGCGGCGACGCGGCCGTGCTCAAGGGCATGATGAAGGCAGTCGTCGAGGCAGACGATGCAGCCGTCGCGGCCGACAAGCCCCGAATCCTCGATATGACGTTCATCGCGGGTCATACGAAAGGTATCGACGAGCTCATCGCGGATTTGCGGGCAACGTCATGGGACGCCATCGAGCGCGTGTCGGGCCTCGCGCGGGCCGACATCGAAAATGCCGCGCGCATCTACGCTGCGGCGAACAATGTGATCCTGGTGTACGGGATGGGGCTCACCCAGCACCGTCGCGGCACGGAAAACGTACAGCAGATCGCCAACCTCGCGCTGCTGCGAGGCAACGTCGGGCGCCCTGGAGCCGGGATTTGCCCGGTGCGCGGACATTCGAACGTGCAAGGCAACCGGACGGTCGGCATCACCGAGAAGCCGACCGCTGCGCTGCTCGACGGCATCGAGCGCACCTTCGGCTTTCGTCCGCCTGCTGCACACGGTCATGATGTGCTCGCGACCATCGACTCGATGATGCGCGGCCATGCACGGGTCTTTATCGCGCTGGGTGGGAATTTCGCCGCGGCCATACCAGACTGGGGCCGCGTGCAGCCGGCGATCGGCCGGCTCGATCTGACCGTGCACATCGCAACGAAGCTCAATCGGAGCCATCTGGTGCACGGCAAAGCCGCATTGATTCTGCCTTGCCTCGGGCGCACCGAGATCGATATGCAGGCTGACGGGCCCCAGTCGATTACCGTGGAAGATTCGATGTCGATGGTCCATGCGTCGGCTGGCCGCAACCTGCCGGCGTCGGAGCACCTGCTTAGCGAGCCGGCGATCGTCGCCGGTATCGCCCGCGCGACGCTTGGCAGTGCTTCCCACGTTCCGTGGGAGCATCTCGTCGCCAACTATGACAGTATTCGCGACGCCATCGAAGCGGTATTCCCGATCTTCCAGGCATACAACGATCGCATTCGCATACCCGGCGGCTTTCATCTCGCTTCGACCGCGCGTGAGAGGGTGTGGGCCACTTCGACGGGCCGGGCGAATTTTCTCGTCTTCGACGGCCTCGACGAAGACTTCGATCATGGCGACCCGGAAGCGCTGATGCTCACGACGATGCGCAGCCACGATCAGTACAACACCACGCTCTATTCTCATTCGGACCGATATCGTGGCGTATTCGGGCAGCGCGACGTGCTGTTCATGAATCCGCGCGAACTCGCCAGGCGCAATCTGCATCCGGGCGAGCGCGTGGATATCGTCGCCCTCTGGACGGACGGCATCGAACGTATCGTGCGCGGCTTCAAAATTGTCGAATACTCGCTGCCGGACGGCTGTTGCGGCGCCTACTACCCCGAAGCGAACCCGCTTGTGCCGCTCGATGCGTTCGACCCGCAAAGCCGCACGCCCGCGTACAAGTCCGTCCCCGTGAAGGTGGTGCGTGCGGCTACGGTAGGCCCGGATTCCGCCGCATTCGCAGTTGCACGGGCGATCGGCGGGTAAGCCGCTCTCCTGGCGGAGTCGATACATCACGTGCGCCATTCACGAGGATGGTCGGCTGGCGAGGCATACGAAAAAGGCATGCCCGCGATGACGAATTTGAATATTACGGGCGTGCCGGGGCTACCTATACTGGCTCCCGCCGCCACAACCGATTTCCCCGCTATCGATTGCAGGTCGATCAACCGTTGATGGTTGGCATTCGAATGCCTTTTTGTTCTAAACGACACCTTACTTGTTTGCGTGGATACGCCAATCACCCAGGAGCTTTGTCGAAATGAACTTCACGATTGGCACGCTGCTCGCGCTGTCGTTTCTGATTTCCGTGCTCGGGCTGTTCCTGTTCCTGTGGGCACAAATGAACGGACTGATGCGGGCCGGGCCCGACGCAGCCGAGGTCATTTTCGCGGCAGGCGAAGTCGGACAAACCGAAGATCCGGCTTTGTCCGCATCGCGTCGCGAAACCCTCCAACAGGCCGCGGCGCATGCGGCGTCCGATACACGTCCCGACGCACCGGGTGACTCGGCCGCACTCGGCCGGGAACTTGCGGAGCGCGCGCGATTGGACGCGTCGAGCCGCGGGCCGACCTTCGTCTTTCTGACGTCCTCGGTGTTCTGGCTGCTGCTGGGTTCCGTGGCGGGCCTCGTCGCGTCGCAGAAGCTGACCGCTCCGGACTTTCTCACGCAGTCTGCCTGGCTCACGTTCGGCCGAGTCCGCACCGCACATCTGAACATGGTGGTATACGGATGGGCGTCGATGGCCGGCATCGGCATTTCCCTCTGGATGCTGCCGCGCCTGCTCAAGACGCCACTGGCAGGCGAACGCTATGCGATTGCCGGCGCGTGGCTCTGGAATGCCGGCCTCTCCGCGGGGATCGCCGCCATCCTGTCGGGATGGACCGATGGCCTGCAATGGCTCGAGATCCCGTGGCAAATCGGCATCCTGCTCGCGGTGGGCGGCGCGCTCGCGGCGGCGCCGCTCCTCATGACCGTCGCACGCCGCACCACGCGCCATCTCTACGTGTCGGTGTGGTATCTCGCCGCCGCGCTCCTGTGGTTTCCCATCCTTTACATCGTCGCGAAGGTACCCGGCGTGCACTTCGGCGTCGAGCAGGCCATCGTCAACTGGTGGTTCGCGCACAACGTGCTCGGCCTGTGGCTCACGCCGATCGGTCTGGCCGCCGCGTATTACTTCATCGCGAAGGTGCTCGGGCGGCCCATCTACTCGTACGCGCTCTCGCTCGTCGGCTTTTGGGCCCTGGCCATGTTCTACAGCCAGGCCGGCATTCACCACCTGCTGGGCGGTCCCGTTCCGCAATGGTTGCAGAGCGTCTCGGTCGTTCAGAGCGTGATGATGATCGTGCCGGTACTCGCCGTCGGCGTGAATCACCATATGACGGTGGCCGGCCACTTCGGCGCGCTGAAACACTCGCCTACGCTGCGCTTCGTCGTGCTGGGCGCCGTGCTGTACACGCTCGTGTCGTTGCAGGGTTCGCTCGAAGCGCTGCCGTTCTTCAACCGGCTCGTGCATTTCACGCAGTACAAGGTGGCCCACGCCCACCTCGGCCTGTACGGCTTCTTTTCGATGATCATGTTCGGCTCCATCTACTTCACGATGCCACGCGTGCTCGACCGCGAATGGCCGTACCCGAAGCTCGTCTGGCTCCACTTCTGGCTCGCCGCCATCGGCTTTGCCATCTACTTCGTCTCGCTCACGATCGGCGGCATTCTGCAAGGCATTGCCCTGCTCGATCCCGCGCGTCCGTTCATGGCGTCCGTCGCAATCCTGACGCCCTATCTGCAGGCACGCACGCTCGGCGGCGCACTCATGACGATCGGCCACTTCGTATTCGCGTATCACTTCTTCGCGCTCGTCTTCGGTCGGCAGGGCGCGCGCTCAAACGCGGCGCCAGCTCGCCACGCGATCTCGATGGGGGCCTGAAATGAACCGCGTCCTGACTATCGTCATCGGCTCGCTGATCATGCTCGCGATGGCGACGCTCGTCCTCGTCGCGCTGCCGTATCGGCAATTGCGCGACGAAGCGCCGCCCGCGCCTCTGAAGCCCTATACCGTCGCGCAATTGCGCGGGCGTGCGACCTACGTGAACATGGGCTGCGTCTACTGCCATTCACAGCAGCCGCGCGCTCCCTCGCTCGGCCCGGACCAACTGCGCGGATGGGGGCGCCCGTCCGTACCCGCGGACTATGTTTACGACTATCCGCATCTGCTCGGCGTATCGCGCACGGGGCCCGACCTGTTCAACATCGGCGCCCGGCAGCCGAGCGATGCTTGGCACCTCGCGCATCTCTATCAGCCTCGCGCGGTGACACCAGGCAGCGTGATGCCCGCCTATCCGTTCCTGTTCAAGGTGGTCGACCACGCGAAGCCGGGCGATGCCGTCGTGCAGTTGCCACCGAAGTTCGCACCGGCCGACGGCAAACAGGTCGTCGCATCGCAGGATGCGCTCGATCTCGTCGCCTATCTCACGGCCCTCAACCACACCTATCCGGCGCCGGCCGATCCGTCGGGAGCAATGAAATGAGCGAACAAGACAACGCGCGTGCCGTCCGCGCACGCGAACATACCGAACCGATCGAGCGCAGCAACCCGGTGCCCTGGCTGCTCGGCCTCGTGGCCGCCGCGCTGGCGGTCTGGGGCGTGAGCTACTTCCTCCTCAATCCCGCCCTCGGCCCGGGCTCGGCCGCGAATTCCCAAGCCGCGCCGGGCAGCGCCGACGCCGTTGCCGCGGCGCCGGCGGCAGCCAACGGCGCCCTGCTCTTCGCGAGTCGCTGCGCGTCGTGCCATCAGGCTACGGGCGCGGGGCTGCCGGGCGTCTTCCCGCCGCTCGCCGGCTCGGAGTGGGTCAACGGCGATCCGAAGCTCGTGGCGCGCATCCTCCTGTTGGGCGTCACCGGCAAGATCACGGTGGCTGGCGGCACGTTTAACGGGTCGATGCCGGCGTTCGGCACGACTCTGAGCGACGCCGAGATTGCCGCCGTCGCCTCGCACGCTCGGTCGAGCTTCGGCAACCACTCGCCCGCGTTGACGGCCGACGTCGTGAAAGCCGAACGCGCGGCCATCGGCAACCGCACGGCGCCGTGGGCCGGCGAAGACGAACTGAAGCGCCCATGAGCGAAACCGCTGTGACGACACCCAGCGCGCCCGACAGCGCGACGCTCGACGTGCGCGGCATGTGGTGCACGAGCTGTGCGAACGCGCTCGAACGGGTGCTGCAGCGCCAGCCCGGTGCACTCGACGCGCGCGTGAGCTTCGCGTCGGAATCCGCGACCGTCGAGTGGGATCCGCGCCGGACCTCGCTCGATCATCTGCTCGCTGCTGCGGCGAAACTCGGCTACGAATGCACGCCCGACAACGAGGCGCCGGATCGGCGCGCGCATACAGCCGCGCTACTCGCCGACCTGACGCTCCGGCTCGTCATCGCCGCCTTCTGCTCGATGTGGGTGATGACGGCGCAGACGACGCTTTACTTCACGACGGCCGCCACGGTGCCGGAGGCCGTCCGCCATGGGCTTGCCGTGCTCGCCGGCATCGCCGCACTGCCTGTCGTCGGTTATTGCGCGCAGCCGTTCTTCAAGGCCGCGTGGCGAACATTGCGTGCGCGCGTGCCCGGGATGGACTGCCTCGTCGCAATGGGTACGAGCGCGTCATTCCTGCTTTCCGTGTGGCGCGTCGCGCACGGCGATTCGACGGTCTATTTCGATTCGGCGGCAATGATCGTCACATTCCTGCTGGCTGGCCGCTGGCTCGAACTGCGCGTGCGCAGCCGCATGTCGGACGCCGTTCGAACGCTGCTCGCTTTACCCGCGCAAACCGCGCGCGTGCTCGCGAGCGACGGCGCGCAAACGGTCGTGCTCGCCAAGCGCGTCGCGCCCGGCAGCATCATTCGCGTCCTGCCGGGCGAGCGTCTGCCGCTCGACGGTATCGTCGCGGACGGCCGGTCGTCGCTCGATCGTTCGCTGCTGACGGGCGAAAGCGAGCTCGTCGGCGTGGAGCGCGGCAGCTTCGTCGAGGCCGGCGCCCTCAATGCCGACGGCGAGCTGCTGGTGTGCGTGAAATACGGCTGGGGCGAGCGCCGCGTGGATGCGATCGCGGCAAGCGTGCGCGCGATGCTCGCCCGCAAGACGGCATCGCAAGCCATCGCCGAGCGCTTCACGCGCCGCCTCGTCCCGGCCATCGCGATGGTCGCGCTGCTGGTGTTCGTCGGCGGCGGTCTGCTGGGCATGGGATGGGCGGATGCGCTGGAGCGTGCCGTCGCAGTGCTCGTCGTTACCTGCCCATGCGCGCTCGGTATGGCCGTGCCGCTCGCGCTGAGCGCCGGTGTCGGACGCGCGGCACGCGAAGGCATTCTCTTTCGCGACGTCGAGGCCATCGAGAAGGCCGGCAAACTCTGCACGTTCTTCCTCGACAAAACCGGCACGCTGACCGAGGGCAAGCCACGACTTGTCAGCGCACGAGCCGCAAGCGGCGTCCGCGAAGCCGAACTCGTCGAGGAAGCGGCGCGTGCCGAACGCGGCAGCGAGCACCCGATCGCGGCGGCCATTCGCATGCGCGTCGCGCCCGACAGGCTCGCCGGTGTCGTGGACGCCCCGCGCGGCACATCGCGCGCGGTGCCCGGTGCCGGTGTGGCATGGGAAGGCGCGGACGGCGAATGCATTCTCGCCGGCACCGCCGCATTCCTGCGCAGTCACGGCGTACAGGTACCCGAAACCGACGATATGAACACTGCCGTCCATGTCGCCCGCGACGGTCGCTGGCGCGGCGTGCTCGGCTTCGCGGATCGCCCGCGCGAGGGCGCCGGGGACGCCGTGGCGTCGCTGCGCGCGCACGGCGCAACGGTGACCATGCTGACCGGCGACCGGTTGACCGTCGGGCGCGCCGTCGCGCAAGCCGTGGGCTTGGGCGATGACTCCGTTCTCGCGGCGCAGTCTCCCGAGAGTAAGGCGGCACACATCGTTCACGCACAGGCCGCGGGTCGCGGCGCGGTCGCATTCGTGGGCGACGGCCTCAACGATGCGCCGGCCCTAGCCGCGGCCGATATCGGCATCGCCGTCGGCAGCGCGTCGCCCGCGTCGATGGCCGCCGCATCCATCGTGCTCGTCGATGCGGGAGTCGAAAAGCTCGACCTTGCGTTGCAGCTCGCACGCCGCACCGCATGCGTCGTGCACCAGAACCTCGCCGCCGCGGTCATCTACAACGCGCTCGCGATTCCCGCTGCCGTTTTCGGCTACGTATCGCCCGCCACCGCTGCCGCGCTGATGGTCGCGAGCTCGATGTCCGTCACGCTCAACGCCGGCCGGCTCGCGATCCGCGCGGATATGCGAGCGCACCGCACCGGCACGTCGCGCCCCGCGCGCGCTTTGTCCACCGAACAGACCTGGAGCATCTCATGAGCCAACACGATTACGATCCGGTCTCGCTGCACCGGCGCCTCCTACTGGGCAGTCTCGGCGCGCTGGGTGCGGCGGCATTCATGGTGCCCACCCTCGCGCGCGGCATGCAGAGCAGCACCATCGAGCTGCCGTTCGAGAACGGCAGCCGGCCGCTCACCTCCGACCTGCCGCAAAAATCCAATGTGATCCTGCAGCGCACGCGTCCACCGTTGCTCGAAACACCATTCGACGTCTTCGACCAGGGTGTGTTCACGCCGAACGACCGCTTCTACGTACGCTGGCACCTTGCCAACATTCCGAATTCCATCGATCCGGCCACGTACCGCGTCGCTGTTCACGGCGCGGTCAAGCGCACATTGAGTCTTTCGCTCGACGACCTGATGCGCAGGTTCCCACGCTACGAAATCGCTGCCGTCAATCAATGCTCGGGCAACTCGCGCGGCTTCTTCAGCCCGCGTGTGCCTGGCGGCCAGTGGGGCAACGGCGCGATGGGCAATGCGCTATGGAAGGGCGTTCGTCTGAAGGACGTGCTCGACCATGCGGGCGTGCGCGCCAATGCCGTTTGCGTTCGATTCAACGGGCTCGATTCGGGCGTGATTCCGCAAACGCCCAAATTCCTCAAGTCCGTGGAAATCGACCATGCACGCGACGGCGAGGTCATGCTCGCCTACGCGATGAACGGAGAACCGCTGCCGCTGCTCAACGGATATCCGCTACGGCTCGTCGTCCCGGGCTGGTATGCGACGTACTGGGTAAAGATGGTGACCGACATCGAAGTGCTGGACACACCGGACGACAACTTCTGGACCGCCAAGGCATACAAGGTGCCGGCCAATCACTTCGCCAACGTGCGGCCCGGTGAGACCGACGTGCCGCAGATTCCCATCAACCGGATGTTGCCGCGCTCGTTCTTCACCAACCTCAAGACGGGCGACAAAGTGGCCGCCGGGCAACCCGCGCTCGTGCGCGGTATTGCGTTCGGCGGCATCAACGCATTGGCGCGCGTGCAGTTGTCGACGGATGGTGGTCGAAACTGGGCCGATACGCACCTGGGCCACGACTACGGCAAATACAGCTTCCGCCAGTGGCAGACAAACCTGCGCTTCGCACAGCGCGGCCCGCAAACGCTGATGGTGCGCGCCATCGACTCGACGGGGCAAGCCCAGCCGGCCACACCGAACTGGAACGGCGCAGGTTTCATGCGCAACGTCATCGAATCGATTCAGCTCGACGTGGCTTGACAAGGAGCGACAACATGAACGCAAGACTGAAGCGCATGGCGGTGATGCTGACGGTTCCCGTTGGCGTTGGTGCGCTGCTCGGCCTGGTGGGCCGGCACTACCTGCCCGAGTCCATTGCGGCGCAAGCGGCACGCCAGGACGCCATCGCGCCGCCGGTGCACCTGAGCGCACTCACCGTAACGTTACCGCCCGGCCATTCGACGTTCCCGCCCGGTCTCGGTGCGGACATAGCCAACGCGAATTGCGTGATGTGCCACTCCACGGGCATGGTGCTACGGCAACCGCCACTCACCACCGACGAATGGAAGGTCGAGATCACGAAGATGCGCAATGCGTTCGGCGCACCCATTTCGCCGGACCAGATCGACGCGCTGGCGCATTACCTGAACGCCATCGACGGCCGCAAGCCGCAGGCAGGCCCGTCCGGCGTCGACAACCAGGCGAGTTGAAAGCCATAACCGGGGTGTATGGCACGCATCGAAACAATGCATTTTTCGTGAGCGAGGCGCGCCGATATTCTTGTTTCATCGACTCGCAATCCATCGCGACGCCGCCGATACCCGGTAAAGGCAAACGCTGTTGGACAACTACGGATCGATCGACAGTGAAAGATGTGTCGCATTCCACTCAACTCAAGGAGCTTTATCATGAAAACGCTTGCATGCGTCGCCCTCGTTCTCGGTACTCTCACCGCTCCCGCGCTCAGCTTTGCGCAAAGCAATACGCCGCTCACGCGCGCGCAGGTGCGCGCCGATCTGGTCCGCGTCGAGCGCGCTGGCTATAATCCGGCGACCGGAAACGATCCGCAGTATCCGGCGGACATTCAAGCAGCCGAAGCAAAGGTCGCTGCCGAGCAGCAGACGGGGAGCGGCTATGGCAGCGCACCGACGGACGGTACCTCGGCAAGCGGCAAGCACGCTCACGCCGTCACGCATGCTTCCGCGTCGTGCGTCGGCCCGGCAAGCTTCTGCAATCCCTATTTCGGCAGTTGAACGCTGATGCACCGCACACTGTTCAGCCGAGCCCGCCCGCTCGGCAGTTCAGCCGGGTATGCGTAGTGCGCAGCAGCCGTCGCCTCTCCCGCACCCCATGAACTTCACCCATCTTCTCGCCTTCTATGAAGTCGCACGCGCCGGCAGCATCAGTGCCGGCGCGGAGCGTTTACACGTCAGCCAGCCGGCCGTCACCCGGGAGGTCCGCGAGCTCGAAGATCGTCTCGGCATCGTGCTGTTCGATCGGCTACCGCGTGGCGTGGCACTGACGGAGGGCGGCAAGCTGCTCTATGAGTATGCAAGCCGCATCTTTGCACTCTCGGATACCGCCGAAAAAGAACTCGCGGAGCTCACGGGCCTCGGCTCGGGCCACATGAAGATCGGCGCGAGCGCCACACTCGGCGTTTTTTTCGTGCCGGAAGCAATTGCACAGTTCAATGCACGCCACCCACGTGTCGCCATCGATCTTACGGTCACGAACACCGAGCGCGTGGAAGCGGGTTTGCACGACTTGAGCTTCACGATTGGCTTCATCGAGGGGCCTTTCGACGATTCCATTCTCCATGCTCGACGCATCGGCTCCGACGAAATCGCCGTCGTCGCAGCGGCGGGTCACCCACTTGCTGGTACGAAAGTACGTTCACGAGATCTGGTCGACCGGACCGTGATCATGCGCGAGCCTGGGTCCGGAACGCGCGCGATCATTGAAGAATCGTATCGTCGCGCCGGGCTCGAGATCGAGCCACTGATGTCGGTGAGCCATACCGAAGCGATCAAGCGGATGCTGCTGTCTCAGCACGCGCTAGCCTACATCTCGACGCTCAGCATCACGAATGAGCTGCAACGCGGAGAACTGGCCATTATCGAAGTCGAGGACATGCGGATCGTGCGACCGCTACACATGGTCTGGGCGAAAGGGCGATCGCTGTCGCCCAGCAGCCAGGCATTGTTCGACCTGGTGGCGAGCGGCACGCTGAACACTGCGATGGCAGTGGGCGCAGACTAGCGCGCGGGTGTCAGGCATTTCGCGTTCAAAGACGCTTGAAAATCCCACTCGGTCCATTCAACGAATCGACCGTTCCAAAAGATGGCGAGCCGATAGGGCGGGCAAGCGGATTTTCCGTTCGAGCGAAGCCCGCCGCTTGCCGCATCGCCGCTGCCTTCAGTGATCAGCTTCCGCTTCGCGCAGCACCGACTCCAGAATCATCGCACCGGCATTGAGCGGCCTCGGACGGCCGCGGGGCTGATAGACGGCATCGCCAATCCGGACAGGCCGCCCACTGAGTGCGCACATCCCGCCTGTGCGAGCGCGGGTCACATGCCAGGCCTGGTCGCCATACGAGCAGTGCGTCGAATCGCGCCATGCGATCGTCACCGCTGTCGAGCTAACACGATCGACGAAACTCACGGAAACGGCCCGGCGCCCAGCACCTGCCGTTCGCGGACGCGCCTGATGCGCCGTCCCGCAGGCATGCAACGGCCCAATCGCACGCGCCAGCGGTCGCACATCGTTGCGGCACAATTGGGAAAGCAGGCTCAGCGTCTGCTGCCATGGATCCATCACCATCGCGTCGGTCGAGAAGTTCATTATCGTCCTCGTTACGTCATAGGTTTCACGGTTTCGACAAGCGTGTGCCACAAGCGGCGCCGCCGCCTCGACTATCCCAGGTCGCCTGGCTCATCACATCGGCGAGCGTGCTCGTCCATCTCGCGGGCGTCATTCGACGAGCACGCCCCGGCGCACATACAACCGGGCAAGGCATGCGAGACGTGAAAGACGGCGTCGCGGCCACTGAACTGATAACCATCACGAAGAAATCCCGCGCTAATGGCAAGGAAAACCGGTACCCGTTCATCGATCGACATTTGCCTTCGCCCTCCAGCAAAAAGGAGTCTCTCCAACGAAGCGTTTGAACACCGTCGTGAAATGGGCTTGCGAACGGAAGCCGCAACCCAGCGCGATATCGAGCAAACCATGCCGTGATTCGAGCAGTAGCTGCTGTGCGCGCTCGATGCGCCGCCGCATCAGATATTCGTGAGGCCGCAATCCGGAGGCCCGGCGGAACTGCGCAGCGAAGTGCATCCGCGTCAGCCCGACACTTTGAGCCATGTCGGCGAGCCCGATCGACTCGGCGAGGTGCGCTTCGACGAACTCGACCACGCGCCGCATGCGCCACGACGGCAGCGCAGCCGCACCGCGCACCTCGCTCCTATTCGTCGCGAAGTGGCTGGCCACGATACGCGACACGATTGCAAGGCTGACGCTGTCGGCGAAAACCTTGCCCAATGCCGCGTCCTGCGTGTGGGACACGGCCAGTGCCTGACCGAGCCGCTCAAGCGCCGGATCCCGGATGAGACGCGGATCGTCGATGACGATGTCGGCCGAAGGAGCGCGATCGAACAGGTCGGCATAGCATTCGGCCAGTACTGCTTGCGACGCAAACAAATGCAGCACGTCACTCGGTGCGTCAAACACCGCGCGGCACGCGACGCCCGGCGCCGTGACTTGCGCAGTGCCCGCCGTCAACCGTCCCTGGACGAGAGTGCGGCCCGCGTGGATGAAAGTCAGCACCGTACATTTGAGGTTGATGCCGATGCAGTGCCAATTCTCGCTGCAATCGTTCGCTACCTCGAGCGTCTCGGTGCCATTGCGCGTCCAGCGCGAAAGCGCGATGTCCATATCGCGACCGGCCCCGGGCTCGCGCCAGGTCGTTTCGGCAGCGATAGGGCTCGACACGCGCGCGCCGGCAAGCGCGTTGAAATCGGCGGCGGTCCTGGAAGGACTCGATGACAAAAGAATCATGGTTAGCTACCTGACGGAAACATGAAACGTTGCGCACGACCTGCGCGGTGAATACAAAGTATCGAAACGAACAACGTCGCACCAGCCGTACAAAGGGTTGCTCGAACTTATCGATGGGTGAGGTCGGTCATATCGAGGTTTAATTCACGAATCAAGGCTCGCATCCCGCACCACGCCTTGTCGGCATGGCGACGAATGATCGCCCTCACGCCCCGGGCCTCAGTGAGAACGATCAATCGCGCCTGAAGAAAGACTTGCGGCGGACGCGGAAACGTCATCGCCGATACGTGCTCCGGCCAGGAACCGCTGGCCCCGACTATACGAAGGTATTAACAGGTATGCGAAATCGGTCGGTCCTTTCCCACCATCACTGCACGATTCGATGGATTTTGGTCTTGGCCATGCGCTCGTTGATATTGGGTTATGCATCGCTAATACCTCGCATAAGCAGGGGAGTGCGTATCGTTGACGCACGGCAAACACGTCAGCCGATGCAGTCGTTGTCCAGTGAGCCCATTGTGACGATCGGGCTTGACGCCATTCGAACATCCGGATGACAAAACTGAAATCAACGGTGCTGCTATACAGGAGGATGAGACTGGAGTTCCCATCGGGTATCCGCACATCCAAACGTACGATGGCGCGCAAGCGAGCATCCCGCTATCTTTTTATCGCGAGACAGCAGCCTGGTGCGCGTGATCGTCCATCCCGGATCCTGCTGTCGGTCAGTCGATACTCCCCCAGAAGGCGAGGTATGAATGGACACGCTACTGAGCATGCGAATCTTCTCGCGCGTGGTGGAAACAGGCAGTTTCAGCGCGGCTGCCGTTCAGATGGAGTACAGCAAGGCATGCGTGTCGCGTGCGGTCTCGATGCTCGAGAACCGGCTGCATACGCGGCTGCTGAATCGCACCACACGCAGCCTGTCATTGACGGAGTCCGGGCAGCGCTATTACGCCAGATGCAAGCAGGTTCTCGTCGATCTCGACGACGCGGAAGCGGAGGCCGTCGGCGCCTATTCACGGCCGCACGGCACATTACACGTCCATTGCTCGCCCGAGCTCGGACTCCGACGCGTCACGCAATGTCTCGTCGAATATCAACGTCAGCACCCGAGCGTCAAGGTTCATGTGACATTCATTCCCGGCACCGCACATCTCATTAAAGACCGCGTCGATGTGTCAATCGTGCCCACGGCTTCACTGCCCGATTCCGGGAACGTGAGCCGGATAATCGGCCAGATCGAGCATGTGCTGGTCGCGGAACCGAGGTATCTCCGGACATGCCGAATCGATACGTTCGACCAGGTGGTCGCGCATGCGCTGACGCCCGTGCCGACGCGCGTTTCGACGTCCAAACACCAAGCGAGACTCAACATCGTCAAGCTTGCATCGACGAACCACGAGGGACCCATCGTCATCGACGATGTAGATGCCACGCGCTTCGCCGTTCTTGCGGGTGCCGGCGTCGCCGCGCTGCCGCTGCACTGCGTGATCGACGACATTCGCCAAGGCTCGCTCGTGTGGCTGTTCCCCGAACAGCGACTGGAGCGCACTCCCGCGTACGTGCTTTACGCATCGCGTCGCCACGTCGACGCGAAAATCCGAACGTTCGTCGATTTCGTGGTGGCGCACATGATCGACACTCTTCAGGCGCCAAGATGCCGCACTGTCCCAGGTGTGGCGGGACTCGCCCCTCGCCCGGAACACCCCGCTTGCGCAGGCTGACATGCACGGGGAGAAGAGGGAAGACGCCTTCGCGACCGCTCGCCGAAGGCGTCCGGTACATCAAGCAAAACCGCCGTTGGCGTAAAGAATCTGACCGTTGATCCACTGGCCGTCCTCGCCGACGAGAAACGCTACCGCCCGGGCAATATCGTCCGGCTCGCCGAGCCGCTCGAGCGGTGCAAGGTGCGCGAGCCGCTCGATCTGCTCATCCGTCTTTCCTTTCAGGAACAACTCGGTCGCGACCGGCCCAGGTGCGACCGCGTTGACCGTAATCCCTCGTCCGCGCATCTCGTTCGCCAGCACTCTCACCAGTCCGTCGCCGCCCGCCTTCGACGCGATGTACGCGCCGTAGTTGGGGAAAGACTTCGCGACGACACTGCTGGAACAGACGACGATACGGCCGCCGGCGCCCAGGTGCGACACGGCATGCGCCATGACCAGGTAGCTGCCGCGCAGATTGACCCGAATCGTCCTGTCGAATACGTCCAGACCGTCCGGGCCAATAGGCGCAAGCGGCATGATGCCCGCGCAATGGACGACCACATCGAGCCGTCCGAACGCATTCAGCGTATGTTCATAGAGTGCGGCGACGTCGTCCACCGCGCTGATATCGCCCTTGACCGCGATTGCCTGACCGCCTCGGCTGGTGATCTCCGAGATGAGCGTGTCCATCTCGGCGGCATTTCCGGCGTAGTGGCCCACGATCGCAAATCCGTCGGCCGCGAGGCGCAATGCGACCGCCTTGCCGATGCCACCAGACGCTCCGGTGACAAGCGCAACTTTCAATACTTCCGACATATTTGGCTCCGTTCAGTTGATGTGACGCACCGGCACAGCCCGATGCCCGCACCAATATGCAGTTGCCACCGATCCGCTCTTTTTCAATTCGCACGTTTATTGAGCCAGAGCAGCCACAACGCACTTGAGCGAAGAAGACTAGAGACGCGCGGTCGGTCGGTTCGCACCGTGGCGACATGCCCGAATGCCGCGCCCACGTAACGATTCGCAGCCACCGGTTCCCAGGAAATTATGGTTTTGTATAATCGCCGCACCTTTCCCGCGACGCCTTCGTCCGCGACACTCAGCGGTGCTCGACCTCGCTTCACACGTATTCGAACTCGCCCCATGAACGGATCAAACGGAAAGTCGCCGAGCCGGTCGACACGGAATGCTTCGGACCCGTCGTCGAGCCCTGCGGCGCAAGCGCGCGTCGAAGCGGATTCGCTGTTTCGCGACGCGCCCATACCGATTCTTATAGAAGACTGGTCCGGTATCAAAGCGTGGGTAGACTCGCTCAAGGCACGTGGCGTGACGGATCTGGAAGCCTACATCGACGCCCATCCGCAAGTCATCGACGAGCTGCGCGAGCTGCACGCGTTCATTGACGCAAACGGCGCCGCGCTCGCACTTTTCGAAGCTGAATCGAAGGAGCTGTTTTTCGAACAATCGCGCAAGCTGCTTCCGGCGAATCGCATCAGCAACTCGCAGGTACTGCGCGCGATGTTCGACGGGCGGGCGTTTTGCCAGGGCGAACGCCTGCTATCGACCCTCACCGGCAGGAAAGTGCCTATCGTGTGGCGGTGTTCGCTGCCGGCCGACCCGGCGCAGTATCGTCGTCTGCATTTCTATGCATTCGACGTGACCGAGCACAAGGAAAACAGCGAGCGCCTGCAGGCGTTGCGCGCGCAAATGGCCCGAACCGCAAGAGTGTCGATGGTCGGGCAGCTCGTTGCATCGATTACTCACGAAATCGGTCAGCCGCTCGGCGCGGTCCGGACCGCGCTGGACGCAGCCGCTCGCTGGATGGACCGGCCCGAGCCAGATATCGATGAAGCATTGGCCGCATTCCGATACGCGGCACGTTGGACGGACGACATTGCGGCCATCTGCCAGCGTCTGCGCGGGTTTCTCGTGGGTGCGCCGGTCGAGGCGACCGACGTCGATTGCGCGGAAATCGTGCAATCCGCGATGCTGTTGGTTGCATCGGAGGCGAATGCGCATTCAATCGCCGTCGCAACGGATATCGAGCCGGGAATACGCGCGTATGCCGATCGTATTCAACTTCAACAAGTGCTGACCAACCTGTTGATAAACGGTATCCATGCGATCTCGGCAGCCAATCTCGCCGATCGCGCGCCCGAACTGGCGGTACGCGTGCGCCGCTGCGACAATATGCAGACACTGTTCGAAGTCTCCGATTCGGGCAGTGGCATCGCGGCGGCCCAGCCGGACTCGATATTTCAACCTCTTTCCAGCACGAAGAGCGACGGAATGGGGATGGGTCTTCCGATCTCGAAGTCAATCGTGGAGGCTCACGGCGGTACGATATGGATCGGGCAAACCAGTAAACGAGGCACGACTTTCTGCTTCACCGTCCCGCGCTGTCCAGGGGCCTTCGGTACCGGTAATCCGCGTGCATCTGCGCCCGAAGATGGCCAGGCCGCATGAGACGATCCCGGAACGATGCCGACACAGCGTTTGCACACAGCCTTACGGCGGGCACCTTGGCCACGGTTGTGCTTGCCAACGCTGTCGAGTTTTTCGACTACTTCTGCTATACGGTCTTCGCCGCATTCATTGCCGATGCGTTCTTCCCGCACGCATCGGCTGCCTATGGCCGAATGTTGTCGCTTGGCACGTTCGCGGCCGGGTTCCTGTCCCGCCCGATCGGCGCACTGGTGATCGGCCTCCATGCAGACACCGCCGGACGCAAGCAAGCGTTACTACTCACCGCGGCACTCGTCACAGCAGGTTCGGTCGGGGTTGCATTGACGCCCGACTATGCGACCTTGGGCATCGGCGCACCGATCGCCGTACTCGTCTGCCGGATCCTGCAGGGCTTGGCGATCGGCGGGGAAATGGGATCGTCGGGAGCGTTGCTGATCGAGCGCTGTCCACCCGAGCGCAAAGGCGTCTACGCAGGATGGCTGATGGCGGGCCAGGGACTTGCATTGGTCGCAGCTGGCAGTTGCGGTATTGCAATATTCAACCTTCTTACGATCACGCAAATTCAGCATTGGGGCTGGCGCATACCATTCGCGCTAGCGGGTATGCTCATTCCCGTTCAACTCTATTTGCGCCGCCAGATCGACGAGACGTGGCGGGTGCCGCGCGATGGGCGCGCTGTGCGTAGTACGTTGGTCGGGTATAGGCAGCAGTGGCTCATCGCGATTGCATTGATCTTCGGCGGCACTGTACCGACCTATGTTGCGACCTACGCGACCACGGTCGGCGTAGCCGGTCCACCACCAACTGCATACGCCGCTTTTGTGACGACGGTGGCTGTCGGTGCGGTCACGCTGAGTCTGTCGCTGGCTGGCGGCTGGCTCGCGGATCGAGCCGGGCGATTGAGAACCATCAGCCTGTCTCGCGCCCTTACCATGCTGACCGTACTACCGGCATTCCATTACGCGGCGACCCATCCGCAACCCCTCGTATTACGCTGCGTGGTCGCGCTATTCGCCGGTT
The DNA here is from genome assembly GCF_002925705.1 of Burkholderia anthinoferrum. Taxonomy (NCBI): domain Bacteria; kingdom Pseudomonadati; phylum Pseudomonadota; class Betaproteobacteria; order Burkholderiales; family Burkholderiaceae; genus Burkholderia; species Burkholderia anthinoferrum. The sequence goes on from NZ_LFZP01000064.1 coordinate 270,769, forward strand.
TGTCTGCCATCGCTGGTGCACCGAGCATTGTCGTTATCCTCGAAATGTTCCCGATGCGAGGCCGCGCCGTCGCGATGTCGGTCGTGTATGCCACCGGTGTCGCACTGTTTGGCGGTACAGCCCCGTTCGTGGTTGCTTCGGTTGATGCGTGGACGGGCCTGCATTCCGCGGCCGGCTGGTATGTCTGTGTGTCTGCCGCGATTACGCTGGTTGCCGTTCTTCAGGTTCGCACCGTCCGTAGCGCGAGCGCATAACATCTAGCCGCCGGTCCGCAAGCCCGCGGAGACGGCGGCACATGTGCATGGTATCGATGCCGTGCAAATCGGAAATGGCGCTGCCTTTCCGGACAGCGCCGGTTCGGTCGGCGCGTCACACTCCTTTCCGTCATCCAGCGCGAGGCATCGCGGTGCGGCGTCCACGACGCCGTACCGCCGCCATCCTCCTTGATCTTACGGAAAGGATCGAACCATGTCGCATCATCTCGACTCCCCGCTCGCCCGCCAGGACATCCGTCTCGACATCACCGACCTGTATTGCTTTCGAGGCCAGACCGGGACCGTATTCGTCATCAACGTTTGCCATTCGATTGCCGGCGACGTACCGACGCCCGGCTACCACCCCGAAGGGTTCTATGAATTCAAGATCGACCTCAATCAGGACGCGATCGAGGACGTGACTTATCGCATCACGTTTGACGAGCGGGATGCCGGCGGAAAACAGCACTTCGTCGTGCGCCGCATCGTCGGAACTTCGGCTGCGGATCCGCATGCGGCCGGCGACGTGGTTGCGCAAGGCGACACCGATGAGACGATTATGACGCCGTCCGGCCTGCGAGTGTGGGCCGGACGCGCAGGGGATCCGTTCTGGATCGAACCAGATGTCCTTCATGCGGTCGGTCACGCGTTCCAGGACGGCCAGCCGCTCGATCTGGGCACGTGGCAACCTCGTGATGCGCGCAATCTGTTTGCCGGTCACACCGTGTATTCGCTCGTTCTCGAAGTGCCTGACGCGGAATTGCTCGCCACGGCAAACGGTAACCGGAAAATCGGCGTGTGGGCGATCGCGACACTCGCCACCGACAGTGGCGGCTGGCGACCGATCAATCGCGTCGGGCTCCCGATGATTCATCCGCTCTTCACTCAGTTCAACGAGGATCTCGGCGACCGGCTGAACGCTGGCCGCCCGGCCGACGACTTCGAAACCTACGGCGCCACGCTCATCAAGGCGGTCGCGGGCGCGGTGAGAGCCAACGGAACAGCCGAAGACCCGGACGGCTATGCAGCAGCCGTCGCACACCGACTGCTTCCGAACGTACTGCCGTACACGGTCGGCACGCCGGCCGTATTCGGCTTCTCGCAATGGAATGGGCGGTCCATGACCGATAACGCACCGGATGTGATGTTCTCGATCGCCGCAAATACGCCGATCAGTCTCGGAATCGGGAAAGAGTCCGTCACATCAAAGCCGTCCTCGACGTTCCCGTACGTGCCCAAGGTTTGAATCGACTCGGCGGTGTGCGGTGGCGCCGACGCTCTCCGGTAGCAAATGACCGCCCGGCGTCGGCGGCCCCGATTCTCCCCTCATTCTTGACGAGGCTTCCATGTCCGCGAGCCATGACATTCGTCGTTTCTCAAACCACCGGACCGCAACCGTTTCATGGGTTGCGGTCGGCATGTTCATCGTTCTTCTTCACGTCGTTGGCTGGGGTACGTTGGTCGCGTTTATCGTTCCGCACCACCTCAGCGTCGACTCCCGCGCCTTCGGCATCGGCGCCGGGATCACTGCGTACTCGCTGGGCATGCGGCACGCGTTCGACGCCGACCACATCGCGGCGATAGACAACACCACGCGCAAACTGATCGGTGAAGGCCAGCGGGCATCGAGCGTGGGGTTCTGGTTCTCGTTCGGCCATTCGAGCGTCGTGTTCGGACTCGCCCTCTTCATCGCACTCGGCATGCATTCTCTATCGGCGCATGTACTCGACGCCGGCTCGCCGCTGCGCATGCTGACGAGCACCGTTGGCGCGATCGTTTCCAGCGTCTTCCTTTATTCGATAGCGGCGTTGAACATCGCTTCGTTTTACGATCTTTGCACAGCATTTCGAAGCATGCGGAGCGGGAGGTTCGATGAAGCGCAACTCGAACGATGCCTCGGCTCGCGCGGCCTGATCAGCCGGCTTCTCGCGCCGTTGATGCGCATCGTTCGCAAACCCGGTCAGATGTATTTCGTCGGCGTCCTGTTCGGGCTCGGATTCGATACCGCAACCGAAATCGCGCTCCTGGTGCTGACCGGTGCGGGCGCCGCCTCGGGCCTCCCGTGGTACGCGATCCTCTGTCTGCCCGTCCTCTTCGCTGCGGGCATGCTGCTGTTCGACACGATCGACGGCTCGTTCATGACGCTTGCATACGGATGGGCGCTCACGCACCCCATTCGCAAAATCTACTACAACCTCGTCGTCACGGGCCTCTCGATCGGCTTCGCGCTCATCATCGGAACGATCGAGATGCTGGGTCTGCTCGACAACGTCTTCCATATCCGCGTCGCGTCAGGTACGTGGCTGCCAGCACTCGACCTCAACCATATGGGTTTCGCGATCGTCGCGCTGTTCGCCGCGACATGGGCGGTGTCCGTCGCGATATGGAAGTTCGGACGAATCGAACAGCACTGGGCACGCGGCGGCGACGCATGATCCTTCACCCGTTTAACGTTCACTCACCACAAAGGAAATCCATCATGAGCAAAGTCATACTCGTCACCGGCGCGTCTAGTGGTTTTGGCAGACTGACGGCAGAGGCACTCGCACATGCCGGCCACATCGTCTACGCGTCGATGCGCGATACGGCAGGGCGTAACGCCGCCGTAACCGAACAGATGAGCGCACTTGCGCACACGGCCAGCATCGATCTGCGCACGCTTGAACTCGACGTGCAATCCGACGCGTCCGTCGAACGCGCAATCACGACCGTTCTGGAGCAGGCCGGCGGCATCGATGTGCTGATCCACAACGCCGGGCACATGGCCTTCGGCCCGGCCGAAGCGTTTACGCCTGAGCAGTATGCGCAGCTTTACGACATTAACGTGGTCAGTACCCAGCGGGTGAACAGGGCAGTCCTCCCGCACTTCCGGGAGCGTCAGCAAGGATTGCTGGTGTGGGTATCGAGCAGCAGCGCCGCGGGCGGCACACCGCCCTATCTCGCACCGTATTTTGGTGCGAAGGCGGCAATGGATGCGATTGCCGTGTTGTACGCACGCGAGTTGTCGCGCTGGGGAATCGAGACGTCAATCATCGTCCCTGGCGCATTTACGCAGGGCACGAATCATTTCGCTCACGCCGGAGCCCCGGCGGACACGGCTCGCGCGGCCGAATACGACGCCGGCCCTTACAAGAACTTCGGGCACGAAGTCCAAGAGGCATTCGCCGCGATCGTACCGCCCGACGCCCATGCGGGACTCGTCGCCGATGCGATCGTGGACGTAGTCGCGAAGCCTGCAGGCAAGCGCCCGTTCCGCGTGCATGTCGATCCTACCGAAGACGGCGCGAACGTGGGCTTCGCCGTGCTCGACCGGCTGCGCGCCGAGATGCTGCATCGCGTCGGACTGTCCGACCTTCTTGCGCCGCACCTCCGCACATCGCCGTGAGCCGGCGTCCTGAATCGATTTAACTGCGTCGTTGTAATGGCGTAGCAATGTGTCATCTCGATACCGACATCTTCCCGCCAACGTCCGGGCCCGACGTGCGACGAACCTTCGTTCGCAGTGGCCCGGCATACACTCCAGGAGCATGACATGATCCAACCTTCCGAAAAGGTAGCCCTCGTTACCGGTTCTTCGCGCGGGATCGGCGCGGAAATCGCGATTCGTCTCGCACGCGACGGCTTCAAGGTCGTCGTGAACTATGCCAGCAACGCGGCGCCGGCCGAGGAAGTCGCCGCAACGATTCGCGAGAGCGGCGGCGACGCGTTGCTCGTCAAGGCCGACATCGCCGATCCGGCCGCGACCATTGCGATGTTCGACGCGACGGAGAAGGCTTTTGGCCGCGTGGACGTCGTCGTCAACAGCGCAGGCGTCATGAATCAGGCGAAGATCGCAGACTTCGACGATGCGACTTTTGACCGAACGGTTGCGATCAACTTCAAGGGTGCGTTCAATGTATCGCGCGAGGCCGCTCGCCGTGTTCGCGACGGCGGCCGGATCATGAACTTGACGACAAGCGTTACCGGTGTGCGCTTGCCGACGTATGCCGTCTATATCGCGACGAAATGCGCGGTGGAGGGGCTGACTCAGGTGCTCGCCCAGGAACTACGCGGACGAGGCATCAGCGTCAATGCCGTGGCACCCGGCCCCGTGGCCACCGAGCTATTCCTCGCCGGCAAGAGCGCGGAGCTCATCGATCGAATGGCGAAGATGAATCCGCTCGAACGATTGGGGCAGCCGTCGGACATCTCGGCCGTCGTCGCGTTTCTGGCCAGCCCGGAAGGCGCGTGGATCAACGGCCAGGTCGTTCGTGCAAACGGCGGCATGTGCTGAATCCACAGTCCGGGACGGCGTTCATCGCACACGGCGCATCGATGCCGATCCCGGACCGTATATCGCGAAGGCGCCTTCGCCTCGCTGGCTCGATTCGACGCATGGCCACTGATAGTCGGGCGGAACAGCCAACGTAGATTGGTCGTTCCACTCCGGAATCCATTCAACGCACCCAACCCTCCGTCTTCATGATAGCGGCTCCCCGATCACTAGTCAGGAAATCGAGGAACTGTCTTGCTTCAGGATCGGCATCCGGGGCGAGCGCAACATTGACGTCTCTCCAGATCGCCCTGTTCGCGGGCAAGCTGACGTAATCCGCTTTGTCGGCATGTGTAATCGGCCAGTCGGGCCACGTGATCCACGCATCCGCGTCCTTTTCGACGAACATCCTGAAGCTCGGCCCGCTGCCCGTGCCGAATCCGACGATGTTCCGCCGGAACCGCCTCACGTCGTCGAGGCGTCCCATGCGGCCGGCGATGTCCTCCCACGTACCCGTGCCGGACGTATTCGCCACGCCCGCGCCTTCGGTGACGACGATACGTACGCCATCCGCGAGCAGATCGTCAAAGCCGCGGATGTGTTTCGGATTGCCCTTCTTCACGGCAATGACAGCTGGACGAATATAGATCGGCGTGACGTCACTCCATTGAAACACCGTGTAGGTTTCCAGCAGGCCGGCCATATCTTCTTCCGACGTCCCCCACAGAATATCGGCGTCGGCTTGCGCTTTGCGGCTCCACATCGGCTCCGGCCCGCCCGTCACCTCCACTTTGATACCGGTTTCGTCAGTGAAGACCTTTGCAACCTTCTGGAACGCGGTATCCGGGCCGCCGGCTCCGTACAAACGCACGATGCCGTCTTGCGCGTCACGCCGTATCGTCGGATCGGCAGTTTCATGAGCGAACGCGCCGCACGATACCATTAGGGTTACGAATGATATAGCCGTCTTCTTTTTCAAGGAGCTGAACATGATGGGTCCATTTATGTGAGTTGCTTCAGAAATTGCACGCGGTTTCGATGCGTTTCGAATCGCTCTACAACGCAAGAATCGTTCGCACGGCCTGCATTTCGTCCATGAGCTCCACGATCGATGCGTCGATACGGGCACGCGCGAACGCGTCGACCTTAAGATCCGGGACGATACGATAGTGACCTTCGCTGCAAATCGTCGGCATGCCGAACATCAGGCCGCGGGGAATGCCGTATTCGCCGTCCGACACGATGCTCATCGACACCCACCGGCCGTCGCTTCCGCGAATCCAGTCGCGCATCTGGTCGATCGCTGCATTGGCCGCCGACGCCGCGGACGATGCACCGCGCGCTTCGATGATTGCGGTGCCGCGGCGGGCGACTTCGGGAATGAACGTCTCGACATACCACCGTTCGTCGCCGACCCGCAGCGGGGCGGGCTGTTGGTCGATCAGCGCATGACGATAGTCCGGAAACATGGTCGGCGAATGATTGCCCCAAACCGCCATGCGGGTGACGGCATCCACCGCTACGCCGCATCGGGCGGCCAGCTTCGATACGGCGCGATTGTGGTCGAGACGGATCATCGCGGTAATGGCATCCGCCGGCAGGTCGGGAGCGTAGTAGCGTGCCACCCACGCGTTGGTGTTGGCCGGGTTGCCGACGACGAGTACCTTGACCTGCCTGTTCGCCACTTCATTGAGCGCATGGCCCTGGGCACGGAAGATGGCGGCGTTCGCGGCCAGCAGATCGCGCCGTTCCATGCCTTTTCCGCGCGGACGCGAGCCGACGAGCATCGCGTAATCGGCGTCGCGAAACGCAACGCGCGGATCATCGCTGATTTCGACCGACTGCAGCAACGGGAATGCACAGTCTTCCAGTTCCATGACTACGCCGCGCAGCGCGTCGAGCGCGTGCGGCAGTTCCAGGAGTTGAAGGATCACGGGTTGATCGTCGCCGAGCAGATCGCCGCGGGCGATCCGGAACAACAACGAATAGGCAATTTGACCGGCCGCCCCGGTCACGGCCACACGGCGTGCTGATTTGGACATGTTGCATCTCCTTCGAAGGTTCGGTGATGGTCATGGCATCGCTCCACGCCGGCCGGCCGCTTAGTGCACGTGCGGTCGGTGGGAGCGCGTTCAACGATTCGTTCAGGCGGTGGCGGGTCGTGCCCGGCCGACGAGGCAGGGGGCGTGGAACAGTTCGCCGCGGGCGAGGCCGCGCAGCGTGCGGGACAGCACGGTCAACCACAGCCCGCCGAGCAGCGCCGCGAGCGCAATCCCGAGCGCGGCAAACGCGGCAAAGCCGGTGGTTCGATAGAGACTGAGCGTCACGACGGTGTAGACGCCGAGCGGGAATGTAAATCCCCACCATCCGAGATTGAACGGCAGCCCGTCGCGGGAATACTTCAGTGTGAACAGCATCGCCATGGCCAGCCACCAGAGGCCCACGCCCCAGAGCAGCAAAGCGCCGATCAAGCCGATGTCGCGCGCGACAATTGCTGTAGCCTCGAACGGCGTCCCGGCAAATGCATCCGGTGCGACGTGGCCGAGCGCGAGCAAGCCCAGCGCGCCGGTGCCGATCGGCCCGAGCGTCAGCCAGCTGGACGGACCGAGATCACGATGCGGAAGCTTGTGGATCACCAGCCGGAAGAAGACGACCGTGAGTACGGTAAAGGCGAGCGGCACCGATACGGCCCACAGTACGTAACCAGCGGTCACCAGGAAGCGCGCGGTCTGTGCGTCGACATGCGGCGCGAGCACGGCGGCGCTCGACGCAGCCACTTCAGGCGCGACGATCGGCAGCAGCAGCACGGCGGTGATGCGCTCGAGCGCGTGATCCTGTGCGGTGAACATCATGTACGGCACACCGACGGCGACGGCCACTGCCACCACCGCATCCACACACCACAAGCCGTACGCCAGTTGGCTCGCAGCCCCGCCTCCGTGCGGGCCGGCAAAGAGCACCAGGCCGTTGATGACGGGTGCGAGCCCCATCGGCACCGCGCCGAGGAACATCGACTGCAGCGGATGATGCAACATCGGGCGAATCGTCTCCGGATAGAAGATCCAGCGCGCCAACAGCATGCCGGCAAACAAGACGTAAAGCACGCTATCGGCCATCCACAACGTGTGGGCCAACGTCATCTGCCCTGCAAAGTGCCACGGCAATCCGGCGATGACGAGAAATACGATTCCGTTGCCCATCGTCATCGCGAACCAGTTCGGTGTGAATTGCCGAATCTTGTCCCCGAGATTTTGTCGGCTATGGGCTGCCGTCGTGCTAGGCATTGTCGATTTCATCGCTGTTCTCTCGGAAGGGAGGGGGTATCGACAATGTAGGTGTGTGTGAGCCATACGAAAAATACATGCTTCGCATACACAACATACCTTTTACTTATGGATCCCGCTCACGATGCCTTCACTCAAGTGCCCCCGGCGGGTGGTTGCGCCCCAACGCACGTTCGCGCCTTGACGCGGCCCAAGTCCGGCGCCCGGTCCGCCGGAGGAACCCGACGTGCCGCTATCGGCTGCCTGCCATGCTTTCGAAGACACCGTCGCGCCGGATCCATGCGTGCACGAGCGCAGCGGCAAGGTGACCAAGGATCAGCAGGAAAAACGCATACGCGAGCAGCCCGTGCAGCCGACGCAGCTGACCGTAGACGACGATATCGTGCGGCAGGATCGGAAACAGCTCGACGCCTTTCCACATCACGATCGGATAGCCGCCGGCGGACTGCATCGCCCAACCGATGAGCGGCATTGCAATCATCAACGCGTAAAGCAGGTAATGCGACAGCTTCGCTACTATGGTCTGCCATAGTGGAATGTCGGACGGCAACGGTGGTGGCCGGTGCGTCAAACGCACGCCAAGTCGGATCACCGCCAGTAACAGGATCGCGATACCGAGCGGCCGATGCAACGCAAGCAATTGCGGATAACGCGCACTAACGGTCGATACCATGCCGGCTCCGACGAATAGCATCGCGATGATCAGCACGGCCATCAGCCAGTGCAGCGCACGGGCCGGCACGGAAAAGGTCGGGTTTCGGCTCGTCATTTCGCGGCTCCATGATCGTGTTCGAGAGTGATGGCATCCGGGCGCGGCCCTTCCACTGCACGTCGATAGAACGACACCGAGTAGGCTGCGGAGCGCGCGGGCAAAAGCGGATCGTCGGATGGTGCGATGCCTTTCGGCAACATCAGCGGATCGTAATTGAAGTCGCGGCAATGTCCGTCCGCTTCCGTCGCAATTGCATCGAAGACGAGCGTACCGGCGTCGACCCGTCGATGTGGTCCATCCCACGCGATCGTTGCGTTATCGGTGCGATCCGCCGAATTGGCTTGCACGAGCACAAGGTGCCACTTCACCGGCCCCTCATGGACGCGTTCGAGCAGATCGTCGAAGAGGAAGTTTGCTGGCAGTGCAGCAGCCGTACGCTTGTCCAATGCCGTGAACGGCTGCTCCGGCTCGAATTGCCAGCGCACCGATCGTGTTGCGCCTTGCGAGTCGATGAAGCGAAACGCGTTGATGCTGTAGTACGTGCCGTTTGCAAAGCCGGAGGACATTGGCGTCTTCTCCAGATAATCGAAGAAGCGCTGGGTCTCCGGATGCGTTGAGAGGAACGCCTTCATCGTGCCGGGATCAGGCTGTCCCGTAGCACGAACCGGGGTCGATGCGATCTGCAGTGCGACGAAATCGGCCGGATTCGACACGACGAAGATTGGCGTTTGATCGAGCGCCATTCGCCACTCTTCACCGTCGGCCAGCGCGAATCGCATGCCGAGTCCACGAAATATCTGATCGCTGTCCGCACCAGTCGGCACGCTTCCTCCGGTATTGAAGCGACCTGTTACAGGCACCGAGCCGACGCGGAAAAGCGCTGCCGACGACAGTGCGCTACCCGCACCGTTCGAATCGAAGTGCCCCGCGACACAAATGCCTTTTGTATGGGCTCGGCGAAACCCGGAGAATACCTTGCCGGTATTGGACTGCAGTGAATCGATCAGCTCAGCGCCGCTCAACCGGGCGGGCGTAAGCCAACCTCCAGTCCACGCGAATGCCAAAGCTGATGAGAATACGATAAGCGCGATGGCGGTTATCGCAAGAAATGGGGGGCGGGAAGGGCCGGGAGACGACATTGAATATGCTCCTGGGTCGATCGAGTAGATGGCCGCGACGCGCATTCGCGTCTCGACACCGCTACCGCAACAGTTGCGAAGCAGGCGAAGCGACTATGTCAGGAAATATCCGGAATCCATTTGGCGTTCGCACGGCCGATTGCAGATCGACACGCGCGGCTCAACCATACTGGCGGGGAGTAGCCGAACGCCGCTAGACCCATGAGCGTGCATTTTTGAAGCGCGGCGATCCATCGCGAAACGCTTTGTAGTCGATTCGAATCAAGCTTCGCCAATGATGCAAATGCACTGCGCATAGCGGCTCAATCGAGAGCGGCCCGGATTCGAAGTGCACCTCTGCGTACCTGACATAGGAGCCAGTCCGATGAAATCGATGAACGCGATCTCGTTTCGCGTAGCCTGTCTGACCGCCATAGTCGCGTGCGCGACCGGCTTCGGTCATATGACACAAAAGCGGCCTCTTACCGATACGATGACCGAGGTTGAAACGGATCTGGTAACGCCGCTGGAGCAGATCTCGACCGACGGTCGACTCGCATGCATGATCGCTGGCAACAACGATTCAACGCATCGGAGGATAGCTCCGAATCGATCGGTTCCCGTCGTCTCTCGCCGACAGGAACCGTTTCACCATTTTCCCGGTTACAAGACGACCGTCGATGACGCGAAGGACTGGACGTAGGAGCCACTTCATCGACAGGTCGCCCCCTCTCTGCACATGCGTCGAGGTATGGACGGCGATCTCGTCGTCATCTCGAACATCGGTCTCTTCCCGACCGTCTCGAAAGACGAACCGAGCGCAACAGAATCTGTAGAACGGTATTACTTCGTTTTATCCAATAATCAGGTGTGCGTTTTCGAAAATCATTGTCAGGGGAGTGTCGGACACTGCGCTGACCCCGACGAAGGCTGAACTACCGCCATGTCGGGGTTGTCGTTGTCTGCGTCGTCTAGATGACCCTCGCGCGTGATTTCCGCGTCGGTCCATCGACCAAGGCTTTCCCCCCACACACCGAGACCGGTAATGACCATCGTCTCGGCACTGTTTAACAGAGAGGAAGAAATGCGCCATTTCAAACTTGCAGCATTGGCACTCGTCCCGGTGTTCGTTGTCACCACCACCGCGTTCGCTCAAAGCACGCCATCAGTTCCGGCCTCGTCTGCAACGACGATCAGCAAGAAACAAGCGCGCCGGGCAAACTGGCACATCGAAACACAAGTCCGCAAGGCGTTGACACGGACGCAAGGACTCGCCACCTCGGACATCCGTGTAGTTGCACGCGGAAACACCGTTACCCTCGACGGCACGGTCCCCGAACAGAACCAGGTTCAGCTTGCACAGAATGCAGCACAGGTCGCGGCCCCGGCGAAATCCATCGTCAACAACTTGTCCGTAAAGGAAGCCGGGCACTGAACCGTTGGTCCGCTCAACCGCTCTCATTACACCGAATGGGCAAGTCAAACTTGCGACGGTTCGCGCCGACGATCGACAGGTGATGCGACGGCTGAGCGCCTTCACGTGCCGCCGCTCACCGTCCCGCTGCGATTGCTGAGGGTGCCCATGCAGCCCGTCGGTCTGCCACCTCGTATCGCACCAACGCTGACCCGCCGCACGCCGAGCTTCTTGAAATCTACGGTCTGCGTGTCGGAGCTGACTAGGATGGCGTTGATGGGCGTGGGCGAAACCGCCTTCACGACGGCGTCGATATCATCCGGTTTGGCGGCGCCAGCGCCGGAAGCGCGTTGGCGCCCGCCTGCGAATATGCCCCTAGCCGTGTCAGCGAGCCCTGCAACTTTATTCTTTCCAGCATCTCTCGACCAAACAGCCAACCCGTGAACCCAGGTTTTCCCGCCAACACGGCTTCCGGTTTCATGTCGCCACTCAGAATCAACTGAAAGAGATGCTCGACCATGTCGTTTCGCCAAGCGCATGATCGGAGTACTCGCTCCAACGCGACTTGTCCGTTGCTCTCATGATCTACGACTGGTAACTCGTTGGCGAGTCTGAGTAAGTTCTCGATGCTGGATTTCAGGACTTGTACATTTTCTTGCTTGTTGAGCTGTACGGTACCTCCTTGAGCCTCCGGAAAAAGGAGCGGCAGCAACACGATCTGCCGTCGAGCCGAGATCCCGAGATTTCGCAACGCCTTGATACCAGCCTGCTCATGCAAGGCCTGTCGAATCTTCGGTAGGTCTTCACGCCGAACGGCCAGCAACATTCTCTGGCTTTGAGATGGCCGGTATTTCACCTCGATGAGTCCCTTCTCGGCCAACTCCTTGAGCTTTCCCTCTCTCATATTGAGTTCGCGAGCAGCGTGTGCGGCCCACATCCACGGCAATTGAGACGCGATGGCGTCCACCGGGGAGTTTTTCCGATCCAGAGAAGGCCATGGCCAGTGATCAACGAGATACTGCAAGAAGCACTCTCTCAAGAATCCAAACTCTTGTCGCTTTTGGGTCGAACGAATATAGAAATAGACGCCACGAAAAGTAGATGCGATGCAACCCTTTTCGTCACCAATTTTCTTGTGCATTGCACGTAGATGCGCAAGAAACCCAGAGGGCCAAGCCGACAATGCGTCAGCCGATGGCTCAAGGACCGTGATGGCATCACTCATTTCACGCATGAACCATGTCCTGCCCCCGCGGTCCCCCTTTCCGCTTTTGGCGTTACTACCGAAGCACACCACAACATCAATCACGTCGTCCAACGAAAGTTCATCAAATGCGGTCGGCTCACCTCGATAATCCGGGAGTTTGCGGGCGATCAGCGAAGCAAGCTCCGCAAATTTTATGGGTGCAGGCGACGTAAACGCATCGGCAAACCTCTCACCACAATCGCAACGAAACAGTGCTTTCCTAGTCCATGCGATGGGTCGATTACACGCACCACATCGATCAATGAGCCAGCATTGATGCTTCGTACATGCCAGATATGGACGCAGTTCCCACTCCGCCGCCCAAAGTGGTTGTTCGCGTAAGCAAAGCGGGCAGCATCGTGCCGATTTGATCAACCACGCCCTCGGTGCTGAGCGACGCATACTGATCAAGCTAGTCAAGTATCGCCTCGCCTCGATCGGGGGCGCGACTCTATCCCACGAAAGCGCATGTTCAAGAACTTCATCATCAAGGATAACGCCAAGCCCATAGAGGCGATCTAATGACAGCCCGTTGCTAATTGCGATGCGTTTCATGTAGGCCGAGCTCGCCTCCCCAACCTGAATAACGGGATGCATAAGCATCCTAGGTAGGGAAGCGATTGCGGCAGACGCCGATTGCTTATAGTAATTTCGTGCCATCGCCGTTCACGTCGTGAGCGAGATACCAAAACGGCTCGTCTGTACCAACGAGGTCACGTAGTTCGGCATCTGGATGAAAGGGATTGAGTCTATTCGTCCCGCCCGACCACACCTCCTTGGTAAAGGCTTGCTCGAACAATGCGAGACTCAGCGTCGTCTTACCGCACTCCATTGCAAGCACGACCGCGCCATCGATGATCTTGGCAACGTAGTCGATCACGCCGGCTGAAGCCACATACATCCTCATTGCAAATTCTGAGGAGTGCAGGTCGGGACAAGGCAACGGAAGGCGACTGTGCATGTACTTCAGAACGCCCCCGAACTCTCGTCGATCGTCGGGAACCATCCAATCAAACCGACGCACTTCATGGATTGCAGAGAATCGCCGAGTTAACTGCGGATTAGCCTTCAAGACCTCAGCGCTGTTCGGCAGACCCGCCACGATCACAGTGACACCGCTGGCCTCCATAAGGTTCTTCAGCCAATCCGTTGCACGATTTGCTTCTGCGATACGTCCGGCATCAGCAAAATGCTGAAACTCGTCGATGATCAACATTTCAACCCTGCATTGTTTGAGCAACTCCACGAGGTAAACCGTCTTATCCTCCGCCGAACGTCTATATATACGATCACCTAGGGCGTCAAGGATCGCCTGCGCGAGGTTCTTGATACTCGGTCTCGACGGCACGACAACATAGAGAACCGGAATAATGGGACCTTCGGTAGTTTCAAACTGCTCGAATTGACTAGCATAGAACCTCAGAATCGTGGATTTCCCTGTTCCGGTGTGCCCCAACAATGCCAACGCGCGAGCCCCCGGTGACACCGAGCGCCATTGACGATGGATACCGGCGATCCGTCGCAATGCGATGCAAAAGCGGTCGTAGTGGATGAGTTCTTTTCGTATCGAGAATCTGACGACCAGGGCGCGTGACTTCTTCGCGTCCTCAGGTAGACCAATCGTTGCAAGAAACTCAAGAGGGTCTCTTTTTTCTGTTTGGATATCAGTACCCACGAGCATCTCCTTGGTACCTAGGATTCGGAGATCCATTCAGATCCGGCAACGGCCCAATATCGGAGGAATCGCAGGTTTGTCGCTGCGAATCCGGGGATCTCGAACGGCTGGACTTACGTGAGCGACGTCCACTTTCCGATCCATCTGAAAATACCCGTTCGCTATCCATAATATCTAGAGACGCTGCATGCTTGCGATCTCGTAACTTCTTTCCTCGCAAAGCTTCTCGAATCATGGACTGAATCTCAGCCTTCACGCGTAGCAGGTGCTCATCGTTCCATTTATTTCCATGAGCGAGCCTCGTGCGCTGTCGAATCAAAAGATGCTGGTGCAAGGTCAGGCCTTCGGCATAGCTCGCGAACCGATGCGTAACGGGTACCTTGAAATAGCTTCGAGCTTCGTCGTCAAAGACGTGGATGTAGCTGACGTTATCTTCGTGGCGCTTCAACTGCACTTGCGTCCGATAGTTGCGTGCCCGACTACGCAGTACTTGCAGATGCTCGTTGTTGTAGTGCAGACCATCAAGTTCGACACCGTAGTGCCATACAGTCCGACTCTCCGGTAGTCCCGTCAAGATATCGAGCTGTTGAGGGTATGCCGGTAGCTCAATCCGCACGTTCGCGATTCCTTGTTGCCATTTTTCGGCCGGCGTCATGCCAAGCGCGCGATGCGGAGTATGGTGGTATTCGTCGACAATCCACTTGATAAGGATCTGCGTCAGCGTCTTGAGATCGATCGCAGCCAGCTTTTCTGCTGGATAGTCTCCGCGTTCATCGACGCACGAGAACACGGTTCCGGGCAGTTTGTGCATCACGGAGCGCTGAATCGTGCCGATCACACGCTCGACGGCTCCCTTGAACTCCGGCTGCCCGGCCGGGCAATAGAGCATAGAGATCCCCATCTCCCCGCACACCATTTGCACCGCATCCGCGTGAAGATCCATGCCGTTATCGACAGCGACGAGATACGGGATGCCATAGCCAGGGTGTTCTCGATGCAAGTTGACAACTTTCCCCCAATCCGCCTTCGGCAAGACTGCGCGCTTGAGGCACTGAAGCACCGACTGTGCAGACGGCGCTCGGAAGCTTAGATAGAATCCGAGAATCACTCGACTATATCTGTCGATGGCAACCGTGATCCATGGTCGGCCCAACGGCAAGTTTGTGACCAAGTCGATAGCCAAGATGTCGAGCGGCGTGTGGTCAATCTCGACACGATGCAAAGGAAAATCGGCCACGGCCATTCCATGCACCCAGCGAGCCTTTCTTTCGGCCGCGTCCTTTCCAAGTCGCGCCGCATCTATCGCGTTCTGATCGAGACGTCGCAGCCAGCGATACATTGTTGACTCGACAGGACAGGTAAGCGGCGCCTGGTCAGGTCGATGCTTATTGTATTGATTGATCTTCTCGACCAACCTACCGTAGACATCTTGTCCCGAGTGCTTCTGCGGATCGAGATATATCTCGTTAACAGCCTCCTCGAATAGTGCCTGGATGACGTTGTCGCGGCGGCGCCCGCTATTCTCTCTGCAGTCGGTCAGCTTGGTAACGCTTCGCGTGTGTCGGTATCGTCTCCACCAGCGCTTGATACTGCTAACCGAAGGCACCAATGTATCGCCGATCTCTGCTGCGATTTTTTCAGTCTGTTCGCGGATCCATGAGTTTGTGTTCGTAAAATTGTCGGTCAGCTTCTGCATGTAAATGTGCCGACGGCGAGCATTCTTCTGATGGTGTTCTGGGAAAGAAGTGAGATCGCGCGGAACGGCTGTGAATAGCACGCTAGCATCGACGTTGAGACTCTGCTCATCGATTGACATCGTGCCGAGCAAGACCGCCTGGTAGAGCTCGTCGCGACTCATCGTGCGCGGTTCGCCCTCATCACACTCGAGCTTTATCTTCCCGAAGACTGTCCGGCCGATGATCGTCCATCGTTTGAGTCCTTCTCGGAACACCAAACCCTTCTTGAAGGTGAATCGGATCATGATTGTTTCTCCGACGCGAAGGCAAGTACGGTCGAATTCGTCAATGCGGTGTCGCGATCGAACACTAGGCAACCTGTCGACAGCAGGCGCATGACTGCCTGTTCACTCCCAGCGATTGAGCTTGCACGGCCGAATGTCAGCGGCTGAATCCGAGCCAGACGTCGCAAGAGCTCCGCACGTTCGAATCCGTACGGGGCTGGTCGCCGGTGATAGCTCAGACGCTCAAGATTTGCGATTTTTGATGCGCTTCCGATCTCGCGCTCGGTCAGAACCTTGAACAACTGACCTCGATGCACATACTGCTGCGCGATATCTTGCAGCCGCTCACGCAGTTGAGCCTGACGCAGCTTCGATGAGGGCTTGATCTCGACATGTACTGACGCTCCATCTTTCATCGTCAGTTCGAAATCGGGAAAGTACTTCCGCACTCGGTCGTTACGATCGCGATAAGTGACTTCAGTTGGTTGTTCGCGATAGCGTACGACGTCCGGCGAAAATTCGAAGTGCATGGCCGCATTGAACTCAAGCCGCGATTCACACTGTATAAGCGCGCGATTCTTGGTGGAGGGGTATAGATATCGAGTTCGTCGTCCGGAACGCGTCAATATTTTTCGTGCAGTAGTCGTCTTTTTCATTTCGCAGGCGATAAGAAGCCAACCCGCTCGGAGAGCAGGTAGAAATAGCACTATCTTCGGGCGTAAAAACGCCCGGCCGCAGGAATATCGCGCGGCAACTTAGTGCAAACGAAGGAGGGGAGGCTTGACGAGTCGGGGAGGCTGGACGACACTACGAGCGCCAACACGGAGCGGCGTTCAGCCTTCCCCAAAAGCGAGCAAGCCTTCTGGTTTGTCTCGCTTTTTACATTTTGGCGTCCTCCTTGTCTCTTCTGACTACGCGACCGACGACCTGCCGGTCCGCACCTGGTCCAATTTCCTGCCGCATCGCGATCACATCTCGAATCACCCGGATCTGGGTGTCCGTTAGCCTGTCCAGCTCGCGCCAAAGCTCGCTACATAGGCGAAAGACGTCTGCTGACGCGGTTTGAGGAATAGAGAAGTGTCGCGTGGAGAGCTGCAGTGCCTCGCGCAGGCTGGAGTCTTCGTCGACCGATAACCGCAGGTATGCGGAGACTCGCTCGACGAATTCGATGGAGGGCGGCCCTTTGATTCCGAGCTCAATCGCCGAGATATAGCTTTGCTCGAAGCCTATCGCTGCCGCGAGATCCATTTGGCGGACACCGTAGCGGAGCCGGAGTGCGCGCAATCGTTCGGAAATTGGACTCAACGGGTTAACTCTCGGAAGACGTTCATAGCACCGGCAGATGTTATGGCGTCCCGACCCGAGAAGTCAAACTCATGCCATTGATTTTAAATAGTTTTTTGTACTACGCGCGTGAGGCGATAGGATAATTTCGACAATGATGACGCGCGCCGAACAGGCCGCCCACAAAGGGATTCGGCATTTCTCAGCGGAATCTAGAGCGATTACTCTAGCGCGCAAAGCACTGCGGGTAGGCCAACACTGAGCTCAGCCATGTTGCCTTTTCCGGTGATTCGAGATCGTTTCGATCCAAGCCTGGCAGCTAGTCCTCCGTGTGCCGACGCGCTAACGTGGGCGACGCGGAAACCCGAATTTTCTGCAGGAAGGCTCTATGCCGTGCGTTGCTACTGTTGCATCGTATTGTTCGTGCATTCAGCCTAACGAGTACTTCGTCTTTTCACGATGGGCAGCTCATTGCTCCAAGCACTTCACCGTCATTCGAGCATGTTCCAGTGCAGAGGCAATCGAAGGACTACTCGGTTCGACAAGGCCATTGGCGACGATCTTTAGACATTCGTCGATCACTCTCACCGGAGCCCCCAATTTTCCCGACTCGTAGCGAGATAGACATGACTTATCGACCTTCAGACGCATCGCGAACTCCCTCTGCGTCGCGGCACCGCGCGCAAGTTTGATGAGCTCCTTTTGCGATCGTGGGAAACGTGACTCAACCATTTAGATGTAACTATAGCAATGAAATGCTATAATAGCATCACTCTCAGCCAAGAGTGCGCTAAGATGGAAGAGGGATATAGCTATGGCACGATCGGATCAAATCAAAGCGCTACTGCGCGCCCATGCGAGCGAAGATTCACCTCAGTTCTATGCCGTTGCGACGCAAGTTGCGGCGGATGAGGCTCGCCGCGGGCATACCCGGCTCGCCGCCGAACTTCGAGAGTTGATCGACGCGGCGAAGATGAAAGCCAACAGTCCCCGGACCGTGCGGCCGACACCGCTCGCCCAGCCAAAAGGCGAGCTCGTCGATTTGCTTTCCGTGAAGTACCCATCGGACCGCCTGAGTCAGATGGTGTTGACCGACGATGTGCGAACCAAGCTCGATCGGATCTTGAGGGAGCAGCGTGAGGTTGAACGACTTAAAGCTCACGACCTGGCGCCGCGGCGAAAGATTCTTTTAGTTGGACGCCCCGGTACCGGTAAGACCATGACCGCGGGCGCGTTGGCCGGAGAGTTGCGGCTTCCCCTGTTCACTGTCCGCTTCGACAGCCTCATTACAAAGTTCATGGGTGAGAGCTCATCGAAGCTACGCCTTGTGTTTGATGCGCTAAAGCAAACTCGCGGCGTCTACTTTTTCGACGAGTTCGATTCGCTTGGGCTTCAGCGTGGCAGCCAGCACGACGTGGCTGAAATGCGCCGTACGCTCAATATGTTCTTGCAGTTGCTCGATCAAGATGACTCGGACAGCCTTATTCTGGCCGCCACTAATCACGCGAAAGATCTCGATGTTGCGCTTTTCCGTCGATTCGATGACGTCGTGCGCTATGCTGTACCGAACGCCGAGCAAATCGAGCAGTTGCTAAGGAATCGGCTTGCCAGCTATGTGGCTGTGTCGTTTAATTTTGAGCGTGTTACAAGTGCCGCCGAAGGTCAATCTCAAGCTGAAATTTCACGGGCCTGCATCGATACGATTAAAGACACCATTCTGAATGGCGAGGGAGTTGTGAGCGAAGATTCTGTTATCGCTCACTTGTCTGAGCGCGCACACAATCAGTTCCATGATTTTTAAGGCTTACTGTTTGAGTTAGTTGTACACTCGAGCATCTCGGTTCACTTGGTAAATCCGATATGCCCGAAACAAACCTTCCTCACCTGTTTGCAAACGGTTACAGCGAAACACGAGAGTACATCGCTCCGCCGGCGCGGGTAAATCTGCCCACAATGCCGCGCAACCGACGGGCACACGGCACGCGCCTCATCGGGCAATTGCAACGTCTGCGAGTTACCGCTGCCGCGATCGAAAGTAGGCGCGAGCAACTCGATCTTCCCCGGCGGCAGGCGGGGTTTTCGATAGCAATCGAGATTCGGCCAAAGGGCGCTCTTAATCCCACCTCGGTTGAGTGGAAGCGAGACGGAATCGAAGTCTTATCTTTCGTCGATGCCCGAGATCGGGACGTCCTCGTTGTATTCGTGCCCGACGGAAAACTTTCTGCATTCGAGAAGCGGGTAAACGAGTATCTCGAGAAAGATACTGAACATGAAAAACCCGCCCATATGGCACTTGTGAATGCGATCGAGCAATTTCGTGCCATCGCCTTCGGAGATCTTTGGACCTCACGCTCAGATCCTCCAGCGCCTGATGAACTTGCCTGGTACCAAGTTTGGCTTCGATCGAAAGGGCAGTCAGCCGGTGCCATCCGTGATGAATTCGCGGAAGAAGGGGAAAATTTCGGCATTATCGTTGAGCCAGGCTACGTCACCTTCCCGGGAAGAGTTGTCGTCGCAGTTCAAGCAACCCGAGATTCGCTCCAGGAAAGCGCCGAGCTTTTGGATCTCGTCGCCGAGTTTCGAAGCGTCGCACCCACTGCGGAGTTTTTCCTTGGAGAGTTGACGCCGGCGGACCAGGCCGAGTGGGGCCAAGATTTGGTTGGACGCATCGAATTTGGCGAGAACGCAGAAGAGACTCGCGTTGCCCTTCTCGATACCGGAGTGAATCGAGCACACCCGCTTCTTTCCGATGTCCTCGGCGAACAGGATCTGCACGCATACGACGAGACATGGGGACTTGCCGATCACGAGGGGCATGGCACCGAGATGGCCGGCATATCTGCCTACGGGAATCTGACCGAACTGCTGGCTTCCAACGAGCCTGTGCTCATCAATCACGTTCTCGAGTCGGCGAAGATACTTCCTCCCAACGGCGCAAATTCCCCCCATCTCTACGGCGCTATCGTCGCCAGGTCGGCCGAACTCTTGGAGGGTGCAGCAGAGACTGATCGCCGCGTGTTTGCGATGATGACCACCGCAATTGGAGATACAAGCGGCGACCCTTCAGAATGGTCCGCCACGATCGACCAGTTGGCATTTGGAAGGCCTTCAGTCGAGATCAACGTTGACGACGACGAGAACCCCGAGCCGATTCGTCAAAGACTTTTCGTGCTGGCTGCAGGTAACGTCCAGAGCAATGAATGGCACGAGTACCCCAATTCGAACGCAATTCGGTCGATCGAAGATCCGGCACAGGCGTGGAACGCTATCGGCGTTGGCGCCTACACCACGCTTGCTGATATCAATGCGCATCAATATCCCGGGTATCAAGCTATCGCCGACGTAGGCGCGCTTGCGCCGAGTTCACGGACGTCTCTTACCTGGATCAATCAGTGGCCGTTCAAGCCCGATGTGGTGGCCGAGGGCGGTAATGGGTCCATTGACGGCACGAACACCGGGACCCCTGGCCCCGACTCGGTGCGCATGGTCACTACTGCTTCGCGGTTCCAACGATCTTTGTTCTGTGAGACCGGAGATACAAGCGCAGCGACGGCGGAGGTGGCACGATTGTGTGCGCAGATCTGGAGCCGCTATCCAGATTACTGGCCAGAAACAGTCAGAGCCCTTGTCATCCATGGCGCTCGGCACACGCCGGCCATGCGCGCAAATCTCAGTGTTCAACCGACGCAGCGAGACAAGCGAAATCTATTACGCACAGTCGGTTACGGTGCGATTCAGCCTACGTACTCCCTATCGTCGAGCGAGCAACGTGCGACTATCGTGTTAGAAGAAACGCTAACGCCGTTTCGAAAGGACGGTTCGATCAAGATGGGGAATCACAATATACATGAGCTCCCTTGGCCTTCAGACGAACTCCTCGAGCTTGAAGGACAGCAAGCGGAACTTCGCATCACGCTATCTTACTTTGTCGATCCGAATCCGAGCAAACGGGGCTGGAATAGCAAGTACAGATACCCCTCTTTCGGGTTGCGATTCTCCCTGAAAGGTGCAAGCGAAACCGACGAAGAGTTCCTGAGTCGGGTCAATTTGGCGGAGCGTGATGCAGATGACGAACAGAGGCATCCCGACCCCGACGTCGACGGTTGGACTCTGGGATCCCAGTTGCGAACAAGAGGCAGTATCCATTCTGACGTGTGGACGGGCACCGCTGCTGCCCTCGCTGCGAAAGGGCAGATTGCCGTGTATCCGGTTGGCGGCTGGTGGAAGGACTGGAAAGACGCCGAACAATGGGACAACGAGGTCAGATATTCCCTCGTGGTATCGCTCGAACTGCCAGTCGACGTCGAAACGGATATTTATCAGCCGATCGCCCACGAGCTTGGGGTGCCGATTGACGTAGAGATCGACACTTCCGACGACGATTTCTAATCGTCACTGATCCGGCGGGGCGACGATTCGTTGCCACATGCAAACGGTCGCGCCCCGCCTACCCTGTCGGCATATATCGTGGAACTTTCCCGCAACCGGCCTCGACTCTCCGAATCACCGACTGGCGCAGTTACCATTGCGCTCAGTTGATCAATGTGCTGATCTGAAATAGCGTCATTATTTGGCGTACACCCATTCTTAAATTAGTATGCAATCCGAATCACTCTCCTTCGTCGAGCATCCATTGGCAGCACATTGAAAACGCCAATCTGATACCTCCTTGATGATGACTCGGGCGACATCGCCGAGAAAAGCCATCACCGGACTCCTCAAAGCTACAGCAATGATTTCCC
This sequence comes from Burkholderia anthinoferrum, assembly GCF_002925705.1. Lineage (NCBI taxonomy): Bacteria > Pseudomonadati > Pseudomonadota > Betaproteobacteria > Burkholderiales > Burkholderiaceae > Burkholderia > Burkholderia anthinoferrum. The sequence goes on from NZ_LFZP01000064.1 coordinate 292,710, forward strand.
CTCCCGAGACGCTGGGCGCCTTTTCCGCAGAAGTTCCACGGCAACCGAGAGCAGACATGCTAGCTATTGAATCAAGAAATTAATAGCTTTGATCAAATATTGCGAAAGAGACCACCTTTTTTGCCAACCTACACCCGCCCAACTCCACCATCCCGCCCCCAATAATCCCCTTGACGCCCTATCTTTCGATATATATCTTTAGATATGTTTTGCGACACATAGGACACGATCATGCGGCACAACCCCTTCCGCGGCCATGCCCGCTGCGACAGTCATGGTACGTATGCCCGCCCCGACGGGTTCGCCGGTCTCTGGTACGCGATCGGCCGCCACCGTCGCGGCGGCCCCGATGCATTCGGCAGCGGTCCGTTCGGTGGCCGCGGCGGGCGCGGCTTCGGCGATTTCGGCGACGACGGCATGCCGCGCGGCCGCCAGTTCAGCTCCGACGATCTCCAACTGCTGCTGCTCGCGCTGCTCGCCGAGCAACCGAGCCACGGCTACGAGCTGATCAAGGCGCTCGACACGCGTTCGAACGGCTTCTACAGCCCAAGCCCCGGCATGGTGTATCCGGCGCTCACGTACCTCGAAGAAGTCGGCTTCGTCGCGTCGCAGGCGGAAGGCAACCGCAAGCGCTATGCGCTGACCGACGCGGGCCGCGCGCACCTCGATACCCAGCGTGAACGCGTCGATACGCTGTTCGCGCGTCTCACGCACCTTGCCCGCAAGATGGAATTCATGCGCCGCGCGTTCGCCGGGGAATCGGCGGGCAACGAAGCGCAGGAGGAATCGCAAGCCGGCTGGCTGCCGGAATTCGTCGAGGCGCGTCTCGCGCTCAAGCGCGCGCTGCTGCACAAGAGCGCCGCCGATACCGACGAACAGCGCCGCATCGCCGCCATCCTGCGCCGCGCGACGGCCGAAATCGAAGGCGGCGCCGGCGCGTGAGCCGCGCCGCCCCGTCACCACCCAAGGAGAACGGATTGATGCAGAACACGTCCGAACGCACCGTCACCCGCGTGCGCCACACCCTCAAGTTCCGCCTGCTGCAGGTGCTGCGCGTGCATGCCGTGACGCCGCACCTGCTGCGTGTCACGCTCGGCGGCCCCGATCTCGCGGACTTCGAATCCGCGTCGTTCGACGATCACGTGAAGGTATTTTTCCCGCCGCCCGGCGCGGAGCGGCCCGCGCTGCCGACGCTCGGCGCGAACGGCCCCGAGTTTCCGGAAGGCGAACCGAAGCCGGTCGCGCGCGACTTCACGCCGCGCCGCTTCGACCGCGCCGCCTGCGAGCTCGATCTGGAATTCGTGCTGAACCATCCGGGCCCGGCATCGCAGTGGGCCGCGCAGGCACGCGTCGGCCAATGGCTCGGCATCGGCGGCCCGCGCGGTTCGTTCGTGGTCCCGACCGATTTCGACTGGCATCTGCTGATCGGCGACGATACGGCGTTGCCCGCCGTCGCGCGGCGTCTCGAGGAATTGCCGGCCGGCGCGCGCGCGGCGGTCGTGCTGGAAGTGGCCGATCGCACCGCGCAGATCTCGTTCGACACGCGCGCCGACGTGCACGAAATCTGGCGCTTCCGCGCCGAAACCGCCGCGGCGAACGGCGACGTGCTGCTCAATGCCGTCCGCGGCCTGCCGCTGCCGTCGTCCGGCGACGGCTACGTATGGGCGGCCGGCGAAGCGTTGTCGATGCGCGCGGTACGCCAGCACCTGACCGGCGAGCGCGGCATCGACAAGTCGCGCATCCGCGCGGCGGCCTACTGGAAGCGCGGCGCGGCGGCCGTGCACGAAACGCTGGAAGACTGACCGGAGACACCGGGTTCGCCGGCGGCCGAAACAATCGTTGCGCCGGCGCAGCGGTGGGCTTGGCACCGGCATCGCGGCTGGTATATATCTGTGTCTGCGCGCCGCTGTCGGGCGACAGCCGCCGCAGCCCGCCCAGGAGCGCCCGGTCATGACAAAAGAAAGCCACGCTTCGCCTTTCCTTCGCCACCTGAAGATCGCCGGTTATTGCGGCCTCGCCGCGGTAGTCCTTGCGTTGTTCGTCGCGATGTGCGCGATCCTGAAGGAAAGCGCCCTCGACCGCGATGCCGCCCGGCATCCGGCCGATACGCCCGAACTGCGCGACGGCGGCGGCGGCCCGTCCGCGTCGGCCGAATCGGCCCGCACGTCCGACTCGCCCGGCTGACGGCAGCCCGGGCGTTTCCTTCCGCTTACGGCGCCTGCCGGCGCCCCATCACGACGGCATGCACCGAATCGCCGAGCCGTTCGAGCAGCGCGGTCACACGTTGCCCGTACAGGTGCGCGGCCAGTGCGCCGGCCGTGCCGACCAGCACGCCGCCCGCCATGTCGAGCGGCCAGTGCACGCCCGCATAGACGCGCCCCCATGCGATCGCCACGGCCATCGCGGCCATCACGAAGCCGGTCACCCGCGTCGTGCCGCCGAGCAGCAGGCCAACCGCCATGCTCCACGCGAACGTCATGTGATCGCTCGGGAACGAGCTGTCCGGCGCGTGCGGAATCAGTTGCGTGCCGACGCCCGCCATGAACGGGCGCGGCGAGAACCAGCCATGCCCGAGTACCTGCGCGAGCGCAAGCGCCACGCAAACGCCGACCCCGGCCTCGATCGCCTGACGCCGCGCGGGGCGCGCGCCGAAGATCCAGGTCAGCAGCAGCATCGCGGGCAGCGCATAAACGAGCCAGTCGGCGGCGAAGATCGCGAGGCGGGCAATGCCCGGGTGCGGTGCACTCCCGACGTTGATGGCGGAAAAGAGGGCGAGATTGACGTTCTGCATGAATCGGGTTGCGTGGGGCGTAAAAAGATCGGCCGGTTGCCCGGTCGGATACGAACGATGCCAGGGCGTGGCCGCTCGAGCGGTACCTGATGCGGCCGCCGCCCGGACAAGGCCCGCGCGGCGAACGCACTTAGAGCCTGCACTGCAACACAAGTTCACACAATTGTCATATTCTGGCGCCACCGTCTCCCGTAAAAGCTCACCGCGATTCCCGTAAAGGCTCACCTTTTCACGTCATGGCGTCATCGGCGCGTGCGACCATCGCCCCAACCAGCGTGCCGTCCCGGCCGTTTGCATCGTTCATCTCAATATTGACGCCGCAAATTATTCGAAATCGGCAACAATTAATTCCAGATGCGGCATCGCACAACGGCAACGCACAGGCATACGATTACGACCACTCATCCACGAAGCGATCAACAACAAGGAGTCCGCATGAAACCCAGCGATGTCCGATCGAAAGCGTTTGCGATGCCGTTGACCAGCCCTGCGTTCCCGATGGGCCCGTACCGTTTCGTCGATCGTGAGTTCCTGATCATCACGTACCGCACCGATCCGGACCGCCTCCGTGAAATCGTCCCCGAGCCGCTGCAGGTCACCGAGCCGCTCGTGCAGTACGAATTCATCCGCATGGCCGATTCCACCGGTTTCGGCGATTACACCGAGAGCGGCCAGGTGATTCCGGTCGAGTACAACGGCCAGCGGGGCGGCTATACGTTGGCGATGTATCTCGACGATCACCCGCCGATCGCCGGCGGCCGCGAGCTGTGGGGCTTCCCGAAGAAGCTCGCGTCGCCCACGCTGCACGTGAACACCGATCACCTCCTCGGCACACTCGATTACGGCAAGGTGCGCGTCGCGACCGGCACGATGGGCTACAAGCACAAGGAACTCGACATCGACGAGCAGGCAAAGCGGCTCGCCGGCCCCAATTTCCTGCTGAAGATCATTCCGCACGTCGACGGCACCGCGCGCGTGTGCGAACTGGTGCGCTATTACATGCAGGACATCAAGATGAAGGGCGCATGGACGGGTCCCGCATCGCTCGAGCTGGCGCCGCACGCGCTCGCGCCGGTGGCCGATCTGCCCGTGCTCGAGATCGTCGAGGCCCGCCACATCGTCGCGGATTTGACGCTGGGCCTCGGCGAAGTCGTCTACGATTACCTGGGCCAGTAACGCGTCCGCAGTCCCTTCTCCCTGTCAATCCTTTCACCACGGGAATTCGAACATGAGCAACCTGAATGGCAAGACCGCAGTCGTCACGGGCGCCGCGAGCGGCATCGGCAAGGAAATCGCGCTCGAGCTCGCCAAGGC